>NZ_CP049801.1:2921761-3246401 GCF_011578045.1 Acinetobacter shaoyimingii
AACTGGCGAAATTGGTGAAAAAAGTACTTATAAATCTGTGATCGGTGCGGACGCTTTCGATAATGGATTTTACGCACAAATTCGTGGACAACGCCTTGAGTCTGATGCCACTAAAGTCACCAATCAAAAAACGCAAACCTCAAAAACCGCAGCCTTTGATCAGAAAGGTTACAGTGCCAAGCTTGGCGTAGAAAAAGAGCGCTTTGGCTTATCTGTCGATTATAGTGAAAATGAAGGCACAAATTTATATGATGCCTATGCCTTTGATGGCAGTTTACTGGAACAGGATTTCAAAAATGAAATCATCAATGTCCGTGGACGTTTCAATCTCACCGAACAGCTTGAATTACATGCACGCTTGTCTCAGTTCAAAGACGAAGTCGAGCAAAAAGACAGTACTGACTACGTCGACAGTCGCACCCAAGAAGCTGAACTGTATGCAAAATGGCAGTTTACCCCCACACAGAATGTTTTGGCTGGCGTCACATATCGTAACTTAGAAGGTGACATTTTATCTTATGGTGACCCCTACAAAGAAAAAGTCGATTCAACGGGTTACTACCTTCAACACCAATATACAAATGATCAGCTCAATACACAGTTAGGTGTTCGCGTCGAAGACAATCAAAAGTATGGTACGCATGTCGTTGGTCAAGCAGCAGCACGTTATCAAGTACTGCCATCAACCAGTGTTTATGCCAATATTGGTTCTGCATTTAAATCACCAACATTAAATGAACTTTATAATGCTTGGACAGGTAATCCTGACTTAGATCCTGAAGAAAGTATTTCGTATGAAATCGGTTTGGACCAAAAGTTAAATTACGGTTTCAACACAGGTGTTTCACTTTATTACACAGAAGTCGACAACCTCATTAATGCCGTGAATGGCAGTAAACTGCAAAATATTAACCAAGCCACTTACCAAGGTGGAGAGTTATATTTGGGTTGGGCAAAAAATGATTTATTTGCCAAAGCCACTTACAGCTATGTTAAAACTGAAAATGAAGATACACATCAAGAGTTAGCACGTCGCCCACGTCAAGCCTTGACCCTGACAACGGGCTTACAGAACGAAGTCTATGGGATTAGCGCTTCACTGATTGTGAAATCGCATTCTAAGGACTGGGATCCAAATTACCGCAATCCAGGTTATGCAACCGTAGATGTGAATGCTTTTTGGAATGTGAATCCGTATATTAAATTATTTACCAATATTCAAAATATTGGCGATGCCCATTACAAAACGTCTTATCAGGACAACGGCTATTATTATGTCAATGGTGGCCGCCTCGCTTCTGCAGGTGTGACCTTCAAATATTGATGTCAATCATCTTCAAACTGAGGATAATGGAATGCATTATCCTCCACCAATTCGATTCAAATTTAAGGAAAAAACATGGGACACCGTTTAAGTAAAATTTATACCCGTACTGGCGACTCGGGCACGACTGGCTTAGGTGATGGCTCACGTGTTCCTAAAGATGACTTACGTATCCATGCCTTGGGCGATGTAGATGAGCTGAACTCATGTATTGGTATTCTACGTTCGCAAATTGCAGTGAGTCACATTGTAGATAAAGCCAAATGGGATAAATCTTTAAGCCTCATTCAACACTGGTTATTCGATTTGGGCGGCGAAGTCTGTATCCCAAATTACAATATGGTATTGCCAGTTGCAGTGGAATTTTTGGAAAAAGAAATTGATGAAATGAATGAAGCGCTACCGATGCTCAAAGACTTCATTTTACCTGCTGGTACATTGGCATGTAGTTATGCACATCAGGCACGCTCAGTGTGTCGTCGTGCCGAACGTAGTTTAATGACCGTGCATAGTCGTGATCAAAATATTCAAGCCACTTCACTTCAACTGTTAAACCGATTATCTGACTGGTTATTTGTGGCTTCACGCACATTACAACGTGCCGAAGATGGTACAGAAGTGTTATGGCAAAAAAATATTTACGACACAATTTAAGCTCATTTTGGTCGTATAATCGTATGTATATCGATTCAATGTCATTGAGATTAACATGCGTATTATTGGTCATCGTGGTGCACGTGGTGAAGCGCCTGAAAATACTTTAGGTGGCTTCCAATATATTCATGATTTGGGAATTCGAGCAGTTGAGTTCGATGTCCGTCAGTTGCATGATCAAAACTTAGTGATCATGCACGATGACAATTTTGTTCGAACGACTGCTCAAGATAAAAACATCTACCAATGTTCAGTTCAAGATTTAGACCAATATGACCAATCTGAAATTTGGATGGATTGGACAAAATTTGAAGTCACCCCTCAACTGAAAGATGCGTTAAACATCATGCAAGATTTTGAGCATCTAGAAGTTGAAATTAAAGCTGTCGAAAGCTATGAAGCCGCTGAAAATTTATTAAATGAGCTTGAAAAACAACTCCAAGGTTTCGAGCAGACCGCTGTCATTACCAGTTTTGACCGTAAGATTCATGAAGTTTTACAGCAAACCAATTCGAATTTTCGTCGTGGTTTACTGATCGAAGACGATATTAAATATCAAGCGATTGAAGATGCTTTAAAATTCGGTTGTATGCAAATTGGTTGGATGAATCAACTGGCAACACATGAGATAATTCAAGCTACACAGCAGGCTAATTTAGCCATCAGTGTATGGACAGTGAATGAGATAGAACGTGCTAAACAGCTTCGTGATTTGGGTGTTCAAGGACTCATTACCGACTTTCCAAAACTGATATTAAACGAACTGAAATAAGCATATCGAGATCATCAATCAAACTGAATATGAGTACTTAGATTGCAAGTTGAACAAACCTTTAGCAATTAAATAATCGCTATATTTTGAAAAAATTAATGCAATCATCTGACTTAAAAAACTTTTTTTAAATATTGATAGATGATCTTTAATTTGAAAGATGAAATGATTAATCAACTGATATTGTAAGCAAAATGAAAAGGACTAAACTACATGACTTATTCTGTTACTGTTCAGTACAATACAACTGTAGAATAATAGTAGTGGGCAAATGTAGCTCGTGCTAACATGATCAAGTCTTAACCCTATTTCATTATAGCTTTAAGTCTTTATTTATACCTTCTTAGGTTCTAGGAGTGCTGTTGGAGATGAATGCTCCCTTACCAAAAGCCCCAATTAACTGGATTGCAGTTTTCGCATTGGTGCTTTTACCTGTTGTCGCACTGATTGCTATTCCACTTTATGCCTACCATCACGATTTTAGTACGGCTGCTTGGATTAGCATGTTTGTTTTACTGGGCGTAAGTAGCCTTGGTATTACGGCGGGTTACCACCGTTTATGGGCACATCGTGCTTATGAAGCGACGTTACCTTTAAAGATTATTTTAATGATCATGGGTACTTTTGCAGTTCAAAACAGTATTTTGTATTGGGCTTCTGGTCACCGTACGCATCACCGTCATGTTGATGATGTTGAGCAAGATCCTTATTCGATTAATAATGGTTTTTGGTACGCTCATATCGGCTGGATGTTGCGTAACTATCCTGCTTCTGAGGCAAATTATAAAAATGCACCAGATTTGTTGAAAGACAAAGTGGTGATGTTCCAAGACAAATATTATGTTCCATTAGTGATTGTTGTTCATGCTGCAATCTTACTGCCTGTGGGTTGGGCTGTAGGTGATATGGCAGGTGTTTTACTGCTTGGCGGTTTAATGCGCTTAATCTTAAGCCATCACGTTACTTTCTTTATTAACTCACTTTGTCACATGTGGGGTAAACGTCCTTATACAGACGAAAATACCGCGCGTGATAACTTCTGGTTAGCGATTGCTACTTGGGGTGAGGGTTATCATAACTACCATCATATTTTCCAATACGATTATCGTAATGGTGTGAAATGGTGGCAATACGATCCTACAAAATGGCTCATTTGGACATTCTCTAAATTTGGCATGGCGAAAAACTTACGTCGTATTCCAAGCTTTAACATCAAAAAAGCTGAACTTGCGATGAAGTTTAAATATGCTGAGCAAGATTTAGCTGTGTACGGTCATAACGTAAGTGAAGATATTGCCACAGCAAAAATGCGTATCGCTCAAGAATACGAAGCATTTTCACAAACATTGAATGACTGGGCAAAGTTAAAAGAACAGGAAATTCAAGTGAAGAAAGCATCTGTCGCTGAAAAAATCCATCAAATGGACAGTAAACTTAAAGTTGAGTTCCAATTGGTAGAACAGCGTCTTTCACATCATCGTGAAACTTTAAAATTACTCACACGTAATTTGAAGAAAGAAAAAGCCCCTGTTTCTCATTAAAACAAGAATCAATTGAACATATTGAAAAGAAAAGCTCCTACGGGAGCTTTTCTTTTCTGGATGATCTATAAAACTAACGCTCTATACATGTATCGACCATAAGAATAAAGGTACAACAATGAACATGAATCACATCCCTTTCGGTATCACAAACTGGGCTGAAATCGAGACCACCAAACATACTGGAGAAACAGGTTTTACACTGTGGAAAACCCAACATTTTGACAATATCCGCGTCAGAATGGTGGAGTATTCTCCCCACTATCTTGCTGACCATCTCTGCACTAAAGGGCATATTTTGCTTTGTTTAGAGGGTGAATTAAGCACTGAATTAGATGATGGACGAGTTTTCACACTGACAGCAGGCATGAGTTATCAAGTGGCTGATCATGCAGAAGCACACCGCTCATCAACCGTACTTGGAGCAAAACTCTTTATCGTAGACTAGATAAATCAATACCACACGTATTGTTGTTAGATTTGCTATAGTGAATTTAGATTTTCAAAAAGTTTTAAAATCCTATGCAATTTAATCCACGCTATAACACGCTCAGTCCAAAGCTTTATCACCATCAACAACCTGTGCCTTTAAAAAATCCGAGGGCAGGTCACTTTAATGACCAACTTGCCGATGAACTCAATTGGTCAGAAGCAGATAAAAGTGCTTGGGTTGAGATATGTAGCGGTCAAAAAACCTTTACCGAATTTGAACCTTTGGCGATGGTCTATGCAGGACATCAGTTTGGTCAATGGGCAGGTCAACTGGGTGATGGTCGTGGATTACTCATTACACAAATTTTAGATAAAAAAAATCAAACTATCGATCTACATTTAAAAGGCGCTGGTTCAACCCCCTACTCGCGTATGGGCGATGGAAGGGCTGTATTACGTTCGGTAGTTCGTGAATATTTGGCAGGACATGCACTCAATGCCTTAGGTGTTCCATCAAGTAATGCAGTAGGTTTTACCTCTTCAGATCAGGGCATACAACGCGAAAAATTAGAACGTGGTGCCATGATGCTGCGCACGTCAGACTGTCACATACGTTTAGGACATTTTGAGTGGATCAATCAATATCAGCCTGAGTTGCTTGAAGAATTCACACAAAAAAGTATCGAATGGCACTATCCAGAATGTTTAGAAGCTGATCAACCGATTTTGGCATTTGCGACACGAGTGATTCAGCGTACTGCGGTGATGATCGCAAAATGGCAACTGGTTGGTTTTGCTCACGGCGTGATGAATACCGATAACCTTAATATTACCGGTACGACTTTAGATTTTGGTCCTTATGGATTTATGGAACGTTTCCGTCCAAACTGGATCAACAATCATAGTGATTACAATGGTCGTTATACCTATCAACAACAACCGAGTATTGCACATTGGAATTTGTGGAATTGGCTCAACAATCTTATTCCTTTGGAAAAAGATGCATCAAAAAAACAGCAATTTAAAGAAGATTTGGCGCAATGTTTAGAACATTTTGAGCCGACATTTTTGGAACATTACAAACTTGGATTATCTCTAAAAATGGGATTGCCGGGTTTTCATAAAGACAGTTTTGATTGTGCGATGGCATTTTTAAGAATCTTACAATCTGAACAACTTGACTACACACAAAGCTTTATACGCCTCCAAGAAAAACAATATGACGTGATCAAAGATGATTGTTTAGATCGACGTCAGTTTGAAGAATTTTTAATACAATACCAAAGTATCCGTGAACATCAAGATATTGCCGAGCTGGATGTCGAAATGGTCAAGGCCAATCCGCGATATATTCTGCGCAACCATATGGCTCAGCGGGCAATCGAGCTGGCAGAAGGTCATGATTTTTCAGAAGTAGATCGATTATTTAAATTACTGAACAAACCTTTTATTCATCAACCTGAACTCGAAAAATCAGAAGATCTGGCACCATTACCTACGGATGTGCCTGAAGTCATGGTCAGTTGTTCTTCATAGTTTTCGTAATCTTACAAAAACCACATCATTCGACTTAATGAAATAGCCCAGATTTGGGCTATTTTCAATTGAGTAACCGCTGAATTTAGCTTTTTAATCCTTTTTTTGTCTAAGTTTTTCATTTCACATATTGTGATTTATTTCACATTGTTTTAAATTTATCGCATACAATTTTACTTTATGAAAAAGATAAACTAAAAATATTTCAATCAATTGAACAATATTGAGAATTAGAAAACGGATAATAAACGTATGTTTAAGAAGTTAGGCAGCTTATGTTTAATATTGATTGTGATTATTGCTGGCTGTACCTATGGTTATTATAAATTAAAGCGTTATTTGCCCAGTCATCCTGTCCAAAGTACTCAAGCTTTAAATCAGCAAGATATTCGTAAAATAAGACAATATACCCCCATTACCGAGGTTCATGTCTATAAAGCTGAGCGTAGACTTCATCTTTTAAATGGTTCCAATATTATACGCAGCTATGAAATGCGACTGGGTTTTAACCCCATTGGGCATAAAGTTCAAGAAGGTGATGGCAAAACACCTGAGGGACGTTACATTTTAGATTGGCGTAATGCGCAAAGTGCATTTTATAAATCATTACATATATCTTATCCCAATGAACAAGATAAAGTCATCGCGCGACAATTGGGCGTTTCACCTGGAGGAGATATAATGATCCACGGATCTGCAAAAAAAGCTCAAGTTGAAGTCGTACCTAAATTGATGAAATACATGCCCACTGAAGATTGGACTTGGGGATGTATCGCTGTTAGAAATGTAGACATGGATGAAATCTGGCAATTGATTGATGATGGAACAGCAATTGAAATTTACCCTTAAAAATTATTCAAATTAAAGGTTTTATATGATTCATCTTCATCAATATGCAGACCAAGTCGCTCAAGCATTACCGCAAACCACGCTCTCACAACCATTTGGTGAAGGTTGTAATGTGTATAAGGTAGCAAATAAAGTATATCTCATGGCTTTTAAACTTGAAGGTAAAGCCGTTTTAAATATAAAAGTTGAACCTCAGCATAGTGAAATGCTACGTGACTTTTATCCTTTTATTCATGCGGGTTATCACATGAATAAACGTCACTGGATTTCGCTTTATGAACATGAAGAAGTCAAAGAAGATTTAGTACAAGATTTGATTCAATCTTCTTATGATTTGGTGGTTAAAACTCTAAGTAAAAATGATCAGAATAGAATTTCTCTGTTAAGAGAACTGGATCATTGAAAAATTTGAGATCAATAAATGACATCAAATATAAAGTTATCCCATAAAGCATTTTATGCTTCTGTTAAGTACTTAAGTTGTGATAGTAAAATTTATAAAAATATTAGAAATAATCAATTGAATTTCAAATAGCTCCGCATAATCAACTGATGATAAAAGAGAGTTTTTAAACCACTCATTTTTACTAAAAAAAAGCGAATAGAAATCATCTATCCGCTTTTTTCAATCTATGCAATAAATAGATCAATCTTCAGGATATTCGAAACGATAGCCTACCCCGTACACAGCCTGCACCCATTCATGGCGGTTACCTGTTTCAGCAGCATCCGAAATTTTACGGCGTAAGTTTTTAATATGGCTGTCGATCACACGGTCTGCCACATCGAAACTGTCAGGATTGATATGATCAAGCAATTGTGCACGTGAATACACCTGCCCCACATGTTCCAAGAACAATTCCAATAAACGGAATTCAGTCGGGGTTAAATTCAATGACTTTTGTTGATACCAGATTCGTTGCTGTGCTTTGTCCATACGAAACAGATTATTTTCTTCAGGCTCAGCTTTACGTTCTAAACGACGTAAAACAGCTTGTACACGAGCTACCAGTTCCTTAGGACTAAATGGCTTACATAAGTAATCATCTGCGCCCATGTTTAAACCTAATACACGGTCAATTTCTTCAGTACGAGCGGTCACCATAATAATCGGTATATCAGACTGTTCACGTACTTTACGGCAAATAGTTAGACCGTCCATGCGTGGCACCATCAAGTCCAATAGCATTAAACTCGGTTTACGTTGTAAAAAGCTGTCATATGCTTCTTGACCATCATGAAACATGCTGACTTCAAAACCAGCCGCTTCTAGATAATCTCGCACCAATTGTGCAAGTTCTACTTCATCTTCAACCAGCATCACATGCTTCATGCGTTTTCCTTCTTAACTTTTGTGTTTTTTGGAAAGGTGAGTTTGCATCGTAAACCACCCAATGGTGAATGATCAAAGCTCAATTTACCCCCTAAACCTTGAACAATTTTACCTGACAATGCAAGCCCTAGACCAGTTCCGCCTGTGCTACGTGTGCGAGAGTCATCAACACGGTAGAATCGTTCACCCAAATGGGCCAATTGTTCATCAGTCACACCGAGCGGACTATCATCAACAATCACGGACCAAGACTGTGCATCTTGTTCAGTATGGACATGAACTTCGCCACCTGCGGTGGTGTAGCGAATACTATTGCCCAATAAATTGACCATAATTTGTTTAAAGCGATCAACATCCAATTGTAATTCGGCACCCTGTCCCTCAACGCTGATGCTTAAATGAGCTTGTTCAAATTTAGGTTTAAAATTATCCACTTCTTGCAATACGACCGCCCATGGATCAACTTCTGTAAAGTAGAATTTCAATTGCTGTGCTTCAGCTTGAGCTAAATCTGCCAAATCTTGGGTCAATTTTTTCAAACTACTCACTTGCCCTAACATCGAGGCAAAATGTTCTGGTGTCGGTTTACGAATGCCATCTTGCATGGCCTCAATTTGCGCTTGCAATACGGCCAAAGGTGTTTTCAGCTCATGTGATGTATCGGCTACCCACTGACGACGTGAGCTTTCATGCTGATCCAAAATTACAGCCAATTGATTAATTTCATTGGATAAATCTCCCAACTCATCATTGCGATTAACTTTCACTTGGTGCTGATAATTGCCTTTAGTCAATTCACGTGTTGCTTTTAGCAATCGTTGAATCGGTGTTTTAAAATAGGTTGCTAAAAGTAACGCTGCGACGAGACTGGTGAGGAAAGTTAAAATATAAATCAGTAATAAGTAGCGTTTTTGATTGCTAAAAAAGTTAATACTCGATGCATCTTCCTGATCCAATACAGGTCGAAGACCTAAATAGCCGACAATTTTTCCATCTACCGAAATTGGACGAAATGACACAGGATTTTCAGATGGCTCACCTAAAATAAACTGTTGTTTCGCGTCATAAAGTGACAATCGAGCACTTAAACCTAAATGATCTGACATTGAAATAAACAGCTTTTTACCTTGTTGCTGTTCCGATGTACGCAGACTAGAAGGTTTATTATCCTTACGTTTTTCTGCATTTCTAAACTGATTTTGATTGGAACTTAAAGGAAATTTGAGCCCTTCAAAAGGTTGATATTCAGAAGGTAAATTGTCTTCCAATACCTTTAATTCTTCAGGATTAATGGTCTGAGCACGCTGCGTATCCAATTGGCTCATCATGGTATGTTCTTTGAAATAACGCTGTTGCAATGCGATATCATACTGACGACGTAACCACCAGCGTGACAACTTATCATAGTCGTCTGGTGCCGCTTGACCTTCGATTTGCAAAATCTGAGCTTGAACTGAGTTTCCCCAATCGTGATAAACCGAATATACACTCGCCAAGTTTTCAATCAGATGATCGAGTTTCTGCATCTCAACATCTGCCACATATTGGGTAAAGTTTTTCTGCATGGTCCAATGTAAGACGCTTAGGCTTACAGTGGTTATGACCAGCGTGGTCAATAACACAGTCAGGAAAATGCGTAGCGCAATGGGAACACGACGTATATTCAAAACAGTTCTCACGTTTTTCTTCTCATTTGGGTATTGTATAGAACACTCATTCAAAAAACTCTCCATTGTTTCTACATCTTTATTATTTAATCTTATCTCATCGAAAAAACATCCAATAATCGGGGATATGACAATGAACACACGTTCTAAAATTGCACTTATTACTGCCAGTGTTCTTAGCGCGGGCGCTCTAACTGCGTGTCAAACGACATCTACACCAAATGATGCAAAAGGTCCGCACAAATTTGATGGTTCACGTCATGAACGCCAAATGACACCAGAACAGCGTGAACAGTTCAAAAAACACTTAGAACAACGTAAAGCTTTTGCTGAGCAATTCAAAAAAGCATGTGAAGGTAAAGCTGTAGGTCAAACCACACAAATTAAAGTTGGTGAAAAAACGATTGATGGAACTTGTGTGTCACACTTCAAAGTCGATCGTAAAGATATGAAACAAGTGCGGGACGGTCATCACCCTATGAAAGGCGAACATCGTCCAATGAAGGGTGATTTCCATAAAGGCCCACAGCAAAACCGTGAACCTTTAACAGACGCAAAACGTGCTGAATTGACCCAAAAATTTGATGCACGATTGGCAAAACTTCAGCAACGTCAACAAGCTATTGCTCAAGCATGCCAAGGTCAGAAAGTAGGTCAAACGGTGCAAATTAAAGTTGGTGAAAAAACTTTAAATGGTCAATGCCAAGTCCGTTTTCAGCCAAATGCAATCGTTGCTCCAACAGCAGTAAAAGCATCATAAATTTACTTGCTTCATTAATATTCGAAAAAAGGTGCGATATGCACCTTTTTTTTACGACATAATTTTTTACTATTTTGACTATTTATGACTAAAAATAATTATTAAAAATATTTGTTTTTCATTATCTTATGAATTTCAAGTTTTATTTGTTTGACTTTACAGTCACGCAGAATCAAGTCAGAAAACTTGTACCAAACAATAAGATATTGCACGATGTAATAGAACTTATGTGTCACTGAAGACACAACCCTTTTTATTAGGATTATAAATCTGGTTTAACCAGTATTGAGGAAACCCGTTATGCCACAATACAAAGCACCCTTACGTGATATGCAATTTGTTTTGCATGAATTATTAAATGCTGAAGATCATTATTCAAAATTACCTGCATTCCAAGAAAACGTAAGCCGTGAATTGGTTGACCAATATCTGGAAGCTGCTGCGGATTTTTGTGAAAACGAATTGTCTCCATTAAACCAAGTGGGCGACCGTGAAGGTTGTAAATGGAACGATGGTGTTGTAACAACGCCTACCGGCTTTAAAGAAGCATATCAAAAATATGTAGAGCTTGGCTTCCCTTCACTTTCTGCTGAAGAACAGTACGGCGGTCAAGGTTTACCTGTCTCAATTGCAAACATCATTTCTGAAATGGTCGGTACTGCGAACTGGGCATGGGGTATGTACCCTGGTCTATCTCATGGTGCAGTTCGTACTTTAGAACACCATGGTTCACAAGAGCAAAAAGACACTTACTTACCTAAATTAATTTCAGGTGAGTGGACAGGCACCATGTGCTTAACAGAATCTCATGCAGGTTCTGACTTAGGGATTATCCGTACCAAAGCTGAACCACAAGCTGACGGTAGCTATGCGATTTCCGGCGAGAAAATCTTTATCTCTGCTGGTGAACACGACATGGCTGACAACATTATCCATATTGTACTTGCTCGACTTCCTGGTGCGCCTAAAGGCACAAAAGGTATTTCGTTGTTTATCGTACCGAAGTTCAACTTAACTGCTGATGGTGAAGTCGGCGAACGTAATGGCGTACGTTGTGGTTCAATTGAACACAAAATGGGTATTCACGGTAACGCAACATGTGTCATTAACTTTGACAACGCAAAAGGTTTCTTGATTGGACCTGAAAACCGTGGTCTAAACTGCATGTTCACGTTCATGAACACTGCACGTATTGGTACTGCGATCCAAGGTTTATCTGCATCTGAAGGCGCATTCCAAGGTGCACTTGCATATGCAAAAGACCGTTTAGCAATGCGTTCATTGTCTGGTCCTAAAGCACCTGAAAAAGAAGCAGATCCGATTATTGTTCACCCTGCTGTACGTAACATGCTTTTAACTCAAAAAGCATTTGCTGAAGCTGGTCGTGCATTGGTTTACTTATTGTCTTTCCATGCAGACGTTGTAGAACAAGGTGCAACTGAAGAAGAGCGTAAAGCTTCTGACAATATCTTGTCATTATTGACACCAATTGCAAAAGCGTTCTTGACTGAAACAGGTTCAGAATCTGCGAAACATGGTGTTCAAGTGTTCGGTGGACATGGCTTTATTTCTGAACATGGTATGGAACAAATTGTTCGTGATACACGTATTTCGTGTCTTTACGAAGGTACAACTGAAATTCAAGCGATTGACTTATTAGGTCGTAAAGTTTTGGGTACTCAAGGTGCAATGTTGAAAGACTTCACCAAGATCATCCATAAATTTATCGAAGCGAATAAAGACAACGCTGGTTTGAAAGAATTCCTAGAACCACTTGCTGCTCTCAATAAAGAGTGGGGTGATTTGACCATGCAAATTGGTATGAAAGCAATGCAAAACCCTGATGAAGTTGGTGCTGCTGCTGTTGATTACCTCTACTTCTCTGGTTATGTAACACTTGCATACCTATGGGCACGTATGGCACTCGTAGCACAAGAGAAATTGGCTGAAGGTACAACTGAAGTTGACTTCTACAATGCGAAGATTACCACTGCGCGTTTCTACTTCAAGAAAATCTTACCACGCGTACGTTCACACGTAGACGTGATTGCAGGTGGCTTAGATCCATTGATGTCTTTAGATGCAGAACATTTCGCATTCTAATGACCTGCCATAAAAAGCAATAAAAAGAAAAGGACAGTCATAGCGTTGGCCGTCCTTTTTCTTTATAAACTGAAGTAGACATATAAAGACACAATATTAACCTTTAGTCGTCTAACAACAATTCAAGTACTTGGTTAGACTCTAAATATTCAAATATAGATTCAACAAAAAATAGGTGAAGGAAAAATGCCAATTTATAATGCGCCTCTTGCGGATATGAAATTCATCCTCAACGATGTTTTTAAAGCAGAACAATTCTGGCAAGCCAATGAAAATCTTGCACATGTCGATGCTGCAACGGCTGAAGCTATTCTTGAAGAAATGGCAAAATTTGCTCAAAACGTGACGCTTCCAATCAACCGTACGGGAGATGAAGAAGGCGCAACTTATAATAATGGTGCTGTCACCACACCTGCTGGATTTAAAGAAGCTTTTAAACAATACGCTGAGGGCGGTTGGATTGGTTTAGGCGCAGATGAAGAATGGGGCGGTCAAGGCATGCCAAAAATGCTGACTGTGCTTGCTGATGAAATGCTATTTGCAACCAACCCATCATTCATGCTCTACCCGCTTCTTTCTGTGGGTGCTGGTATGGCATTAAACAGTTATGCATCTCAAGAGCAAAAAGAAACCTATTTACCAAAAATTTATTCAGGTGAATGGTCAGGTACGATGTGCTTAACTGAACCACATGCAGGTACAGATTTAGGCATTATCAAAACCAAAGCAGAACGCAATGAAGATGGTACCTATAACATCACTGGGACTAAAATCTTTATTACTGGCGGTGATCATGATTTAGCTGAGAACATCATTCACTTAGTCCTTGCAAAAACACCAGATGCCCCTGCTGGCTCACGTGGTATCTCACTGTTTATCGTGCCGAAATTTATCGTCAATACTGATGGTTCTTTAGGCGAACGTAATACTGCTGGCCCAGGTTCAATTGAACATAAAATGGGGATCAAAGCTTCTGCAACATGTGTCATGAACTTTGATGCAGCTAAAGGCTACCTTGTAGGTAATGAAAACGAAGGTCTTGCTGCGATGTTCGTGATGATGAACTACGAACGTTTATCGATGGGTATTCAAGGTCTTGGTGCTTCGGAATACGCATATCAAAATGCAGCACAATATGCCACTGACCGTTTACAAGGCCGTAGTGCAACAGGTGCCAAATCTCCACAGAAACCTGCTGACAGCATTTTGGTTCATGGTGATGTGCGTCGTATGCTTTTGAATGTTCGTGCAAACAATGAAGCATCTCGTGCTTTCGCGGTCTATGTTGGTCAACAGCTTGATATTACCAAGTTCTCAACCGATGCTGAAGCGGTGCAGAAAGCCAACAACCGAGTTGCATTATTAACCCCTATCGCAAAAGCATATTTGACTGATACTGCATTCCAAGCAACATTAGATGCTCAAATGGTCTTCGGTGGTCATGGTTATATCCGTGAATGGGGTATGGAACAATGCATCCGTGATTTACGTATTGCTCAGATTTACGAGGGAACCAACGGCGTTCAATCTCAAGATTTGATTGGTCGTAAAACCATTAAATGCAATGGTGAATACATCGCTGAATATATTGAAGAAATTCGTGATTTTGCCAATGATCTAGATTCAGATTTAAACTACATCAAAGATGCAACACTTGATGCTGCAACTGAGCTTGAAGTGATTACACAAACTGTGCTTGAACGTGCAAAAGAAAATCCTGACTACGCAAATGCAGCTGCTGTAGATTATTTACATGCTGTCGGTTTACTCAGCTTTAGCTACATGTTCGCTAAAATTGCCAAAGCAGCCAATGCCAAATCAGGTGAGTTCTATCAAAACAAACTGTCTTTGGTGAACTACTTTATCCAACGTATCTTGCCAGATTTAAATACACGTATTGCACGTATTAAAGTCACTTCAGATACAGTTATGAGCTTCAGTGAAGACTACTTCACCAATCAGTCTTAAGCTGATTTAGACATCGATTGATAAAAAAACGCCTGATCATTCAGGCGTTTTTTTGGCTTAATGAAAAGAAAAAGTACGTTAAACTTTTTCAATAATGATGCTTTGTACAAGACCAGGAGCAGAAGATGATTTTTGAATTTTGTTTAGCTTAATCACGCCTTTGCTTTCAAGATCTTCACACAAAGAAATGACTTTTTGCATTTCATCATCTTTAATCCCCGCACCTAGAATGAGTTTTTTACCATTGGCTAAACCATCAATTTTTGTTTGAATTTTATCTAACATCTTCTTTCCTTTTCTAATTGAATGTATCCCCTTACACTACAATAAATTTAAATAAAAAAAAGCTTAAAATACAAATAAATCATGATTTTAATTTTTTATTTCTACATTTGCATGTAATTTGCATATTGATTATTAAAAGTTGTCATTTATCAAAAGGTTCTAATATGTCACACAAAGATCCAAAAATCGCAAAGATTGAATCCTTTCTTGATCGATTCGGGAACCTTGCTGTAGAAAGTTTTCATTATCTCGCACTGTTTATTATTGGCTGTATGGTCATTTGGTCAGCCGCACACACCGTTTATGATATTTTTAGCGTTAAACAATATGCAACGATTGACGATATTCTATTGTTATTTATCTATTTAGAACTTGGGGCAATGGTCGGCATTTACTTTAAAACCAATCACATGCCTGTACGTTTTTTAATTTATATTGCTATTACTGCGCTGACCCGATTACTCATTTCAGATATTCAACATACGCATAAAGCCAGCATAGATTTGGTGATTATTACGGGTTCGATTCTTATCTTGGCGATTTCAATTTTAGTGGTACGTTTTGCTTCTTGGAATTTCCCATCCGTGATCCGCGAGAAACATCAAGACAAACCATTGGCAGAGGGTAAAACGCCTCGTCCAGAAGATGATGAATTGGCTTGATGCAAAATTAAACTTAATAATCTGGCGATCTTAAACATGTAGAGAAATGATCCCAAATGCATCATTTCTCTACCCTTGGCTTAACGGCCATTGGGAACCATCAGATAACGACCATTCTCATAAATCCAGTGCATACCTGCGGCAGGTGCAGGTAAATTATAGCGTCGCCAATCCGTGATATACGTCATTCGTGAACTTTGGATAAAACCATTATTTCCATTCACAAAACCCTGTTGCTCAGAACGATATTCTGTATAACTTGGCAATTGTTGATGATAAGTGATGGTTAATCCATTTTGCACTGGATAAGCAGGATAATTTGGATAATGATGTCCGTGACCACCATGATGTGGCGGATACGGTGGATAAGGTCGCTGATAGTTCTGATAATGAGATTGGGGCAATGGCGTTGCATACGCATCCGCATTCTGACGATTAGACGTCCATGCCGTAGGGTCATATGACTGATAAGTTGATCTTGATGGTACTGATGGTTGCTGTACCACACGATAACCCCATTTTTGCTCAGCCATAACCGTCGTTGAGATCATTGAAGATATCGCTAAAACAGTAAGACTGAATAATATCTGATGTGAAAAAATATTTTTTTCAATTTTTTTATTGTTGGAATGATTCATGATGACACCTATGCGTATCAATTTTATAGTCATACTTTAAACCATAATTGCAGATAAATTATGAATAAAAATTAGGCAAATGTAAGGATCTCTCATTTTTATCTGAGCGAAACACTTCTTGATCTTGTCGCATCTGCTAATATAAGTTTTTTAAAACTGCTGGATCCCACGTCGTGTCTGACTTAAGTTTTGATCGTTTACATCAATTTTTTTGTAAAGTACCTAGTGTGCAAGAGTCCTTTATCGATTCCTATGGTTCAGATGGCAAACATGCTTGGTGGTTTAAATTTCAAATTAATATTGAGCACCCATTGGCTTGGCAAACTGTTCAAGAATTAGGACATGTATTGAACTACATCTCTAAAAATGAGCGTTTACCAACTCAGTTTTTACCCGTTTCGCCACCGCCATATATGAATGGTGAAGCAAAACAGTTTTTGTCATGGGTCATTCAATGCAACCATGAAGATTTTTCGCCAGATGTGGTTTGTGACTGGTTAGAAGCTCGCTTACCGCAACCTGTTGAAGAAGCTGACAGCTGGAAGATCAAAACAGATATTAAAGAATTGGAAAATGAGCTTGAAAGCATGACAGATAAGGATTTGGATCAAATTATTCCACCAAATCCACAGGCTTAATTGTAACTCATCTCTCCCCTTGTGATGCTGTGCTTCTCATCTCCTAAAAGGAGAAGGAAATAGCCCGTATAAGGCGCGATTTAAAGCTCCTTCTCCCTATGGGAGAAGGTTGGGATGAGGGATATTAAAACGTCGACACCCCACTCCATTCCATAAAGCGATAAGTTGCATATTTAAATTTTGATTCATCGGCATAAGTTTTGTACTCAACACTCATGTTTTTACCGTTCAAATTTGACCATGCGGTATCAAAATACTGCTGTGCATCAACAAAAACAGGGGCTTTTGACTGACCTAAAACTCGTATATCCGTTTCCAAATTATAATTTTTTAAATTACGAGCTGTAAAATTCGCTGAACCTAAAATCATTTCTGAACTTTGTCCAGATTGTTTAATCATCATTTTGCTATGGCACTGTTCACCTTGAGTATTACACCATCGAACATCAATGCCTGCTTTATAAAGCTCTGAAGCCACAGGACGGTTTGGAATACCATTTTTATGCCGACCAAATGCATCTTTATTCGGATCAAGTAAAATGCGAAGTTTCACGCCACGTGCTTTGGCATCTTTAAGTGCCTGTATAATCTGACGCTCAGACAAGTAAAACATGGCTAAATCGATCTGATCATTGGCTTTGGCTGTATCTAGCATATTTAAGATTGCATCTAGAATCGCTTTTTCAGTTAACACCTGAACTTGTGGAAGATATTTATCACGCGCTAAATCGCCAATAACCACCCCTGGCATATTGGCTTTTGACATTTGCCCAACCACTTGTTCAGTTTTCAGTACATCAGCAGCTGGCGCACCTGACACCACCAACGCCACATTGGAATGGCGTGAACTGCCATCATGCGGATTCATAGACGTGACTAAAGCTTTCCAACCCTCAGGGGTATCGACCACTAAAGTTTTCCGATGATTGGCTTTAAAATTAAACAATGCAAAATAACTACGCAATGTGACTTTGCCTTCCCCTAAAGGATTTTTCAACCAGCCTTTTTCTGGATTATTCCCAACGTTTTGGCAACATAAATACCAAAAACCAGACCATAAAGGATTTGAAGCTCTAAGTGGTGTTAAATCTGTTTCAATGAGGTCTACACCTACTTTACGCAGCTCGCGGTAATGACTTGGTGCAATACCACCATACACTGAGTTCACTGGATCTGTAATAAACTTAATTTCAATATTCGGATGACTTAACTTTTTAGCAACCAAAGCATCCGTTAATTTTTGCGTCAGTGCCTCGTGTTTCTTTTTAGACTCACCCACTTCTTTATTGAATAAGAACATATCTACCACTATGGTGGTTTGCGCCTCATCAATCAACTTCAACATCTCATTGAAAATATGATGTTCTTGTTGCTGTTGTTGTTTCGCATCCATAAAGGTTTGATCGGCTAAAAACTTCACGTCTGCATGGCGCAGTTTGCCTTTAAAATTCAAACCTTCTGGCAATGGTTTATACATATGAAAAATTGCAGAAGATAAATAGCCCAATACAAAAAGACCTGCAATAAGGCCAAAATAGCGACGGCGTGACCAATTTAATTTTTGATGAATTCGATCAAAGATACGCATAGTAAAAAACCTAGTCTGTTATCAGCAGACTAGGTTTAATTGTTTTATTTTTCAAGGGGAATTGTGTTGAATATCCATTTTAATCGATCAATTTATTGATGATCTCAGTTAGAATCCAAATTCAAGTCCCAGTGTAAAATTACGCCCAACTTGCGGGATATTCGCCAAGAATGAACTATGTGAATAAACTTCATCATCCAATAAGTTATTGGCTTTCACATAGACGCGATAATCGTTAGATTGAGCAAATTTCCCTGCATATGCAACACCCAAATTCACCATGTTATATCCCGAGGTTTCTTGCTCAAAGCTTGCAAACTTATCTTGATTAAGCACATGATAATACTCAGCTGAACCTGACCAACCATCGCTAAATTTAACATCAGCACGTGTCCCTAAACGACCCGCTGGCACGCGTGGTGCATTTTCAGCTTCAATTTTTCCACGTACATAATCACCAAATACACTGACTTTGTACCAATCATTCAATTGATAAGCTGCCTCTGCTTCTACACCGTAAAATTTTGCTTTGTCTTGTCGATAATCCACGAGGCGGAAATTTTTATAGTTATATGTGGTGTCGGCATAAATGTAATTATCGAAGTGGTTGTAGTATGCATGTACGTGATAATCAAGTTTTCCGTTATCAAAATGCAGTCCCAATTCTGCATTATTGGATTTTTCTACATCAAGATTTTCATTACCACGCTCGTAAGTATTGGTCGCTAGATGTTTGCCATCTGCATATAGCTCTTGCGCTAAAGGTAAACGCTCCTGATGTGAACCCACCAAGGACAATTTATAGTTCGGAGCAAATTCCCAGTTGATCGCTCCTGAATATGAAAAACCATAATCATCATAATTTTTCTTATTCGAGCTGATATCAATTTTTTGCTGATCGACACGTGCGCCCAGTTCTAAGTGAAAATCGCCCAGCTGTTTGTGCTCCAAACCAAATAGACTCCACTTCTGAGTTTTATTTGGCTCTAAAATAGATTCTTCACCGGTAATATTCAGTTTTTGCTGATTGTATTGTGCTCCAATCACACCTTCCCAACCTGCTAGTGGAAGATGCACCAACTCTAAACGACCATCGTAACCTTTACTTTTAAATGTCGTTGCAGCCTCGCCACCTTCAATTTCATCATGTTTATAGTCAGTATAACTGGCATGCGCACGCAATTTTTCAAACCCAGCAAAAGGATTATTGAGTTCAGTTCTAAAATCATAGCGCTCTGATTTCAAGTCCACCCATGGACCAGACTCATGGTCATGGTCATGGTCATGGTCATGGTCATGGTCATGGTCATCATGTGCTGAATGATCGTGTTCATCTTCATGTTGTTCGTTATGATGGCCGTCACAATGCAAATGATCTCCATGCGGGTGGCAAGACTCATACTCGTGATTGTGTCCAGGTAGACCATATTTGTCCTTTCGATTGCTATAGGACACACCTACAAAACCACGGTCGTGAATCCAGGACCCACCGATACTGACATTTTGACCTTCGGCAAAAGTATTACCTACACGACGTTCTTTTTCCAACTCACCATCATGATCATGGAAATAATTTGGCGCGATATAGTCGTTGGCTTTTCGCTTGCTTCCTTCTACACGAATCGCAAATTGATCCCCTATCGCAGCTGTTACGCCTGCACTCGCGAGTTTCTCATCACTACCTGAGTTGTAACGCACACCTACTTGGCCTTCATAGCCTTTTTCAGGCATTTGTGTCGGGATTTTTTGATCCGTTACATTGACCAATCCACCTACAGTTCCTGCGCTATAGAGTAAGGTCGATGGCCCTCGAATCACTTCAACTTGCTTGGCTAAAATTGGGTCGACTGTCACAGCATGATCAGGAGAAAGTGTAGAAACATCGGCCGTTTCAGAGGCATGCTCTAAAACTTTGACACGCGGTCCTTCTTGGCCACGAATCACTGGCCGGCTTGAACCTGCACCAAATTGATTAGAATAAATACCCAACTCACCTGCCAATGCATCACCAATTGTCGGTGCGCCTTGTGCTAATTTTTTCTGATCAATGACTTCATCTGCCACAGCAAAATCTGCTGCAGATTGATTTAGAGGATGTGCTTGTAATTCAATGGTTTCTAATTTTTGAGTTGTTAGTGGTTGTTCTTCAGCGAAAATTTGCGCTGAAATCAGCATCAATATAGATGATGTGATGACATTTTTATTAAAAAACATGACAAAGGCTCAAGTGTACATTAGGCTAATTTTTGTTATGTTATAACATTTTACTATTTTTACAAGCATTAATATTCATCAAATTAGATCCACTTGAATTTATCAATTGGCTAAAAATTATATATGTATATGATTTTTAAAATTTTATTTTATCCATTATTTTTGAATTTTTTTCAATTTCAATGATTGTAAAGTGATTATCGTCATTAAAGAAGCTGTAATCCAATAAAACAAATATGTGGTATTGATAAAAAATAAATAGTATTCAGTTAAACCACAAATCATGTAATACACTACAAAAAGCAGTCCTGTAAATGCTAGATTTTGAATATTTAAATCTGGATTAAAGCATTGTTTCGCAAAAAAAATCAGTGCTGAAAAAAATGTAAATAGTAAAGCAAAGATACCCAATACGCCATGTGCTGCAAGCTCATGAAAATAAATGCTGTGTAAATGCTGAAAGCAGCGTGGCAATTGTTTTAATGCTTGTGATCTGCAATTGTCTTCTTGAATTGCATACATGCTCCTGCCTACGACAGGTGACTGCTGAAAAAGATCAATGCCCCGTTTCCATAGAAACAATCGAATCCCTGAACTATTTTGATAATTCTGCTGATACACAATTAGGTCAGCATCACGTTGTAGTTGTTCAATACGTTGAAACATGGGCGATTGTGGAATAAGAATATTAATCAAAATAAAACTTAGCAGCATTGCCCACATCATCAATAGCTTCTTTATTCGTGTTTTTCTGTACATATAAGTCAAAGCAATCAGGACAATGGGAATACCGAGCCATGTCCCACGTGAACCATGTAGAATCAACATAAACATGGTCAACAAACTCACAATAAGGTACAGGTACGACGCACGATCAGATCGCAAAAATGAATAACAGAGCAACACGATACAGAGTGAAATAAACCCGATGTCATAACTAATCACAGGATCAAAAAACTTAACGAAATTTAAGCGATCAAAATTGAGCTCAAAAGCGTAATAGACGAAATATAAAAAAAGAAAACTGAGTGTAATAACAATCACTGCATAAAAATGGCGTATTTGTAGCTGTATTGCTTGATAAATTGTGGGTAAAAGTACAAATGGAACAATCCAAACATACTGCCGAATAATATTTTTATAGGTAAATGTATGTTGTTTTGGAATATCATCCAATCGCCCCATCAAGTACTCAGGTATCGTAATAAACACACAAGCAGATATACAAAAGACGATCAGATAAACACTGGGTCGAATCACTGGATGCTTAATGCTTATAAGCAGAAAAGAGACAACAAAAAAGATAGAAATATAGTGATTTCGAAATGGAAGATTAAAGGCATAATGAAATGAAAAAATTAGAAATAAAAATCCGATTAAAATTATAAACTTATAGTGTTTTAACTGGTCCAATAATGCATTCATTTAAAACCTATAGAGTATTATCTTCCTGATATATAGGTATATAGTAGCTTCTATAAGAATATTTCATGATCAATATCTATGAATATCAACAATATGCTACTTATTGTTACTTAGATAACTTATAAATGTAGTAATCTCAGCTCAAAATATTTGTTATATTTTCCAAAATGCCTTTTACGATATCTCATGCTGTATTAGCCCCTCCTTTAGCCAAACTCAGCAAACATTTTTTACCATTAAGTGCGCTGGCAATTGGCACGATGACTCCTGATTTATTTCGGCTCTTTGTCTCTTCTGATTATGGATTGACCCATGAATGGAAAGGGATCATTGTTCCTGACTTATTGATTGGTCTATTTTTTTGCTTACTTTGGTATGCGTTGTTTCGACCTGTCGTTTTTCGCACTATTGGCATAAAAAAACCCCTTAATATTAATAGTTTTGATCAATTTTGTGGTTTTGTTCTTCGAATTTGTGCTGCGCTTATTGTAGGTATTGCCACACATTTGATTTGGGATGGTTTAACACATTCAGACTTTCGAACTTTTGCTTTTAACGACTTTTTAAATCAAAAAATCGTATTATTCGGTCATGAATATGTCATGCACCGTATTTTACAAATCAGCACGTCGATTATTGCACTCCCGATTTTATTTTGGATGATCATTCAACATATTCGACTATATCGTGTAGATACTGCCATCTCCGCAAAAATGAAGAGGTTTGCTTTTGGTCTTATTGGACTGGCAACTATTTGTGGTCTAATTAACTATGCACAATTTGCCTTGACTGATGGACTAGCGTTTTGGAGCAAAGATTTATACCTTTATATTGGTAGATCCATTAACCAATTTTCCCGAGCATGGTTACTCATCTTTAGTTTAGGCTGTGCTGTATTCTTGTTTCTGGATTATCGAAAATATTTCGATCGGTAAATTATCAACGCCAGTATTGCGACAAAGTGCTATAATTTTGCGTTGTTTATATTGCATCAATACACACAACATAAACGTATTAAACGAATTTTTGCCAATTTCTGATCTAGTTCTTGTGACTCATTTCCCAAAGAGGCATAATTCAACATTCTAAAGCGGTACGCTGTTTACGTATACGCTGCCTTAACCCATATAGTTGGATTTTTTACGCCATGATGCGAACTCATTACTGCGGTTCTTTAACCGAAGCTCAAATTGACCAAACCGTTACATTATGCGGTTGGGTTCACCGTCGCCGTGACCACGGTGGTGTTATCTTTCTAGATATGCGTGACCGTGATGGTCTCGTACAAGTGGTTATTGACCCAGATACTCCTGAAGCATTCGCAACTGCTGACAAAGCACGTTCTGAATTTGTATTAAAAATTACAGGTCGTGTTCGTCGTCGCTATGAAGGCACAGAAAATGCCAACATGGTGAGTGGTCAGATTGAAGTTTTAGCAAAAGAAATCGAAGTTCTTGCTTCTTCTGAAACTCCTCCATTCCCCCTAAATGACGAAAACGCAAACATTTCAGAAGAAGTACGTTTAAAGTACCGCTTCTTAGATATTCGTCGTCCAGAGATGATCGACCGTTTACGTTTCCGTTCTAAAGTAACAACGTTAATTCGTAACTATTTAGATGAACATGGTTTCCTTGACGTTGAAACACCAATCTTGACACGTGCGACACCTGAAGGTGCGCGTGACTATTTAGTGCCAAGTCGTGTTTCGAATGGTAGTTTCTATGCGCTTCCACAATCACCACAATTATTTAAACAATTGTTGATGGTAGGTGGTGTTGATCGTTACTACCAAATCGCAAAATGTTTCCGTGACGAAGATTTACGTGCAGATCGTCAACCTGAATTCACTCAAATCGACATCGAAACATCGTTCCTAAACGATGATGACATTATGGATTTGATGGAAGGTATGACCGTGAAGATGTTCGATGAACTTCTTGGCGTGAAATTCGATAAATTCCAACGCATGACTTATGCAGATGCTATGCGTGACTATGCATCGGACAAGCCTGATTTACGTATCCCTTTGAAATTGGTTGACGTTGCAGACATGATGCAAGACGTTGAGTTCAAAGTTTTCGCAGGTCCTGCTAAAGATCCTAAAGGTCGTATTGTTGCACTTCGTGTACCAGGCGCAGGTTCTCTTCCACGTAGTCAAATTGACGAATACACTAAATTTGTCGGCATCTATGGCGCGAAAGGTTTGGCTTACATTAAAGTCAATGAACTTGAAAAAGGTATTGAAGGTCTTCAATCTCCAATCGTGAAATTCATCGAGCCTATCGTACTTGATTTGTTGAAACGTGTTGGCGCTGAAAATGGTGACATCGTATTCTTCGGTGCAGATAAAGCGAAAGTTGTAAACGATGCAATGGGTGCTTTACGTATCAAGATTGGTCACGACATGAACATGGCGACTTGTGAGTGGGCTCCGCTTTGGGTTGTTGACTTCCCAATGTTCGAAGAAACTGACGATGGCAAATGGACCTCTGTTCACCACCCATTCACGCTTCCAAAATCAAGCGTTGAAGAAGTGAAGAACAACCCAGGTCAAGCATTGTCTGTTGCATACGATATGGTATTGAACGGTACTGAAATTGGTGGTGGTTCACTTCGTATTTATACTTTAGAAATGCAAAAAGCAATTTTCGAAGCGCTTGGTATTTCTGAAGAAGAAGCAGAAGAAAAATTTAGCTTCTTGTTAAATGCGCTTAAGTTCGGTGCTCCTCCGCACGGTGGTTTGGCATTTGGTCTCGACCGTTTAGTAATGTTGATGACAGGTTCATCTTCTATTCGTGACGTGATTGCATTCCCGAAAACCAAAACTGCTGAGTGTCCATTGACTCAAGCACCTGCACCAGTTGAAGCGAATCAATTGCGTGATTTGGGTATTCGTTTACGTGAAAAACCAAAAGCTGAAGAATCTAAATAAGTCTTAGATTTTAAGTAAAAAAACCCTGCTCTTGCAGGGTTTTTAATGCATATAAATAGATACTACGAACTAAATTGAGATAAATCGTGAAAAATGGCATAATAGTGCTATTCATTTATAGGTATTTTGCTCATGGCCATGCGTCCAGATGTTCGTCGTCATACCATTGTTATTATTGTCTTTTGTATCGCTCAATGGGCATTCATGCGCTATATCTTAAATGAGCAATTATTTAACCTCACGACATATCAACGTATTGTTTACTTTAGTACCAGTAGCTTTATCGCAGGTTTTGGCTCTATTGTTGCCTTAATCTATATGGTCATCAAAGGAAATGACGATAAAAATTAATTTTCAAATGTCTACTAAATACTAGCCATGCCTTTCATGTACGTATTGGCATGGTCAACACAAAATTAACACGTTGTAAATTTCAATCGTTTTTCGTAAATTTCTACAAATTTCATTTTCATAATGAACGCTTAAATAGATTTCATAAAAATTTCAATCACTCACCTTAAAATCACTAAAATTTTATCTTCTATTTTTTTCAAGTTTTATCTCAATATCGCATTAAATTTAAAAATGTTGTTCGAAAAATTTTAATCCATCGATGATGCTCCACTTCTGTTTTCCCTTATCAATACAATTGATGATTGATCAAAAGACTTTCATAACCTGCATTGAGCATTTACATCTTTAAAAAAAGACAATTCACAATCTACCTTCTATTAAACGAGTGGCGACCATCTTGTCTCCTCATGATTTGATCAACCTACACTTTAACTAATTTAAAAAGATGTTTAAAAATATTATTAAAAAACAATTTCCTTAATGATTGATTAAATAATATATTAGAAAAAATAACTGATCAAAACACTATACAAAGAGCGAATCATTTAGCCAATAAAAATGCCAAAAATGGCTGAAATATGCCTTGTATACCATGATCAATACAAAATAATTCAAAAAAATAAGGCAAAAATATGAATGGACAAAACATTAAAGTGTTCGTGGGGTGTGATCCAAATAATTGTGACTTAGAACAAATGATGGTATTGGATTACAGCATTCAAAAACATACCTCAATCCCTGTCGATATCATTTGGATGCAACTTTCTCGTGATGCTTCAAGCTTTTGGTATACAGACACTCAACGTAAACAAGGTTGGCATACAGAAAAATGGGCGACTCCTTTTTCGGGATTTCGTTGGGCAATTCCATCCTATTGTGGATACGAAGGCCGTGCCATTTATATGGACACCGATGTGATTGTATTGTCAGATCTCTATGAATTGTGGACACATCCCATTGAAGGCAATGCAATTGTTGCCGCTAAAGGTGGCAAAAGTACAGCACGTCTTTGTACCTGCGTCTGGGATTGTGAAAAGGCCAAGACTATTCTTCCTAATATTGAGTTAGTTAAAAATGATCCTGATAGTCATAAAAATTTAATGAAAATGATTAAGGAACATCCTGGATACGTTGAGCCTTATCAAGATCATTACAATTGTATTGATGGTGAAGCATTAGATCTATCTGAAATTAAGATTTTGCATTATTCCGATATGGGTACTCAATTTAGTCATAAATATGCTTTACCAAGACTTAAACAAAATCATGCTGAACATTGGTTTGATGGTGAAATATTCGAGCATCCTCGACAAGATTTAGCCACATTATTTGATCAGTATTATCAAGAAGCTATAAATGCTGGATTTAAGCTAGAAGACTACATGATTGAACCTTATGGCTCATTCTATAAAGCTTCACAAAAAAATTATCATGGCAATAGAGTAACCCGTGATATTAAAGAAAAATCATGGTTTAAGCAGTTAATAAGAAAAATGAAGCCACGTACACAAAACTTCATTTTGGATGACTAAGACCTCAATAATCTAATAAAAAATATTACAAAAACTTAGGATCTTGAACAATGACAGATCTATTTTTTAATTACGTTGTCCGCAATTTTGCGAAATATATTTATAAAGCTTTCTGTCCAAAGTCATATAAACATAATCGTCGTTATTGGCCTTTTTATCGTGTCATACGTAACGCTGATGGGTATATCGAAAGCGTTTATTTTAGAAATAAACTCATTGCAGATCATCGATCAAATGTTCGAGTTTCAAATCATGCTTGTATGCTTGTTGCGACAGGTCCCTCTGCGAAACACATCCCTACAAAATTTATCAATAATGATCAGGTCGATTTTATTGGTGTAAATGGTTCCATTGCGCTTTCCAATATCAATTTTAAACACTATGTGATTATTGACCATGATTTTGTACAACATCGATTTGATCTGGTTCAACAAGTCCTTGCATCAGACTGTAATTTATTTACCACTATACGATGTATGGATGAAATTTTAAAAAGAGTATCAATAGATCAAATTGTTTGTGTCATCAACATTATTGAAATTTATAGTTCAGGCAAAATTGAGCGATTAATGCAGCCAAGCCAACAGCAAGATATTCATCACCCCAATTATTTTTTTCATCAGAACTTTGGTTTCTCTTTAAATTATCGAGATGCAACATTTGATTATTTCACCGTGGCTTATACAGCTTTACAGATTGCGTTTGGTCTTGATTACACAACAATTTATATGATCGGGGTCGATTTGAATAACCTCAATCAACCTCGATTTTATGAAACTGAAGAGCATAAACAACCCACATGGTTAAATCAGCATCTGGATGCCATTTTAACTGCTTTTTATACTGCGTCTTTGGCTTCTCAACAACAGAATATCCGTGTTTATAATCTTTCAGAACATAGTTTACTGGAATGCTTTCCTAAACGATCATTTACTGAGGATAATGAGCCGATGTAGAGATCTATGAGTCATTTTTCTTCTTAAAATCTAAAAGGGAGTTTTCAAAAAACATACCTTTTTCATAGAATCGAGCAATATGATTTCGCTCCTTCGCTGCAAATTTGATCAGCTTAGGAAATTCACCCTGTTGATGATTTAGCGCCATATCGATCAATGTTTTTTCTTTTATCCAACGATTCTTTACTTGATAGAAAAATGCATTCTGATCACAATCGATCAACGTAATACTCGGTTGGTGTTCGAGCATGATCATTTGGCAAACCACATATGAAATCAGATATTCTGGATTACTCATGCGCTGAAAAATCTTGTGACACTCAGGCATAGTCTTGCGAATATTTTTGATATATTGTTTCGGCCCAATCTGAATGGCTTTTAATAACTCTGAATACCACGTCTTTAAAAAGGGATTGTTTTGTGTACTGGCTAATAACCAATTTTCAATCACAGGTGAATCGAGTTCAGTGGTGTTTTTTTTACGATAGTATGCAAAAATTTCAGTCTGATTTTTTTCAATGAGTGTTTGAATCCAATCTAATGGCTCATAAACGATAATACTCGCATCTAGCCAAATACCGCCATGTTGATATAACAAATTCAAGCGAATTAAATCTGCTTTATGTTGCGGCAGATTAATATTCAAGCCTGTAAAATCAATATCACAATATTTGCTTAAATTTTCTGGTGATAAAAAAAACACTTCATATTCTGGATTACGCACACGGATATTTTCTATACAATCCTGAACAAAAAGCTGAATACCTCCTTCCCAATAGATCCAAATTTTTTTTGGGATATAAGACAATTGAGACGTAGGATTTAGTACAAGAGTATTTGCATAGTTATCAATTTTTAGATTGTTACCCCGCTTTTTATTTCGATACATGAAATAGTATTTAATTTGATAAAAGATTTTTTTTAAAATTTTCACTTTATCTACTTTTAATTTTTAATGAATATATTCTTAATAATTTAATTAAATTCTCAAGACAACTCAATAAATGATTGAAAATTTAATTAAAATAATCAATTTTAAATCTAATGAGTGAAATCTATTAAAAAAACTTGAAATTGTCTTAAGTATCAACTCAAGACTATAATATGCTTCTTTAAAAGCATATCAAGGTTTATGTTTGATAGAACTAATTTGTTAGGAAGTTGCATCTGGAAATAAATTATTTAGACTGAATTTTCGTTTCTGAATTAGGTATATAGTTATCAAATTTTAGCAACTATAGCCTTTTCTGGGCAAATACCAACTATTCCCTTATACAACTATATCCAAAAAATTTGAATATTTTATCCAAATTTATATAATTAAAAAATTATATAGAGTAATTAACCACAATTTTGATCATAAAAAATTGTACGCTTTGAGCTGATAATGCTAAAAATTAATCATAAAATTACATTAATTTTATGATTTTAAATAAATTTTTATCATAAATTCGGATTAATTAAAGTAAATCCCTTAGCTAATTTTGCTTGCCCTATATACACAAAATTAAAAGCCACAATAAGTTTTTAATCATAATTTTAGAAAACTGAATATTCAAATTTTCATGAACAAAAATATGAATATTAATAAAAATTTCAATTAAAAACCAAATTAGCTTTGCTAATTTATAATTAATTACTCAAAGCCAATTCACAATTACATCATCACATTCATAGTATTACTATTATTAAGCTGATAAAAATATTTTACACAAATATTTGATGTAATTTTTATTGAAATTTATTTTTTTTTTGCTAATAATATCCATACAAAAACAATATTTTATTTAATATAGAATATTAATTTCTAGATACATTAGGATTGGTCAAAAATGTTTGTGAGTATTATTGTTCCTAGCTATAACCATGCTCCTTATTTAGAAAAAAGAATTCAAAGTATCCTGAACCAAACCTACCAAAATTTCGAAGTCATTTTACTCGATGATGTCTCACCAGATCATAGTGCCGAAATATTATTATCTTACAAAAATCATCCTAAAGTTTCACATTGTATTATCAACGAACAGAACTCTGGTTCCACATTTTCTCAGTGGAATAAAGGACTGAGTTTAGCTAAAGGTGAGCTGATTTGGATTGCAGAGTCAGATGATGTCTCTGATTTATCTTTTTTAGAAAATTTAGTTACGCAATTTGAAATAAATCCGAATTTGACTATAGCTTACTGCCAATCTCATCGTATGAATGCAGAAGGTATAGTAACTGGAGACTGGAAAGACTATACCGATGATCTCGATTCTGAAATCTTTGAATCAGATTTTACGATGCTTGGTTCAGAATATATTGAACGGTTCATGATGACCAAAAATACTATTCCGAATGCTAGTGGGGTTGTTTTTAAAAAACAAACCTATTTTCACGTCGGTGGCGCAAACCAGAAATTAAGATGGATTGGTGATTGGGCAATTTGGTCTAAAATCGTAGCAGAAGGCGAGATTTTCTTTACAGCGCAAAAATTAAATTTCTTTAGGTATCATGCCACAAGCGTTATTGCCCGAGCAGTCAAAAATATTGATCATATCGCCATTAGAAATGAAGTCATTGGGTTTAGAACAGATGTTTGCCATTATTGGGAAATGAAAGCCAAACAAAATCCTAAGTTTTATTCTATCCTGAAAAAAAATAATAAATATTTATTCAAAGAAATTAGTCGAAATGCCTCATTTGCCATACGTAAACGACAATACAAGCATATTATTCCAACCACAAAATTAACATTAAAAAGTTGTCCGATATATTTGTTACCACTTTATACCGTCAAGCTTTCACTGAAATTGATTTATTCTTTTCTGATTGATGCACCTATTCGAAAAATATTTAAATAAAAAAGAGGCTTTTGCCTCTTTTTTATTCCAACATCAACACATCTTGATAAGATAAATTAATCTCTTTTCGATGATGATAGATATAAACATTCAATAAACGCTCTGATAAGAAGCCATAAAGTCTAGCTTGATAGGTATCATAATCATCAATATTAATCTTTTCCTTTAATGCAAATAATATGGTAAATAACCACTCGCAGTATCCATCGACAAATGCTCGATCTGCAATAAACATATTATATAAGCTTAATCCCATCTTCGAATTTGAAATATGCTCAAATGATTTTACATATTCGGGATAAAGTGTATTGATCGTTTTACCTAATTCATCCCAATCCTTAGAAAAATGATTCAAGCAGAACTGCTCATAGTTTGAAAAATAATTTTTTTTATTGAATTTCCAAAATTTTTCGATCGATTTTAAAAAAGTAACTTTTTTAGCAACAATGACATTCACACCTTGCTTTTCTTGATAATCAGCAACATTAAATATCTTATGCTCTTGAAGCAAAGCAGCAGATCCAGAAAAATAGCGACGATAATGAACTAAACCTAAAACTTCAGCATCACTGTTTTTCCACATCCAATACAAAGCAGTCAATTCACAAAAATTTTTATTTAAATACGAAATATTTTCACCAGAATTATCTGTTTGAATATTTAACTCTAAATCACTAAGTGCTTTTCCTACATGAATCGGTCTATATATTTCAATATCTGGAAATATATAATCTTTATGAGTCGCTACATAAATTTCGATTTTTTTCATGTCAGAATGCTTCGTTATGGTAAAAACTACGGATTGAATTTTGATTCGAAATATCAGTTAAAATACGACTTGAAACATTTAAAGCTTCTTCAATCGTCACATCCATATCCATATAACGGTAGGTTCCTAAACGCCCCACAAAAGTGACATTTTGCTCTATTTTTGCTCTTTCTATATATTTTTTCAAAAGATGTTTATCATCAACTAAGCGTATCGGATAATACGGAATATCTCCTTCCTCGCAGTGACGGCTATATTCTTTAAAATAAATCGTTTTTTCATGTTCTTCCCAAGGCGCAAAATGCTTATGCTCCGAAATACGGGTATAGGGAATCTCTTCATCACCATAATTCATCACAGCTGTACCTTGAAAATCTCCTTCTGCCTCATATTTTTCAAAATCAAGTGTCCGATAACCCAAGCGACCTTCACTATAATCAAACCATTGATCGAGTTGACCAGTCCAAATGACGTGATCAACACTATCTTTCATATCTTGACTAAAGCTCGTATCCAACTGAATTTCTATATTTGGATGATGCAAAATAGATTCAATAATTGGAGTGTAGCCTTCTTCAGGAATTCCCTGATATTTGTGTGCAAAGTAGTTATCATCATAATTAAAACGCACAGGCAAACGCTTCAAAATACTTGCTGGTAACTGAGTAGGCTCACATCCCCACTGTTTTTTAGTATATCCCCTAAAAAATGCGGCATATAAATCTTTACCAATAAACTTTAAAGCTTGTTCCTCGAAGTTTTTAGGCTCATCTATTGATTGATCAGCAATAGAGGCAATCCAATGTTGTGCTTCACTTGGTGAAAATAGCTTTTGATAAAACTGATTAATCGTGTGCAAATTAATAGGAAGTGAATAAACTTGATGCTGATATGTTGTTTTAACACGATTAATATAAGGTTTAAATTTTCCATGCTGATTCACATATTCCCAAACTTTTTCATTATTGGTATGAAAAATATGTGGACCATACACATGTTCCATGACTTGAGTACTTACATCTCTTTTTGTGAAGCAGTTACCAGCGATATGTGAACGCTGATCTATTACTTTTACCTGATGATTTGCTTCAGCTAAAGCTCGAGCAACGACAGCACCGCTAAATCCAGCACCAACAATTAAAAAATTCATTAAATTTTCATCCAAAACCAACTGAATTTCACTTCAGTAGTTTTTTAAACCCCATACTAAAGTGACTAAATCACTTCTTTTTGAAAAAAATATGATTTAGTCACATTGAAATATCAACTATTTGATTGATATCAAAAAAGTTTTATTAAAACTTAGGTGCTATCTTATCCTTATCACTCACTAATACGTCATCGACCTGATCTAAAGGCCACTCGATTGCAAGTGTTGGATCATTCCAAATAATTGCCCCTTCACTTTCATTGTTATAATAGTTGGTTGTTTTATACAAAAATTGAGTATTATCTTCTAAAGCAATGAACCCGTGAGCAAAACCTTCTGGAATCCAAAACATGGTTTTGTTTTCAGCACTTAACTCTATCCCAACCCATTGACCATATGTTTTAGATTCTGGTCGAATATCAACTGCAACATCCCAAACTCTACCTTGAACAACACGTACTAACTTGCCTTGACCATAAGGCGCACTTTGAAAATGCAAACCACGTAATACACCTTTTTGAGAAAGTGAATGGTTATCCTGAACGAAGTTTGGAATAGGCAAATTTAACTCATTCAATGCTTGTTCAAATTTCTGCAGGTTAAAGCTTTCCATAAACCAACCACGATCATCACCGAAAACATTGGGCTGGATAACTAAAAGACCTTCAATTTTTGTCTTTTCAATTTTCATTTCACTTCGTCCAATAATTTAAATAGGTATTGACCATACTCAGTTTTTTTCAATGCTTCTGCACTTACAGTCAACTGCTCTTTAGAGATCCAACCATTGTGAAAACCAATTTCTTCAAGACAAGCCACTTTCAAAGACTGTCTTTTCTCAACTGTATATACAAATTGACCCGCTTCCAATAATGATTCATGTGTACCCGTATCTAACCAAGCAAAGCCACGACCAAGCAGTTCAACATTTAAAGAACCATCATGCAAATACGCATTATTGATGTCTGTAATTTCCAACTCACCACGTGCAGAAGGTTTTACTTGTTTAGCAAACTCAACCACACGGTTATCATAAAAATATAAACCCGTGACTGCATAATGCGACTTCGGCTGAGTTGGTTTTTCTTCAATACTTAATACTTTACCTTGAGCATCAAACTCAACAACACCAAAACGCTCAGGATCAGTCACGTGGTAACCAAAGACAGTCGCACCATGTTCTACATTACTCGCTGACTCAAGTTGTTTACCAAAGCTTTGACCATAGTAAATATTATCGCCAAGAATTAGACACACATGGTCATCGCCAATAAACTCTTCACCAATAATAAAAGCCTGTGCTAAACCATCTGGTGAGGGCTGAACTTTGTAACTCAACTCAATTCCAAATTGAGAACCATCACCCAGTAACTTTTCAAAATTTGGCAAATCTTCTGGTGTAGAAATAATGAGAACTTCATCTATACCTGCCAACATAAGCACAGATAAGGGATAGTAGATCATCGGTTTATCATAGATTGGTAATAATTGTTTAGAAACACCCTTAGTAATTGGGTGTAACCGCGTTCCAGAGCCACCAGCTAAAATAATACCTTTACGCTTAATTTTCATTAATTAATAGCTCCGTTAAAGTGCGTCGCACGCCATATTTCCAATTTGGTAAATTGAGTTTGAAAGTCTGCTGTAATTTCTGTGTACACAATCTAGAATTTAAAGGTCGATGGGCTGGTGTTGGATAAGCTGTTGTCGGAATTGAATTAATCTTAGAAATTTTTAATTCAGCACCTAATACTTTTGCTTGTTCAAAAATATAATTTGCGTAGCCAAACCATGAAGTCTCACCACTGGCGACCAAATGATAGAGACCCGATTTTTTATGATCTGTAGAGATCTGAGGAATCGCTTGAGCGGTTACGTCTGCTATGAGTTCGGCTGAAGTTGGTGCACCCATCTGATCTGAAATAATTGATAATTCTTCACGTTGCTGTGCTAAATTCAACATTGTTTTTAAGAAGTTTTTTCCCTTGGTTGCATAGACCCAAGAGGTTCTAAAAATAAGATAATTACAGCCACTTTCTACAATCGCTTGTTCGCCCAATGCCTTGGTTCGACCATATTCATTGACCGGATCCACTTGATCTGACTCTAAAAAAGCAATATCACCTTGACCTGAAAACACATAGTCCGTTGAATAATGTACTAATATTGCTTTGGTCTGTTGACATGCTTCAGCAATCTTTTTTACAGCAAGATGATTGACGACATTTGCTAAGTCTTTTTCCGTCTCAGCCAAATCTACAGCAGTATAAGCACTAGCATTTACTACGATGTCAGGTTGAAGCTTTAAAACCGTATTGAAAACTGCCTCAGGGTCAGACATATCTCCACTTAAATAATCAAAGCCTAAACGATCAAGAGCAATCAATTCACCCAATGGCGCTAAAGCCCGCTGCAATTCCCAACCAACTTGACCATTTTTACCTAAAAGTAAGATTTTCATAAATTAGCCTTGATACTGCTTTTCCAACCAAGACTGATACTCACCGCTTTGTACACGAGATACCCATTCCTGATGATTTAAATACCACTCTACAGTTTTTCTTAAACCTGTTTCAAACGACTCTAGTGGTACCCAACCTAAATCACGCTTGATTTTACTTGCATCTATGGCATAACGTACATCATGACCTGGTCGATCTTTTACATAGGTAATTAAGTCTTTGTAGTTTTGCACACCTTCAGGTTTATTTGGAGCGAGCTCTTCTAAAAGTTCACAAATGCCATATACCACATCCAAATTGGTTTTTTCATTATGACCACCAATGTTATAAGTTTCACCTATTGAACCTTCAGTCACAACTTTATATAAGGCCCGCGCATGATCTTCAACAAATAGCCAATCACGAATTTGCTGACCATTTCCATAAACAGGCAAAGGTTTCCCTTGAAGTGCGTTCAAGATCATCAGTGGAATTAATTTTTCAGGGAAATGAAATGGACCATAATTGTTCGAGCAATTGGTCACGATCACGGGTAAACCGTAGGTTCTATTCCATGCACGAACTAAGTGATCTGAGCTTGCCTTACTTGCAGAATAAGGCGAACTTGGCGAATATGAAGTTTCTTCGGTAAATAAATCTGTTGTGCCTTCTAAATCACCATAAACTTCATCAGTTGAAATATGATGAAATCTGAAAATATTTTTCTTGTCATCATCTAAATTTTGCCAATATGCACGACTGGCTTCGAGCAATTGATACGTTCCAATAATATTTGTTTGTAAAAAAGCATATGGCCCAGAAATCGAACGATCTACATGTGATTCCGCAGCTAAATGCATCACCAAATCTGGTTGAAATTCTTGAAAAAGAGTATCTAAATTGGCACGATCACAAATATCCGTTTGGGAAAATTGATATCTAGTATTATCCGATACAGAAATTAGGGATTCTAAATTGCCTGCATAAGTTAATTTGTCTATATTTAGAACGTGATGTTCAGTATTATTAATAATATAACGAATAACAGCAGAACCAATAAATCCAGCACCGCCTGTAATAAGTATGTTCAAGCGCCCTCCCAATCTCAAATTTTAAAAAGTTTTTTGAATTTTAACATGATTTATTGAATAATAATGCATTGCAGTATAGAGTTGTGATAAATAAAAATTTTGATTAAATTTCAATCACATGTATTTTTATACGTTATAAAATTTTCATTATTTTTTTAACTTAAGTTACAATTATTTCAATATAAGTTTAAATATTGCTCAACACAAATTATCAATGTAAACCTTAATTTTTAATATTTTTAAAAAATAAATATAAATTATTTATAAATCCAAACAAATATAAATAAATATTATTTATTAATTTAACAATCTATAAAAATATTTTATTAGTTGTCTATTTAAAATATTTCACTTTAAAAATATTTTTTACCGTTTATAAACACCCCCTTTCCAGACAGATAGTTTATCAAGATATAATGAATATTACACACTCAGACCAAATACTATTTTTTTCAAAATAGTAAGATTTGTGCATTTTTAATCGCTTATTTTATGGTAACCTTTATTAGTCATCACTTCAATTTATTTGCCAAATTATGCAACTCTCGATTCTTATCGTAAACTATAATACTGAAAATTATATTGAAAAATTTTTAAATGATCTTAATGATCAAACTCTATCTAGTGACTTCTACGAAGTCATTATTACTAATAATGTACAAAATGAAAAATTAAGATCAACCATTCTAAATAATACTAAAATTCAAAATTTAAATATAAAAATAGTTGATTCTGAACGTAATTTAGGCTTTGGTAGAGCAATGAATCTTGCTGCCAAAATTGCTCAAGGTCATCAGCTTTTAATTGCCAATCCTGATCTCAGAATGTTGGAGAACAACTATCTTGAAAAATTACTCAAAAGTGCAGAATCACATAATAATTATGGAATTATAACAACTCAAATATTGAATGATGACAATAAAGATACATCAGAGTATCGATTCTATGAATTTGGAAATAATTTAGGCTATGATAATCAAACTAACTGGTTCTGTGGCGCACTGTTATTAATCAAAAAAGAAATTTTCGAAAAAGTATCAGGTTTTGATCCTGATTTTTTTATGTATTGTGAGGACGAGGATCTATGTTTACGTATAAAAAAGTTGAATCTCCCATTAGTCAAGTTAGATGAATTATCAATTTATCATAAAGGCGGTTCTAGTGAACCTTTAAAAGATTATGCTTTCTATCACCGATGGTTCAAATCTAAAATTTTGTTTGCAAATAAGCATTATTCCAGTAATGATTTCAAGCATATTTTAGATAATATTGAAAACAAAGCTATTAAAAAATATACACTTTATAAAGCTTTAAGATTCACTGGGATTGCAAAATACAAATCAAGATATGACAAATGGAATGCAATGAAAGATTGTGTTCAAAAAACTAAAATAGAATCAGTGGATTGGTTATACTTCAAATAGTTAGAAAAGATAAAGAGTAAATTGCTTTGTTCATTCAATTTACTCTTTTAAAAATTTGAATCTTATTTAAATTCAATGGGCTTTTTAAAGATTGAGGTATTAATCTGTTGCTTTAGTCGATTCAACTCTCTTGAAAGCCTATCACCGAATGTTCGAGCTTTACTTTCTATTGCGCGTCGATCTTCACGTTGTTTCTCCAAACAACTTAAAAAATTATCATCTTCACATTTTACATATAAGTAACTTTGTATACAGATAGCCGGTTTCATCTGATACAAAGAAAAGTTTTCTGGATGAAATTTACGATCAAATAAAATATGATCCAAAGGCTCCGAAATCTCATTACATGTAAGATATGACATCAAACACTGGGCGGCATTCAAGCTTAAAATATAACCTGCAGCCCCTAAATGACGACACTTGAGTTTAACCAATTGACGACCATTGCCAACTAGAATCCCTCTTCCCTCATGTAATATTTTTTTTGAAAAAGCCTCAAGCTTAATCACATCCCATGAATGATCTATCCAGTCGTCTTGATTTAGATAACAATTGGCGTGTTCACCTAAATAAACATCATCCTCAAAAATGGCTAAATGCTGAATATTTTCATCAATCATTTTCTGCCATAGCGATACATGACTCATAAAACAAGCTATTTCACCTTGAGTCAAAAAACCAGATTTAAACATTAACCCCATTTCTTTGGCTTTTAATTCAGCAAAATTAGGTGTTAATGCATCAAAAAAATCAAAAACAATATTTTGTGAACCAAATTGATATTCAATATGTGCTCTTCTATCCAACGCACTTTGAAGACTAATAACGATACTTCTCATTCAATTGAAACCTAAACCGTTTTCTCATAGCAAAATATTAAATGTATATTTCAATAATCTATCAACATAGCTTCTGTATGAAATATAATAAATTAAGTAGTTAATAGGCATTATATAATTATTGATTATACAAATAATTACTACACATATCACTAATTTTAGATTTTATATGTATAAGAAATACTTATAATTAATATTGAAATTATTTAATTTATTTTTTAAAAATAATTACACTGTTCATTCCCATGATTAAACTCAGTAAAAATTAGTAATTTTCTTCATTCAAATACCATTTTATGGTTTTCATTAAACCTTTTTTAAAACTGATTAAATAATCCCATTTTAATTTATTTCTAATTTTAGACGTATTTATCACATAACTTTCATCATGACCAAGACGATCATCAACATAAGTCATTAAAGCATTTAGATAGTCCATATCGAATTTTTGATGTGTCGATAATTGCTGCATAAGGTGAGCTGGGTCTATAAACAGATTGTTCGGTAAAAGGCTGATCAACTTCGGAAGCATCACCATAAACCTCATCTGTTGAAATATGTAGAAATCGAAATTTTGACTGCTTATGACGTGGTAAATTTCCCCAGTAACATCGACTTACTTCGAGTAAATTAAACGTGCCAATAATATTGGTTTCTATAAACGCTTGCGGTCCAGCAATAGAACGATCTACATGTGACTCGGCCGCAAAGTTCACCACTAAATCTGGTTCAAAGAAGTTAAATGCTGAATTTAAGTCATTGAAATTGCATATATCAACTCTACAGAACTGATATCTATTGTTTTTTTTAAATGAATGATTAAGCTGAATATTTGCAGCATAAGTGAATTTATCAACATTCAAAATTTGATATTGAGTATGCTCAAGTAGATAGCGAATAAATGCAGATCCAATAAAACCTGCTCCACCAGTGACCAGAATTTTCATTTTTATATCCGTTATTGTTCTTTTGCCATCTAAAAAAAGATTAAATATCAATATTTTTTCATCATATAGATGCTTATGTTTTGAAGAAGAGTATCAGCCAATACCCCTACTTTTATTGAAGACAACTCTTTTGTTCATCAGTTTTCAAACATGCAATGAAATATTTTTCACCTATTTTTAGAACATATTTGTCTATGATGGATTCCATGTATCCCAGACTATGATAATCTTTCGGGTCTTTGTTTTGACTTCAATGATCATCATGCAACTCTCAATTCTTATTGTAAATGAAAATACTGAGAATCTTATTGAGAATTTTTTGCTTGAACTAAAGCAACAATCACTAGCCCTAAATACATATGAAATCATTATTGCAAATAGATACAATAATCAAAGTCTTAAAGACTCGATAAATTCAAATCTAACTTTGAATGGACTGAATATAAAAGTATTAGAAGTGGAACACGATTTAGGTTTTGGTGCAGCTATAAATCATGCAGCACAACATGTGCTTGGCGATACATTGTTAATCATCAATCCAGCAGTACACATTCCACAGCGTGATTACTTAGTCCAATTACTGAAGCATGCTGAAAATATTGATCATTACGGATTAATGAGTACTCGTGTCATAGATCGTTATAACCAAGATATCTCGACACATCTGCTCTATGAATTTAATCATGATCTGGGTTTTGAAAATCAAATCAATTGGTTTTCACGAGATTTATTGTTGATCAAAAAAACGGTATTTGAACAAATTTCAGGTTTTGATCCTGACTTTTATCAATATCATGAAGATCAAGATTTGTCGCTTCGGATTAAATTACTTCAATTACCCTTGATCAAGTTGAATGATCTTGAAGTTCGATTAAATGATTCCAAACCCAAACCATGCTTAAGCTATTCATTTTATCAAACTTGGTTTAAATCAAAAATTCTATTTGCTTATAAGCATTTTACGTCGTATGACTATGTTCGACTACTTTACCAATTAGAATTAAAATCCACTAAAAGATCTAAAATTTATTCGATTCTGTGTTTGACTGGTATCACAACATTTCAACATAAAAAAGTGAAATGGACTGCTATCCGAGATAGTATTCATAAAACCATCAATGAATCAGCGCAATGGCTTTATTTGAAAAAATAAAAAAGGGATAATCCATCCCTTTTTTAAATTCAAACTCTTAATTCAAATTCTTAATTCAAATGAGTATTAGGTTGATGAATTTGAAAGCAAATGCTTCACGGCATACATACGATCACGCCACATTCTTTTTTGCTTTTTAAACTCAAATGAACGACTTCGATTTTCCTTTTGTTTTCTTGATATTTTGTCAGTAGCGACAGTACCTAAAATATCACTATCGAGACCATCAGGCTCAACCAATGCCGGCCATACCCCTAAGCCTTTTCCATTTTGGCTTAACCAAGACTGGAAGAAAATATCAACAGGTTGAGTCATAGGTCTGCATCGTTTGACAAACTCTTCAGCCCCCTTTCTAGACCACACCAATCCCAATCCACGGATAGGAAAATAAAAGGCGTGCCATAGTGTAAAATTATCAAATTGAGTTATATCGCGTGATAATTTTTTCTTTTTCGATGCAATATTAATTAAATACCAATCTAGAGATGGATGCTCATGTAGATATTCCAGTAGTCGATTTAATTTTGTAGAAAAATCATTTGAAATTTTCATATCATCTTCTAAAACAACCAAATAATCCGCATCGGTCGTTAAGAATTTTTCAACGCAACCTACGTGGCTTAAATAACACCCTAATTCTGAATTCAGTAACCTACGCCCTAAAAGCTGTTGAGTGAGTTCATCATCATAATCCTCAAAATCTGAAAGCGATTTGCCACGACCATCATATGCAGAAAAACGCTCAAAGGACCACCCCACTTGATCTAGCTGTGCCTTAGATCTTGAAAATCTTTCAGCACTACCCTCTAAATTTATTAAATACGTTACAACTTTCATTTCAATTATTCACTACTGAATTTTTCACTGATTTCTAAAGCCTTTAGTACAACGTTTGATATTTTATTACCAGCACATACAAAACGCTTCATGATATATATTGGATAAATTTTATTAACCTTATGTAATAACATTGATTCCAAATACGTTGAATTTACCTCAAATTTCTAAATACCCATATAAATTTTAGGAACACAGCAAAGGATTGATCGAAAAATCTCAGGCTGAATCTTTTAATATATATGAATCTTCAATCATTATTTTATCCACAAAAACAAAGAAATGCTTATAAAAAATGAATGATTTCAAAATATTATTCATAAAAACATTTTATTTTAATCTCAAATAATCATTTAAAGTACAAATTAATTTAATTAAAAGTATAGCCATTTCTCACAAACAAACTGAATACTGCTATTGTTGAATTCTTTGATCAATTTTGTGTTTACAGCTTTAGAACAAGCAACTTTTCTCACCAACAGACCGCTTGTTCAGAATTATAAAAAGCGCTTTTTATGCATAAAATTAGACTTGATGAACCTATGATCAGCTTGCTTTCATGACTAAACTTTGAAAATACATAGGACTAGAAAATAGATGCTTTTCTTATGCACACAGTCACACAGTCACACAGTCACACAGTCACACAGTACTAAAGACTTCTTGAACCCAGATTTCATCTGTTATTCATCGATCATATATGCATCAAAAAACAAGGCTTTGTCTAGAAATTCCTAACCTATCAATCCAACATAACTTCATATTATTTCGATATATGACAAATGCTCAGCGTGAAATTTTAGCTTATAAAACACCCATAAATCATGTTAAAACAATCGCTTATTTTGAAATTAATTGAGCATCATTCTTAATGAATTGGGTAAAAAACCTTTGAATTTTTCATTCATGGAATTGACTACTTTTTCTGCAGCAATTTTACTCAACTGATCAAGGCTCTGGATACATCCATACTTAACATTAGGGTTGGTGACAGCCTGAACAAAACTATTGACACTTTGTTCATTTTTCAAATATGCAAGCTCAAGATCAGGTTTTAAAATTGCCTGATTATTTTTAATTTTTAAATGATTCATTAAGGCAATCGGATTGATTTGCTCGATGCTTCTAAACTTAGATTTCAACTGTGTTTGCAAAAGTTCAGGATGATCCAATAAATAATTTTTGATGATATGACGATCAACAATATGCGGATAATGGTGAATCTCGAAAAACTGTTGAGTAAACCCAATGCGATCTGCACTCAACATTTGTGCAATCATATGTTTAGGCTGTAAGGGTTTTCCGAATTTTTTATTTAAAAATTGACGATATTTCAATTTTGTTTTTAAAGCGAAACTATTCCGCCAATGACCATGAATGATCATGTTGTTGCCATCAAGAAAATCTTCTAAACCCACTTCTGCATTAAAAAAGAAATCATCATTTAAATAAATAAAATAATCCGATAATCCTTCAATATTCCAAAGCATTGTTTCTATAGGACGCGTATTGAAGGTGGGAAGATACCCCTCATAACCACGAAATATTTCACGATGATCTACAACACGGATTTTATCGGCTTCACACAAACCCTGTTTCGCAAATTCATCGATAAACTCAGGTCTTTGTTGATCCGTAACAATATAAATTTTGCCACTAAAAGGCACGTATTTGAGGATCGAAGCAATGTTGTAATAAATTTCGTCATTACTTGCAAATCGTGTATCGCTAATCGCATCTGAAGCATCCTCACCCGTTAGATATTTGTGACGTTTCTTTTTCAATTCGACGTCATTACCATCTACCCAAGCTATTACGATGTCTACTCTTTGCATTGCTTCAATCCAAATTTATATTGCTAAAACATGATTACTGCCAAGCATCTTTAATCCAATCAGAAGGTAAAACATAGCGATACCATTTACCACCGCCACCATTTACCGCATCTGGTGGATTCACTTCACCATGGAAGATAATGATTTTAGCATCTTGTGGCTTCACTGGCGGCTTAAAGAATGCCAATGGGATCTTTTGTAAGCAATGGTACTTATAGCTTTTGCACCAACTTGCTGGCCAATAGCTCAGTTTTTTTTCATTATCTACGTACCAAGATAAATATTCTTGCTCATTACGAAACTTTTTACGAATCTCATCAAAATTTTCACGAAAATACGGCAAAATTCCTGAAAACTCACCTAATTTGAAGCGATAGACTGAGCTGTTCCCAGTAATTCTCCATGGTCGTTTCCAATCATGAATAATCAAAAATTCACCAGGATGGGTGAAGAAACCATCAATATTATCAACAATAACCACATCTAGATCTAAAAAAAGTGCATTGCCTTTTAGGCCATATAAATCAGGTTCAAACGTTGATAATTTATTCCATCCACGTTCTGGGCTGCCTTCTGGTAACGCTAAAGACGGAATTGGAAAACACTCAACTTCAGGAACAATGCCTTCAGTACGATCCGTTAAGCACACCATTTTAAATTCGACTGTGCTATGACGTTTGACCATGTTGTACAAACGATTCACGTATTCTGCACCGTATTTAGTGCCCCACTTCATACAAAGAACAATGTTTTGATCTTCAGGATTTGAGCTTTGTGAGCGTGTTACGTTGTCGGTTACCTGCATGCGGTTCTCATCCACCAGTTTTCTGCCAATATCATACCATTAAGTGATGAAAAGTTACTGTATTCAAGAATGCATACAGCCAAATTCACAAAAAAAGGATATGATATTATTTGTAATCCGTGTTACAAACTCATTATATTTTAACTATAAAATGTACCGAGTAAGACCCACTTTAAGATTTTAGAATCAGGTTGATATGAAAATAGCAGTTGCAGGAACCGGTTATGTCGGTTTATCTAATGCCATGATCTTTGCACAACATCATGAGGTTATTGCGCTAGACATTTTAGACAGTAAAGTCGAAATGTTAAACAATCGTATCTCCCCAATTCAAGATACGGATATATCTGATTTCCTAAAAAATAAAACAATCAACTTTAATGCGACAACCGACAACGTCGCAGCATATACCAATGCAGATTTTATTATTATTGCGACACCTACCGATTACGACACCAAAACAAATTACTTTAATACACAAAGTGTTGAGAGTGTGATTAGAGATGTTGTTGCGATCAATCCCAATGCAACAATGATCATCAAATCCACCGTTCCTGTTGGTTTTACGCAAAAAGCAAAAATCACATATCAAACTGAAAATATTATTTTTTCTCCTGAATTTTTACGTGAAGGTAAAGCATTGCATGACAATCTTTACCCTTCTCGGATTATCGTCGGTGAAAAATCTGATCGTGCCCAATTGTTTGCAAATATGTTGATTGAAGGCGCAATTAAAAAAGATAGTCCGGTTTTATTTACAGATTCAACTGAAGCTGAAGCGATTAAATTATTTGCTAATACTTATTTAGCCATGCGTGTTGCGTATTTCAATGAACTTGATACCTATGCACAAATGTTCGGTCTAGATACTCACCAAATTATTGAAGGAGTCTGTTTGGATCAGCGTATTGGCAATCATTACAACAATCCTTCTTTTGGATACGGCGGTTATTGTTTACCTAAAGATACAAAACAGCTACTGGCAAATTACAACCATGTTCCAAGTAATTTGATACAAGCTATTGTGGATTCTAACCGTACGCGTAAAGACTTTATTGCAGATTCGATATTGGCAAAAAATCCAACAACTGTGGGGATTTACCGTTTAGTGATGAAGAGCGGTTCAGACAATTTCCGTGCTTCTGCCATTCAAGGCGTCATGAAACGTCTTAAGGCAAAAGGCATTGAGGTTGTTGTATTTGAACCCACACTCAAAGAATCTGAATTTTTTAACTCTAAGGTCATTAATGACTTAGAACAATTTAAACACATGAGTGATGTGATTGTAGCGAATCGCTTATCGTCTGATTTAAGTGATGTTTTTGATAAGGTCTACACTCGAGATATATTTGGAGGCGACGAATAAAAATTTTAGTCACTGGTGCTGCTGGGTTTATTGGTTTTCATGTTGCAAAAAAATTATTAGAACGTGGTGATGATGTTATTGGCATCGATAATTATAACGACTACTATGACCCAGCTTTAAAAGAAGCACGTACCGAACAATTAAATAAAATCGCACAACAAAAACAAGCTCATTTCCTTTTACTCAAAGGCAATATTGCGGATAAACCCTTTATTGAAGATTGTTTTAATCAATATAAATTTGACCGTGTGATTCACTTAGCAGCGCAAGCTGGTATTCGTTATTCATTGGATAATCCTTTGAGTTATGTGGAAAGTAATGTCACAGGTTTCACCAATATATTAGAAGCCTGTCGTTATCATAAAATTCCGCATTTAACTTATGCCAGTACCAGTAGTGTCTATGGTGCCAATACAGAAATGCCCTTTAAAGAGGAGCATCACGTTGACCACCCGATTCAGCTTTACGCTGCAACAAAGCGTGCAAATGAGCTTTTGGCGCATAGTTATAGTCACTTGTTTAATTTACCCACAACAGGTCTACGCTTTTTTACGGTGTATGGTCCATGGGGTCGTCCTGACATGGCTTTATTTAAATTCACTCAAAAAATTATTGCGGGTGAAGCCATTCCAGTTTTCAATCATGGCAATCATACACGTGACTTTACTTTTATCGATGACATTGCCGAAGGCGTGATTCGTTCAAGTGATCAAATTGCTGAACCCAATCCAGATTGGAATAGTCAGCATCCATCGCCGAATACAAGTTATGCCCCGTTCAGAATTTTCAACATTGGCAATAATCAACCTGTTCAATTGATTGAATATATTCATGCCATTGAAAAAGCTGTTGGTAAAAAAGCTGTGATGGAATTACTGCCTCGTCAGCCTGGTGATGTACTAGATACCTTTGCAGACAGTTCCGCTTTAGAAAAGGCTGTTGGCTATAAGCCTTCGGTTTCTGTAGAAGATGGTGTGAAACAATTTGTAGATTGGTATCGAGCGTTTTATCAGGTTTAAAAAACACATTAAATATATAAATTTCAAACTTTTAAACATCAATTTAAACGTCAATAAAAAAGGACTCAAATGAGTCCTTTTTTTAACGGTAAAACTTATTTTACGTAAGTTAACCAGTGTGCATATTTAGGGTCTTTACCTTGAACCGCATCAAAGTATGCTTTTTGGATTTGTGTTGTGATTGGACCACGAACACCTTCACCAATTTGACGATCATCATATTCACGGATTGGCGTCACTTCAGCGGCCGTACCTGTAAAGAATGCTTCATCTGCGATATAAAATTCATCACGTGTAATACGACGTTCAACCACGTCAAAACCTAAGTCTTTTGCAATTGTGATTACAGTTTGACGTGTAATACCATCTAACGCACCACCAGCTACATCTGGTGTATGAATCACGCCATCACGCACCAAGAATACGTTTTCACCCGAACCTTGGCATACGTAGCCTTGTGGGTCTAGGAGCATTGCTTCGTCATAACCTGAATGTGCAACTTCTTGATGCGCAAGAATCGATAAAGTGTAGTTACCAGATGCTTTCGCTTTACACATGGTCACGTTTGGATGATGGTGTGTAAACGATGATGTTTTCACACGAATACCCTTTGCCATTGCTTCTTCGCCAAGGTAAGCACCCCAGCTCCATGCTGCTACTACGGCATGAATGGTATTATCTGTTGCTGCAATACCGAGTTTTTCAGAACCAATAAAAATAATTGGACGCAAATAGCAAGATGCCAATTTATTTTCACGTACCACATCAATTTGAGCTTGTTCTAATGCTGCGTGATCAAATGGAACTTTCATTTGATAGATTTTTGCAGAGTTAAGTAAACGCTTGGTATGCTCTTTTAGACGGAAGATTGCTGTACCATTTGGTGTTTCATAAGCTCGGACACCTTCAAAAACACCCATACTGTAATGTAGCGTATGAGTAAGTACGTGAGTTTTCGCCTCACGCCAATCCACTAATTGTCCATCTTGCCAAATAAAACCATCACGATCAGCCAAATTCATGACTTAAACTCCAAATGTATACTCAATTATTCACTTTCCAACGCGAATGTCGCTGTTGGATCAATCAATCGCTGCCACAAATTACAAACGACCTCTCTGGTATCAAACCACTCGGCTGCACTGACTTGCATATTATGATTTGCAAGTGCCAGACGGTGACTCTCGGCGCGTTCGCGAAGATAGGCATGAATCAAGGCTGAAGCATCATCACTGGATAAGCGACCTGCTTTGGCAGCATCCTCAAGGATTCTTACATTGTCGGAATAATGGGCGAGATCAGCATTCGTCCCACTCCAGGCTAATACTGCATACTGTGCCATAAATTCGATATCAACGATACCACCTGCATCCTGTTTTAAATGAAAAATTCCATCTTTTTTTTGTTCTTTTGACGAACCTAAATGATCTTTCATTTTTTGACGCATTTTTAGCACTTCTTCACGAACGCTACTTTCATCCCGAGGTTGAGTCAGCACACGGCAACGTAAATCTTCAAATTTTTCACGCAGAAATTGTTCCCCAGCAATCGAGCGCGCGCGGACTAGGGCTTGATGTTCCCACACCCAAGCATTCTTTAATTGATACTGCTCAAACGCTTTTAAACTGGTGACCAACAGTCCTGCCTCACCAGATGGACGTAACCGCGTATCTACTTCATAGACACGCCCATCTAAGGTCTGTGTGGTCATGAGTGACATAAACTTTTGCGCAACCCGCATGGCAAATTCAAAGCCACTGATCGGCTTAAGCCCATCAGTATCAGCTTGTTCATTCATATAATGAATAAAGACCAAATCTAAATCTGAACCATAACCAAGTTCTATGCCACCGACTTTTCCATAGCCAATCACGGCAAAAGCATTGTGATCTAAACTACAGCGTTGACCATCTGCATCGAGTGGGTAACCATGTTTTTTGGCAGTAATCTGGTAGGCCAAATGCAAAGTTGCATTGACTGAGACTTCTGCGATTTCGGTTAAAGCATCCGAGACTTTCATCAGTGGACTTTCAGCCAACACGTCACTGGCTGCAACCGTTAATACATTGGATTTTTTAAATAATCTTAATACCCGCATTTGATCTTCAACTTGATCAATTTCAATGCGAAGTAATTGTTGTCTCAGTGAATCTTCCAAATCCTTACGTTTGGGTAATTCAAAATCCATCGATAAAAATTCATCTAAAAGCACAGGATAATGTGTCAATTCTTCACAAATCCAAGGACTCACCGTCGCCATTTTGACTAGACGTTGCAATGCTCCTTTGCTCTCGATCAACATGACCAAATATACGGTACGGCGCATGACCGATTCGACCAATGGCATGAGTCGAACCAAAGCCACTTGCGGTTTATCTGACTGCAAAATTGCTTCAATCAAGTGTGGCCAAAATGCTTTTAAACGTTGTACTGCTTTGGCTGGTAATTTTTTTAAAGCGTGACCATGCCAGAACTCATGCACCAGATTTTTGGAGTTTTCATCAAGCACATCATTGAGTCTTTTTTCTAACTGACTAAAGCTTTCCAATAATGGATCAGGCTCATTTTCCTTAATCAAATGCTCAAATTGATAAATTACCTTGGCACGTTTTTCATCTAAGGTCTGCATGAAGCTGTCCCAATCAACAAAACCTAAAGTTTCAACTATTCGATTTCTTTGATCTGGTTCAGCAGGTAGCGATTGAGTCTGTTGATCATTTAATGCCTGAATTGCATGCTCTACACGACGTAAAAATAAATATGCATCTTCAAGTTCAGCAACGACTTCAGTTTCAAGTAATCCCACCTCTCCCAAATGATGCAAGCTGACTAAACACTGACGGTCTTGTAGCTCAAGCTTTGAACCCCCATAAATCAGCTGAAAGACTTGAACAATAAATTCGACTTCACGTATACCACCTGCACCAAGCTTAATATCATCTTCAATATTACGACGCTGAACTTCTCGCTCAATCATCGCTTTCATTTCACGCATGGCTTCAAAGGCACTATAGTCAACATATTTGCGGAACACGAAAGGTCGGGTCATCTCTAAAAGATCCTCCCCCTCTTTGGTCGGCTCTACAATACGGGCCTTGATCCATGCATAGCGTTCCCACTCACGCCCATGCTGACTGAGATATTTTTCGAGTGCTGCATGACTAATCGCAAGAGCTGAACCATCACCCCAAGGACGAAGTCGCATATCAACACGGAAAACAAAACCTTCAGCAGTAATATGATCCAACAAATAAATTAATTTCTGCCCCCATAAGATGCAGAACTGTTTTACATCAATACATTTACGCCCATTGGTTTCGCCTTGCTCATCAAAGGCAAAGATCAAGTCAATATCACTGGATAGATTTAGTTCTTGTGCACCAAGCTTCCCCATGGCAATCACCATGAGATCTTGCGTTTTACCGTTATAACCAATCGGCTCACCATATTTAGCAACCAATGGTGCTCGTGCAAATGCTTTCGCTGCAGCAATAGAAGCGTCTGCAAAATCAGAGAGCTCACGTGTTAGAGCCATCACAGAAATGAGTTGATTGGCATCTTGCCAGATCCAGCGAAACATAAGTCGTGCACGTAAAATGCGTAGCGCACGCATCCAAGCATTTTCATCTGTTATTGACTCAAGTGCCTGATGAACACGTTGATTCATCTCTTGTGTCGTTAATGATTTTTCAAATTGATCAATTGCATAGTCTTGTTCTAATTGAGCTGTATGTAAATTAAGTATTTGTTCTGCATACTGACTCGCTCTTAATGTTTTTTGCAATTGTGCAGCGTTCATTAAAAAATGCCTTCAAATCAATCTTTATTTTATTTATATCAGCTCAAGCTTTGGTTTTGGAAAAAATTAACTGATTTTTTCAATTTGATTGTTTATAGATTGTTTGTTGATCTGGTCTTGCTGAATAGATTCATGATCAACAACAATAGGATGTACTTGTGCTTCTGTCGGTAATACCACTTTAAAGGTTGTGCCACGACCTTGTTCAGATTCCACACTGATTTGACCATGATTAATATCTACAAATCGCTTACACAGCACCAATCCAAGTCCAGCACCTTTTTCACCAAAAGTTCCTTTAATACTGACTTGAAGATTAGGCTTAAATAATCCTTCAATCTGTTGCGGTGTCATACCCAACCCAGTATCTTGAATACTGATTTCAACGCCATTGTCACAAGCTTTGGCTTCAATCGAGACTTTTCCAGTGCCGTCTGTATAAGTAAATTTAAGCGCATTAGAGACAATATTTTGAACCACAGACGTGATCATATTGATGTCGGCATAGACTTTTAAATCTTCAGGCACATTTTCAATCAATTGAATATTTTTTTTCACCGCCAAAGTATTTAAAACGTCATAAACAATTTTGCTGACTTGCTTGAGTTGAAAATTCATTGGATGATAAACAAAACGTCCACCCTCAGCCATCGCCCAATTGAGTAAGCTTTCCAATAAATTATAAGTCGATTGTGCTGTGTCATTTAAATATTCAGCAATATCCTGCACTTCTCGGTCTGACAAGGTTGCACGCTCTTCAGCCAACACTTCTGAAAAACCCAGCAACCCATGAAATGGTGCTCTTAGGTCATGCGCAATCACTTGGAAAAATTTGGTCTTACTAAAGTTTAAAGCGAGCTGTTGCTCATATAATTCTTTTAACTCTGAATAGTCAGCACGCAGTTCAATAATCCGAATTAAACTCATCGCAAATTCTTGAACCAACGATAAATTTTCTTCTACAAATGGCTCATCATGGTCATCAAATAATACAATTTGTCCAATCGAAACTTGATCATCTATGAGTAAATTAAATGCGATAACACGTTTATGCTCAACGCCCAGTTGATGTATATGATCAGAAAACTTTTGATAATTGGGATGATGAATCCCGATGGCTAATTCACCATCAAAGTATGCAGCTAAATTGGCTTCTTTTTTGGATTGAAATGCTTTAAAACCTTCTGGAGACGAATACCATACATATGGTTCATTTTGAAAAGCTAAAATTGCTGAATCTGAATGCAATATGCCACGTGCAAATTTTAAGAATCCCTCGACTTGGCTTTTAGGCGTAAACACCCCTAATAATAGTGCTAATTTACAAGCACTAAGTTGATCAGCTTGATCAATTTCGAGTAATTCTAACTTCATACCAGCACCTTATTTAAGTAAAACTTAAAACTGAGATGAATCATTTTTGTCTTGTAATGCTTTAATATTAAATGACATAAGAATTTTTAAAAGAAAAATCCTCTAACTTATTTGCAAAGTCATTGTGATTCAATGCAAGATTAATACATTAAATTACATTTATAAAGGTATTTCATACCAATCTAATATTTGCTAGAGCATCTGTGGATTTGAATAATTCAACTTTGTTTTTATTGAGAAAAATTTTATTTTATTTTGATCTCAATATTCTTTATATAACAATTAAATTGAAAATCAATGCTTTATTCTCCATTTTTTATATTTTTTCAAAATCATTGAAAAATCTTTCCTTTTCATCTAAAAAAATTATAAAAAACTTATAATTTTCTGTGTCTTAAATCATCACTTCAATCAAAAAATAAATTTAAATACTGATAGGTATAGACAGTATTAAAAGTGCAACAAAAAGTTTATGGTATAAAAAAACCTCAAACAAAAAAATTGTTTGAGGTTTTTAGAAATTCTTTTAACACTTCGCACTTAGTTCAATTCATATTAAAATAAGTGGTCCCGAGGGTCGGACTCGAACCGACACGTCATCTCTGACAGCGGATTTTGAGTCCGCCGCGTCTACCAATTTCACCACCTCGGGAGAGGTTGTGATGGCTATAATAGCGATTTTATTGAGCTTGTCAACGTAAACGCTGCGCAATTGCTTAGTTTTAAAGCAAAGATGCACATGTTGTATTATAAATCATCAATTTCAAGCAAAAAAATCAAAAAAGACTATACTATGCGCAGTTTTCTTTTCGCTGTATTCAGTCCAATTCTACTATGCAACTTTCCGATTTCAATTTTGACCTCCCAGACGAACTCATAGCCCGTTACCCTTTAGAATCACGCAGTGCTTCGCGTCTATTGCACCTTAAAGCAAATGGTGAGTATGAAGACTTACATTTCACTGATATTCTCGATCAGTTGAATGCGGGTGATCTTTTGGTACTCAATGATACCAAAGTGATGAAAGCACGCCTTAAAGGTAAACGTGCAACTGGCGGTGCAATTGAAATTTTAGTTGAACGCATCTTTGACCAAACGATTGCCCATTGTCATATTAAATCCAGCAACTCACCAAAAGCTGGAGCAGAACTGTTTATTGGTCCTGATGAAGTAAAAGTCACAGTCACTGGTCGTCATGAAAATTTATTTATCGTTGAATTTACTCAACCGATTTTACAAGTTTTAGATCAATATGGTCAGCTCCCTATTCCGCCTTACTTTAACCGTGAAGCAGAAGAGATTGACACCGTGCGTTATCAAACTGTTTTTAATGACCCGACTAAAATTGCCAGTGTCGCAGCGCCAACAGCCAGCTTACATTTTGATGAAGCCTTGTTGAAAAAGCTTGACGATAAAGGCATTAAAAAAACATTTGTTACTTTACATGTTGGTGCTGGCACATTCTTGCCTGTACGTACAACCGATATTGAAAATCATGTCATGCACAGTGAATGGTGTGATGTTTCTGAAGCGACAGCTCAATTGATTCGAGACACAAAAGCTCGTGGTAATAAAGTCATTGCTGTCGGAACAACGGCGACCCGTGCCATTGAAAGTGCTGCACAAGCTTGTGGTGGACACATTGGTGCATGGACGGGTGACACGCAAATTTTCATTTACCCAGGTTATGAGTTTTGTGCAGTCGATCGTTTGATTACCAATTTCCATTTACCTGAATCCACGCTTCTTATGCTTGTTTCAGCATTATCGAATCGAGACAATATTTTAAATGCATATAAACATGCTGTTGAAAGCAAATACCGCTTCTTCAGTTATGGTGATGCAATGCTGATTGATAAAATCACAGCATAAATTGCTTGAAATTGCGTTGTAATATTAATAAAGCATTGCGATCTGCAGTGCTTTATTTTTAAATATATTTAAATTAAAAAAATGAATGCTCATGAATAATAAAGACCAACAATCAAATCAATCAAATCAATCAAATCAATCAAATCAATCGCATATGCCACAAAGTATCAATCAACAAACATTTGAAAATATTGAGCGCTTACAACACCTATTAGATCAAAACCTAAGCCATGATGAACTCATTCACCAACTCAAACATTGGCAGCACTCACCGCATTTATATCTGCAAGATCATCGCTTTAAAATATGCATTGCACTTGCCATTGTCTGCATTGCTCTGGGTTTTTTCATACACTGGCTGTTTTTTATTGCTGGTGTGATCATAGGTTCATTTGGTTTTTTTAAAAAAGTGCCGACCCAAGCATTAAAACAAATCATCAATGATTATGAATTACGAACTGTAGCAGCACGATACCAAATATTTGATCAAGATCTATATCATCATTTTGGTGACTTTAGCATTAAAAATTATCCGTTGTTTGAGTTGGGTAATCATCAAAATTATCTGCAAAATTTCATGTATGGAACTTGGCAAATTGAAAACCGCGAATATCCCTACATGCTCTTCAACTATCATTATGTTGATAAAGTCACTGAGACTGACGATGATGACCGTGAAAGAACCACTTACAATCATTATGATTTATGGGGCATCGTGCTAAATCAATTTCCAGTCAATGGAATCAGTATTGCATCCAAGCAAAAACGAGCATGTCGTTTAGGCGTTAAATGGTCAACAGGTGATCTTCAATTCGATCGAAAATTTCAAACCAGTGGTCGTGATGAAATGGAACTTGCGAAGTTTTTCACACCAAAACATCTTTTAACATTAGATCAAATGCTGCAAAAATTTAAAGGTGATGTATATATCCATCCTGAATTGAATTGTCTCTGCTGGTTATTTAATTGCAATATCTTTACTGTACAAACCTCAGTTCCAGAGATTAAATCCATCTCAAATCTAGCGAATCATTTATCAGACTACCGTATGCCCTACTACGAAGAACTGAATGAACAAATACAATTGTTATTAAAGGAAATTCATCCAGATTATGTTTAAGTAAAAGATTAAATCCGATATCATTGTTTTTAAAATTTATGATGATAAAAATTAATTCGAGCCTTAATCACCAGCCATGCCTATTCAATCGATTCAGCACGTTTTGCATTTTAGAACAAGAAAAAACAAACAAGTCATGCAAAATCTTGAACGACTTTGGCAAATCGATGCCGATGCCCACACAGCCCAAGATATTTTAGATGCTCTACACCCTTGGGGAGGCAATCCAGAATTACGTTTCCACAATACTTTGCCGTTCTTTATTGTATTGTGTGGGCTAATGAATCTGATCGGTGGAGCCATTTTAAGTACATACATTCCATTTTCACTAAGTGTCTTATGGTTTATGGTCTGCTGTGCTGTCGCTTATATGATCTATGAGCCTCATCGACCTATTGATGACATCATTTCTCATCTTGAAATGCGTATAAAATTATTAAAGTTTGATGTTCAATACAATCAAATCCCAAAAATCATTAAAACACCAAGTAGCGATCAACTGTTCATCAATCGTTTAAAACATTATTTTCCGCTCTTTGATCGTGGTGCAGAATACAATGAGATCGATGATTATGCTGCAACCATTTGGACAACCAGAGAAGGTCAAGATTTTCCAGTGCTGTTGTTTCGATATCATTATGTCACCGAACTCAATGTCCCAAACTTAGATGGCACACGGCAAAATGTTAAAGAGATTCATAAAGATGCTTGGGGTGCTTTTGTATTTAACATCTCACCTTTAGGATTAGCGATCAGCAATCGCAGAAAAGAGTTTTTCTATCCATATAAAGAAGAATGGTATACCTCGGATATTCAGATCAATCGACAAGTTAAAGTCTTTGGGTGTAAACGTGAGTTAATTGCTAAACGTCTCAGTCCTGCGTTCACTTTGAAAGTTGCCAATCTATTTGAACACGTACAAGGTGACTTAATTTCTCATCATAATGAGCATATTATGTGTTTTGTTGGGGATCGAAATTTATTTAAAGTTCGTGCCAACAAACCTAAAAATGGTATTCATAATATTTCAGCATTAAGAGGATATTTAAGAACACTGGATATGCCTGATTATGAAAAATTTAAAAAAAATATGATAGAATTAATCACATAAAGTCGATAACGCATATATTTAAAAAATATCAAAAAAATCAGGAATGACACATGGGTATTATCATTTTTATCTTAATTTTTGTGATTATTTTAATCTGGGGTATTCTGGTGCGAAATAATATCGTACGCTTTTTTAATGCCACCAAACGCTCATGGGCTGAAGTAGCCAATTTTGAACGTCAAAAAGTCAAAACCTTAGAAGCTTTAGAAGAAACTTTGCAACAATATACCCAATTTGAAAAATCAACTTTAGAAAATGTGACGCGATTACGTCAACAAATTTTAACATTGGATATTAACAATACCGATGTTTTGCAATTACAAAAAATTGAACAGCTCAATAAAGAACTGATCAAAAGTTTAAATGTCGTTGTAGAAAATTATCCTGAGCTACAATCTGACAAACTCTATACCCAGATGATGAGTGAAATCCAACAACAAAATGAAAATGTAGGTGCTGCGATCACAATCTTTAATCGCAATGTGGAAGTTTTTAATAACAATATTGAAGTTTTTCCAAATAATTTAGTGAATGCCATAACTTTGTCGAAAAAAATCATCGAACCTTTTTCAGATGGTGTTGTGGAAAAGAACTTTGAATACAAACCAAATTTTTAAATCGTAAAAGAATGAAGATATAAAATTGCAATATGGATACAGCTTATAAAAGATAAAACATAAATGTTTCATTGATTCAATTGGGGATTGAATGATGTTTGATTTAAAAAAAGACCATGCTGAATATTTATCGACACTTGAAAAAATTATCGTCAATGAGTTTGAAGCGCTGTATAGCAAATATGCTGAACAAAGTATCTATGCTTTTGCTTTAGTGTTAGATGAGCGAATGCTTCCGCTATATACCACTGTATCAACAAATAAAAGTCTTTTAAATCAAGAAGAAAATCGTTTTCAGTATCTTGCAGATACCCAACAATGGCATATTGATAAATGGAAATATCAAAGTATTCATCTTCAAGAATTAAATTTATTCAGCCGCAAAATTTCTGACTATATTCAGCAATCTCGCCTGATTATCACTAACTTAAAATTCAAGAATGAGTTTTATGATGATTTAACCAGTTTCTACTTACAAGCGATGCATGATGCTCGACAAAATATTATGTATAAATACATGCTTGATGAAGATGATATTCTGTTTATTGTTCATCAAACAGGAAATGAAGAATTTACTGTTCAGTCCATTAAACACCTCAACAATACTTCTGCGACAGTTTTTGAGGCCATTGCAGACTTACGATCTATTGTTTTATTTAAAGAAAAAAATAATTTAAATCATAAACTCAGCCAGCAAGATAAAGATGTTCTGATTGATTTAAGACAATTATTAAAAATTACATCCAGTGTCGAGTTAGGCATTTCCTATCAGGCACAGCTATTGATTCGTGACCCATATTTTTTGGACTTAAATCAGGACATTCAATGCCTCATTCAAGATATTGCAACAATGGATGATCACCATCCACCGCTCACCAAGTCTGAAATTCTAGAGCGGATTCAACGTTTTTATATGCATGAGGCGGTGTAGAAGCAGCACTACAATGGCTTTTCTACCACAATCTAAGGGATGTAACATCATACAAAGCGAACTGAGGTTCGCTTTTTTTAATTGCGGGGCAAAAATAAGATGACTGGCTTTCATTCTCAAAATCGGAGAAAATAGACCGTTTTAGCACACACAATCAGCGAACTGTTTTTTCGCATCGATTTGGATATTTTATGAAGTTTGAAAAGCTTGGCCAGTCTGGTCGTGCGCGTCGTGGTCGTTTGACATTAGAACATGGCGTGGTTGAAACACCTGTCTTTATGCCTGTGGGGACTTATGGCACTGTAAAAGGTATGTTGCCTCGTGATATTGAAGACATTAAAGCTCAAATCATTTTAGGGAACACCTTCCATCTCTATTTACGTCCAGGTTTAGATGTCATCCGTGAACATGGTGGTCTACATGGCTTCATGAAATGGAACAAACCAATCTTAACCGATTCAGGCGGCTTCCAAGTATTTAGCTTGGGTGCTATGCGTAAAATTAAAGAAGATGGTGTGACCTTCCGCTCTCCTATTGATGGTTCAAAAGTTTTCTTGTCACCAGAAATTTCAATGGATATTCAACATACATTGAATTCTGACATCGTGATGATTTTTGATGAATGTACGCCTTACCCTGCAACACACGAAGAAGCACAGAAGTCATTGCAACTTTCATTGCGTTGGGCAAAACGTTGCAAAACTCAACATCATGATGTGTTGAAAAACAAGAATGCATTATTTGGAATCATTCAAGGCGGGATGTACGAAGACCTGCGTGACGAATCTTTAAACGGATTACTTGAAGTCGGTTTCGATGGTTATGCTATTGGTGGTTTATCTGTGGGTGAACCCAAAGAAGAAATGATTAAAGTGCTGGATTATCTTCCTGCAAAAATGCCTGAAGATAAACCACGTTATTTAATGGGTGTCGGTAAGCCTGAAGATATTGTTGAAGGTATTCGTCGTGGTGTCGATATGTTCGACTGCGTGATGCCAACACGAAATGCACGCAACGGTCATTATTTCGTAACCGATGGTTTGGTGCGTATTCGTAATGCTAAATATCGTCATGACCAGAGTCCTTTAGACCCGCATTGTGACTGTTATACTTGTACCAATTTCACTCGAGCTTATCTGTTCCATTTGGAGAAGTGCGGTGAAATGCTCGGTTCTATGCTCGGAACCATTCACAACTTACGTTATTACCAACGCTTTACTGAAGATATTCGTAATGCATTAGATAATGGCACTTTTGATGAATTCGTCGCAGATTTTTATGCACGACGTGGTCTTGAAGTTCCTCCTTGCCCACAAGATTAATTCATCAGCATTTGCACTGAAGAAAAAGACCATGTAAATTGCAGAACTAGCTAATTTATTATCATGTCTTTGACATTTTTTAGGAAATTGTAATGAGCCTTTTTATTTCGACTGCACACGCAGCAGAGGGTGCGGCGCAGCAGCCAAGCCTAGTCGCTAACTTATTGATGATTGCTGTATTTATCGCAATTTTTTACTTCCTGATTTGGCGTCCACAAGCGAAACGTTCTAAAGAACATCGTACACTTGTAGAAAGCTTAGGTGTAGGCAGTGAAATTGTATTTGCTGGCGGCTTAATGGGACGCATTACTAAACTTGAAGGTGATTTCGCTGTTGTCGAATTAAACCGTGGCAATGTCGTTAAAATTCAACGTGCAAGTGTAATCTCGGTGCTTCCAGAAGGCACTCTAGATAACCTTTAATCATAAAAATAGTCGTGCAGTCGCACGGCTTTTTCATTTTAAGAAGAAAGCAAATGCGTTACCCAGCATGGAAATATATACTGATTATTTTTGTTCTTATAATCAGTACATTATACGCACTGCCAAGTTTGTATCCTGACGAACCTGCTGTCCAAATTTCTGGTGCAAAAGCAGGGACTCAAATTGATGAGACAGTAATACAAAAAGCAGAGCAAATATTAAAAAGCGAAAATATTGCGACACACGACAATAGTTTTACCAATAATGCAGCCCTACTCCGTTTAAGTTCTACCGATGCGCAATTAAAAGCAAAAGAAGCACTTCGACAAGGTTTGGGTGATGGCTATGTAGTCGCACTCAATCTTGCACCAACAACACCTGAATGGTTGCAAAAAATTGGCGCTAAACCAATGAAACTTGGTTTGGACTTACGTGGTGGTGTCCATTTCTTACTTGAAATTGACATGGACAAAGCCATTGCGCAACGTCTTGAAACCTCTGCAACTGATTTACGTCGTGAATTACGTGAAAACAAAGTTAAATTCAACAGCTTGACTGTGAATAACAACAATATCACGATTCAATTTGCGAACAATGACGACCGTTCTACAGCAATGGATGTCATTCGTCGTAACGGCAATAAATATACACAACAAGCGTTAGCGACAGATTCAGGTTCTACCCTGAAATTGACTTATAACGATACCACTAAGCAAGAAATTCAATCCTACGCATTGGACCAAAACTTAACGACTCTACGTAATCGTATTAATGAGTTAGGTGTGGCAGAAGCCATGGTTCAAAGCCAAGGTAGCAACCGTATTGTAGTAGAGCTTCCTGGTGTACAAGATACAGCCGAAGCAAAACGTGTCTTAGGTCGTACAGCAAACTTAGAATTCCGTCTCGTATCTGACCTCAATGACCAATACATCGATCGTTACACTGGAAAATCAAGTGGTCAGCCATTACCGCCTGGTACTGAGCTGTTCGCATTTGAATCACTCGATAGTGGACGTGAACTACTGCTTAACCGCAACCGTATTTTAACGGGTGAACGTGTACAAAATGCGTCATCAGGCTTTAGTCAAGACAGTGGCGGCGCTGAAGTTAACATTACGTTAGACTCAGCTGGCGGTAAGCTGATGGCTGATGCTACACGCAATGCTGTAGGTAAGCGCATGGCGGTGTTGTTTATCGAAAATAAACAACGTATTAGCTATGTGAATGATCCTGCAACTGGCGCCCAAACAGAAGTACGTACGCCTTATACAGAATCTGTTGTGATTAATGCTGCAACGGTACAAGCTGTACTGGGTTCATCATTCCGTATTACGGGTCTTGATTCACCTCAAGAAGCATCAGAACTTGCATTGATGTTACGTGCAGGTGCTTTAGCTGCACCTATGTATTTCGTTGAAGAACGCGTGATTGGTCCAAGTCTCGGTCAAGAAAATATCGATAAAGGCGTATTGTCGACTCAAATCGGTTTCTTACTGGTTGCAATCTGGATGGTGGTGTTCTTCCGAGTGTTCGGTTTAATTGCTAATTTTGCACTGGTGTTTAACTTAGCCATGATTCTTACAGTCATGTCTTGGATTGGCGCTTCCCTCACCCTCCCTGGTATTGCAGGTATCGTTATCACCATTGGTATGGCCGTGGACGCCAACGTACTGATCTGCGAGCGTATACGGGAAGAAATGCGTTGGGGGGCTTCACCTAAACAGGCCATAATCGCTGGTTATGATCGAGCATATAACACCATTCTCGACTCCAACTTAACCACATTCTTGGTGGCATTCATTCTATTTGCCATTGGTACAGGTCCAATTAAGGGCTTCGCCGTGACATTGATGATTGGTATTATTTGTTCAATGTTTACTGCAATTACTGTGACGCGTGCAATCGTACAAATCATTTATGGTAAGCGCAAGAACTTGAAAAAGTTGAGCATTTAAGGAGATCTATGATGACTGATATGACTCAACAAGAAAGTCCAAAACCAGACAACTCAAAAAAATACGGTCGTCCAGACGACGAGCGCATTATTGACTTTATGAAGATTGCCAAACCAGCGGCAATCATCTCAATCATTTTGACTTTGGCGAGTATTTTCTTTATTTGCACCAAAGGCTTAAACCTTGGACTTGATTTTACAGGTGGTGTATCGGCAGAACTGAATTACAGTCAACCTGCTAACCAAACTGAAGTAATCAAATCTTTAGAAAAAGCTGGCTTTGAAGATGCCATGGTGCAAACTCTCGGCAGTAATAAAGACCTTCTTGTGCGTATGCCTGTACAAGAAAACATTGAAGCAGAAGACTTAACCAAGGCCATTACTAGTGCTGTGCAATTGCCTAATAATCAGGCTGAAGTGCATAAAGTTGATGTTGTTGGTGGGCAAGTCGGTAATGAACTCTATGTCCGTTCTGCAGGTGCAGTTGCTTTAGCACTGTTACTCATGTTGATTTATGTGACCATTCGCTTTGAGTTTAAATTGGCACTCGGCGCTGTATTGTCACTGTTCCATGACGTGCTCGTAACTGTCGGTGTTTTTGCTATGATGCAATGGCCATTTGACCTCACAGTTTTGGCAGCAATTTTGGCATTACTTGGCTTCTCGCTTAACGATAACATCGTGGTTTCTGACCGTATCCGTGAGAATTTCCGCAAGATTCGTGGTGCAACACCGCGCGAAGTCGTGGATATTTCTCTGACTGAAACACTGCGTCGTACTATTCATACCTCTATGACTTTATTATTGGTTGTTGTAGCGATGATGTTCTTAGGCGGTGACGGTCTGCACTGGTTCTCGATTGCGATGTTCATTGGTGTATTTGTGGGTACCTATTCTTCGATTTATATCGGTACTGCATTTGCATTGTGGCGTGGTCTAAACCGTCAAGACTTTATTGTTCAAGTGAAGCCTGAATTTGAAGAAGAAGAAATTCCTCACTAATTCCCTTCACTACTTAAAAAAGCTCATCTTCGGATGAGCTTTTTTTTGTAATAGCATTATCTAATGCTGAATAACTTCAATCCGAGGAAATGCAAAACCCTTACAGGAAAGTTCGGAACGCCAAGCGACGGTTAACATACAATGCGCTAAATTGAAATTTTGATAAGCAAATACGCCCAATTCTGGATGTTGGCATATTCCCCCATCTTGAATGGCGTCAACTTGAGTATCTAAAGTATTGAGGCTTAATCGAATACCTAATCCACTGGCTTTCAAAACAGCCTCTTTAGTGGTCCATACTTTAAACCAATATTCTACATCTTGACCTAAGTCCTGCCATTTTTGTAATTCGTTGGGATGAAAAGCATGTGCTGCCAAGGACTCAAAGCGAATTTTTCGGTCTAAATCTTCAACATCTACACCAAGATCTTGCACTCGGTCTGATGTTGCTAGTGCATAATAATTTTGACTATGACTATGATTAAATTGAAAAGCCGAATGCGACTTTAAAAATGGCTTTCCAAAAGATGTTTGATCAAAGTCATGATTTGAAATGTGAGTATTTAAACGTTTTGAAAGTTGCTGATTACGATAAAGATAGATGGACTCTTTACGCAACTGAATTTGAACCTTTCGGTCTGATGAGGTTGAAGGCGCTACAATGTGATCAAGTTGAGCGATATCAATACGTATTTTACGCTCCATAATCTTCCTTATGAGCCGCATCAAAATTGGATGAGGCATTCATTTTAAAATAAAAAAGATACAATAAAAAAGCCCAAAGATCACTCTGGGCTTTTCTTCAATCCAACTGAGAAAGAATTAACGTTTAAATTTCTTTTCAGCTTTCTTAAATTTCTGAACATAACGACGTTTACGTGCAGCCACACGCTCATCGATTTGAGTTTTACGACCTTCAAATGGGTTTTCAGATGTCTTAAATTCAATGCGAACTGGTGTACCTTCGAGTTTATATACTTTACGGAACACGTTTTCTAAGTAACGACGATAATCCGCTGGGGTTTTATCTACTTTGTTACCATGAATCACGATCGTTGGTGGATTTTGTCCACCCATATGCGCATAACGCATTTTAATACGACGGCCTGAAACCATCGGAGGTGCATGAGCTTCTACAGCATCACTTAAAATCTGTGTGATTTTTGCAGGAGAAACTTTCAAATGTGAAGAATCATATGCACGATGAATTGATGGGTACATTTCACCCACACCAGTACCATGCAGTGCTGAAATTAAGTGAACTTTCGCCCAAGGAATAAAATCAAAACGACGTTCAACATCTAATTTACATTGTTTACGGTCATATTCGGTCATGTTATCCCATTTGTTAATGGCGATCACCATGGCACGACCAGCTTCTAATGCATAACCAATCAAATGTAAATCTTGTTCTACTACACCTTCACGTGCATCTAACACAACCACAATCACGTGTGCATCTTTAATTGCTTGTAGTGTTTTCACGATTGAGAATTTCTCAATCATTTCATCCACTTTACCTTTACGACGTACACCTGCAGTATCAATTAAGGTGTATTGACGACCATCACGTTCAAACGGAATGTAAATCGAATCACGTGTTGTACCTGGTTGGTCAAAAGCAACAACACGATCTTCACCTAGCAAACGGTTCACTAGTGTTGACTTACCTACATTAGGACGACCGATAATCGCTAAACGTAAGCCTGTCGCTTTATCATGCTCATCAGGATTTTCATCTTCTGGAACATCTTCCAGAACATCCTCAAGCATTTGAGCCACACCACGACCATGGCTTGCAGCCACTTGCATTGGCTCGCCCATACCCAGTTTAAAAAACTCGACAAGTGCCGCTTCTGCATGCACACCATCAACTTTATTGGCAACCAAGTAAACTTTTTTACCTAATGTACGTAATTCACGGGCAATTTGCTCATCTGAAGCCAAAAGACCAGCACGTGCATCAACAACAAAAATAATGATATCTGCTTCATTAATGGCAGTTTTTGACTGTTCCGCCATGTATGAGTCGATACCACCTTCATTTTCACCAATACCCCCAGTATCGACAACAATAAAGGATTTATTTTGAAATACAGCATCACCATATTTACGGTCGCGCGTAAGACCGGCAAAGTCAGCAACTAAAGCGTCACGACTTTTTGTAATCTGGTTGAACAACGTTGATTTTCCGACGTTCGGACGACCAATGAGCGCAATAACGGGTTTCATAGATTACCTTTTTACAAGATCAGCCAAAACAATTGGCCTGAACATCAGAAACATGTGGAAGATTGAGGTAAACACCTGAATAAAAACCTCGGGGTCTGAATGATCAAGAACCCCGAGGCGAAAAATTAAGATATGGCTGTTAGTTTAACATAAGGTGACGCTAAAATTAACGATTCTGCCAAATGCTAAGTGCACCAGTACGTGTTGCTGCAAAAAGTTGATTATCAATTACACGTAAAGTACGGACTTCACCTGAACTTTTTGCACGCCCAACAATCGTTCCTGAGCTTGGATCAATCAGATGTAGAACGCCTTCTAGATCGCCTACAACAAGATTTTGACCCAAAATCACAGGATTACTCAATTTACGGTTGAGTAACTGGTCATTTTCCCAAAGCTTTTGACCGGTTAACAAATCGTAAGAGACGATTTTACCACCATCTTCAGCAACAAAAACTTGGCGCGCTGAAATTTCAGGACGGTTGATGCTGCTTGCATCCACACTCCAAATAACACGTTGAACAGAAAGATCGACAACAGTCACTTGCCCTTGATAACTTGTGGTCACCACAAATTTTCCAGACACAGCTGGTTCACCGTCAATATCAATCAATTTTTGAATATCAGAACGACCATCACTCACTGCAACACGCAGTTGCATACGTAAAACACCAGATAAACTATCGACCGCATAAATATATGCGTTGGAAGACGCGAGTAAAACTGTGCGGGAATCAATGGATACAGGAGACGCTTGACCACGTAGGCTTAACGTTTCAGCAGGCAGTTTATATGTCCAAACTTGTTGACCAGAAGCACTGTCAAAACCATAAGTAGTACCATCGTTTGCAACCACAATAACACGACCATTTTGCACCAATGCAGAACTAATCAATGCTCCTGACAATTGTGCTGTCCATTTGATTGCACCAGTAGACTGATCCAGCGCAAAGAGTTGGCCTTTCTTGTTACCCACAATTACGAGGCCTTCAGCTGCTTCTACACCAGAACTTAAGCCTTGCTTACTCACCTGAGTTTGCCAAACTTTTTGATTCCCGCGATATGCTGCCACTTCCCCTTTCGGATCTAAAGTAAACAGTGAATCATTATCTGCATCTATTCTGAGGCGTAAAGGATCTTCAGCGCTGGTTGCAGACACTTTCTGCGAAAAAACTTGAGCTAAACTTGTTGTTTGTTCAATTTTAGGAAGTGGATTTGGTTTAATCACTTCAGTTTTGCTGCTTTTATTAAAGATTGAACAGCCAGACATCGCTAATGTTAGCACTGCCAAGGCAAAAGATACTTTATACTTTCTATCCATTAAGACTCATCCATTTTTGTTGCTAAAATTGGTCTTTCAATTTCAGGATCATCAACTAATACGCCAACACTTTCGAGTTTAATTTGTAAGATTTGGCGCTCTTGCTTACTTTCAATTAAATTATTCCAAGCATTCAAATATGCTTTTTTTGCATTTTCTGTATCATTTTTAGCAACATAAATGTCACCACGCATTTCTTCTACAGTTGTTTTAAATGCAGGTGAAGTAACCCCACTTAAGGTTTTAATTGCTTCATCAAATTTTTTCTGTGCAAGCTGAGCATCAGCAACACGAATTTTAACAATCTGCTGTAAGCCTTCATCTTTAATTTTGGTGTTTTCTACTTTTTTCAATTCACGTTCAGCTTTGGCATAATCTTGCTTATCAAAAGCCAATTTTGCCATCACAAACTGAGCATGCAGTGCTTGAATCGTATCTGGATTATCTTTCACCAATTTCTCAGCGGAAGATGCAACCACAGATTCAAGTTTTGGATCAGTTGAAGATGCACGCGCTTCTTCTAAAAAGACTTGCAACTTCGCTGTTGCAACTTGGCTTTCAGTGCTTTGCTTCTTCTGCCAGTAATTCCAACCAAAAAAGGCAATCAATGCAACAAGGACACCACTGACCATGGCAGAACCATATTTTTTGGAAAATGATTTCAAACTATCAAGTTGCTCTTCATCAGTCAGTGCACTCATTTGACTACCTTTTTTAATTAGCGTTTATGGATTATTTTAAAGAAAATTTTTCAATAAAAAACGGTACGATCTCATTAACTGAAACTTGAGTTTGTTCCGCTGTTGCCAATGTTTTCACTGACAATTGCTGTGTTTCCCACTCACGCTCACCTAAAATAACCGCATACAAAGCACCAGATTGATCCGCTTTCTTCATTTGTGATTTCATCGAACCTTGTGATCCGACTTTCAAACGAATTGAGCTATTCTCTGATTCAAGTTGATTACGAATTTGCTCTGCAAGCACCAATGCTTTACCTTGCATACTCGGATCAGCCAACAAGAATACTTCACAATCACGTACCACTGTATTGTCTTCAACTTGTTCCAATAACAGCAATAAACGTTCCATACCCATGGCAAAACCCACGGCTGGAACAGATTGTTCTGGCTTACCTTTTAACTGACCAACTAAACCGTCATAGCGACCACCTGCACATACCGTTCCTTGAGAACCTAAATGCGTAGTCGTCCATTCAAATACAGTTTTATTGTAGTAATCCAGTCCACGTACCAACTTTTGGTTGATCACAAACTTAACACCAGCATCTGTTAAATACTGTTGTAATGCTGCAAAGTGATCCATAGTATCTTGTTGCATAAAATCATGCAATTTCGGTGCATTTTCAAGAATTTGCTGAGTTCTCGCATCTTTAGAATCTAAGATACGAAGCGGGTTGGTACTTAAACGGCGCTGTGAATCTTCGTCCAACTCATCTTTATGTTGCGTTAAGAACTCAACCAAAGCATTACGGTATTCAGCACGTTCATCAGATTCTCCCAAAGTATTCAACTCAAGTTGAACCTTGTCAGCAACACCCATGCGTTTCCACAAACGTGCCGTCATCAAAATCAATTCGGCATCCATATCTGGTGTCGCAACACCAAAGGTTTCTACACCAAACTGATGGAATTGACGATAACGTCCTTTTTGCGGTTTCTCATAGCGGAACATTGGCCCCACGTACCATACACGTGGTGTTGCACTACGAAGCATATTGTGTTCAAGCATGGCACGCACACAGCCTGCTGTCCCTTCAGGACGCAAAGTCAATGATTCAGGTGGATTACCTTTATCAAAGAAAGTGTACATTTCTTTTTCAACGATATCCGTTGCATCACCAATTGAACGTTTGAACAAATTTGTTTGTTCGACAATCGGCAGACGGATTTGTTGGTAGCCATAAGCATCCATTAATGATGCTAAATGTTGCTCTAGACGTCTCCACGCAGGTGTTTGCGTTGGAAGAATGTCATTAAAACCTTTGATTGCGACAATTGAACTCATGATGAACTACGAATGATCTCTTTAGATTTAGCTTCTTCAAGCTCTATTACACGTTGACGAACCATAGATTCGATTTCATCAACCAACTGATTTGTATCAATTAAATGGCTTTTTTCACCATTTCGGTATACCAATGAACGTGGGCTTGCACCTACAACGCCAATGTCAGCCTCTTTGGCTTCACCTGGACCGTTCACCTTACAGCCAATGACCGATACATCCATTGGTGTACGAATATCTTCAAGACGCTCTTCCAATGCTTGCATGACTGAAATCACGTTAAATTCTTGACGCGAACAGCTTGGACAAGCAATGAAGTTAATCCCATTGGAACGAAGACCCAATGATTTTAAAATATCAAAACCGATCTTCACTTCATCTTCAGGCTGAGCAGCGAGCGAAATACGCATGGTATCGCCTATACCTTCCATCAACAAACCACCTAGGGCAATTGCAGATTTCACTGTACCTGTACGATAAATACCCGCTTCAGTCACACCCAAGTGTAATGGGTTATCAATTTGTTTTGACAACAAACGATAAGCATCCATGGTTAAAAATACATTGGATGCTTTTACAGACACTTTAAATTCTTGAAAATCTAAGCGGTCTAAAATATCAATATGGCGCATAGCAGATTCAAGCAATGCCTCACCTGTTGGCTCACCATATTTTTTCTGAATATCTTTTTCGAGCGAGCCAGCATTTACACCAATACGCATCGAAATGTCATGATGTTTTGCTGCTGCAACCACTTCACGGATTTTTGCCTCAGAACCAATATTACCTGGGTTAATCCGTAAACAGTCTGCCCCAAAATCTGCCACTGCTAATGCAATCTTGTAATCGAAATGAATATCTGCCACCAGAGGAACAGATACACGCTTTCGAATTTCACCAAACGCCGCAGCAGCTTCCATCGTAGGGACGGAAACACGCATGATATCAACACCTGCATCTGCACAGCGTTGAATTTGTGCCACAGTCGCATCTACGTCGCATGTTTCAGTATTGGTCATACTTTGAATGCTGATGGGTGCATCACCACCTACATAGACAGAACCGACACGAATTTTACGTGTCGGACGACGTTTAATCGGATTTACAATCATTATACCGCTCGACTCAATCTAATTAACGCGATAAACGGAATTGAGCTTTTCCGTTCACCGTATATGGTGACAATGAAATTGACTCATTATTCAGACTTAATGTGACAGCTGTTGCATCATCCAAACGAATTTCAAATGGTGATTCACCATTTAAATTCAATGTTGAAGCTTGACGCCCCGTTGCCAACACTTTGCCAGTACTGTCAACAATATGTACAGATGTCGGATGACTGAAATTCAGCACCATCACATCACCTGATACTGGCGCATGCATATTTCCTGCTGTCGAATCATGACCATTATCCAAGGTTAAAACTTGAACTTCGTTATTTTGTGTATGCGCTTGATTATTACTGCCTTTAGAAGTCCACTTCTGAACCAACATCACTACAAGCCACAATGCAGTAATTACCGCCATGGCAATCAATATACGCTTGAGCCACTTACGATTACGGTCACTATTTGAACCTGGCAATTTTCCCATAAATTTAATTGGAGAATTGTTCAAGGCATGATTTGGCACTAAGCCCGTGTCATTTTCATAAATCTCATCAAAACGCTGAATGATCGCACTCGCATCGACTTTGAGATATTTCGCATAGGTACGATAATATCCTTTGATAAAAGTCGCTTGTGGCAATGACTTATAGTCATCTTGCTCCAATGCCTCTAAAGTTTTTATCGGCATCTTTAAATCGGCTGCAACGTCTTTGAGTTCACGAGCTTGTTTAATACGGTTCTGACGCAAATATTCACCAGGGCGCTGAACATTTCCTAAAGCATTAGGTACTACGCTTGAACCAGTAGGTTGCTGTGAATTTGGATTTACTTCCATACGGCCTCAGTAGTGTACTGTAATTTCAAATAACGTTGATATTCTAGACTATCTGGGAACAATGCACGAAGTTGATTGACTAAAACTTGCATTCCCAACTGATCTTGATTGGCACGAGCAACACGGATACCCACCCAAAGTGCTCTTGCACCTTGATTTTTCTGACCAACTATACGGACATATTGTTCATAGAGTTGACGTGCTACAACGACGTTTTGTTGCTCATATAAAATCTCAGATAACTCTAACATTGAAATGGTAGAATCACGATTCACTTGCAACGCTTGTTTGAACGTTTTTTCAGCATTCGCAACTTGCCCCAATTTTAAATAGGTCAGTCCCAAATTTTCCAGCGCGCGTGCGCGTTGTTCATATCCGAGGGTAGAACCAGCCACATTTAACTGTTGAACTGCTTCATTATATCGCTGCATTTGATACAAATACGTGCCGTAATTGTTTCTCGCCTGCGCATTTTTCGGATCTGATGCGATTGCACGGGTAAAATAACCATCGGCTTTTTGCAAATTAGCATCGCTGCCTTCTTGTTGCAAAAGTACGCCCATCATCATATTGGCACTTGAATCTTTAGAGTCTGTTTCAAGCGCTTGATCAAGCACTCGTTTTGCCGCATCTAAGTTGCCAGTGCGTATATATTCAGCTGCCATTTGTGTACGGACTTTCACCGCTTTTTCAGGATCTTTTTTTACAAATGCTGCTGAACTACCCGTTGTCTGACATCCTTGTACAACCAATGCAGACAAACACATCGCAGCGCATACGATTGTTTTTTTATACATAGGTGTTCTCAATGCCTGCCCCCTTATTATGTAATTTAGCCTTCTGAACGCATAATTACATTACGTTCTTCGACTTTTTTCTTCCATTGTTCTGCACGACGAGTACGATCGGCAACTTGCCCCACAAGTTGACCACATGCCGCATCAATATCATCACCACGTGTCTGACGAATCGTACACACAAATCCTGCATCAGACAAAGTTTTTTGGAAAGAAATAATACGGTTACGACTCGAACGACCATAAGGTGCGTGCGGAAATGGATTAAATGGAATGAGATTAATTTTACTTGGTAAATTTTTAAGTAACTTAATCATTTGCTGTGCATGTTCAGGATGATCATTTACACCATCTAACATGACATATTCAATTGTGACGTGCTTACGTGAACTTTCATTACCATCTTTGGCAATATAACGCTGACAAGCAGCAATCAGTTGTTCTAATGGATACTTTTTGTTGATGGGCACAAGTTCATTACGAAGCTCATCATTTGGCGCATGTAATGAAATTGCTAATGCCACATCAATGTCTTTCACCAACTGATCAATCTTCGGTACGACACCTGAGGTTGACAGCGTTACACGGCGTTTAGACATCCCATATGCAAAGTCATCTAGCATAATGCGCATTGAATTAAGTACTGCGTCATAGTTAAGTAGAGGCTCGCCCATACCCATCATCACCACATTGGTGACCGAGCGCTCACGATCGGCAACAGGCACTTCTTCCATATAAGAGAAGTTCGCCATCCACAGCTGACCAATGATTTCTGCTTGAGTCAAATCTCGCTGGAAGCCTTGTTTACCTGTTGAGCAAAATGAACAATCCAAAGCACAACCGACTTGCGATGAAATACATAAGGTTTTACGTGCACCCGTTTTATCATCGGCTGGAATCAATACAGTTTCAACCAATGAACCAGCACCTTCACCGACACGGAATACCCACTTACGTGTACCATCTTTTGAATAGTTACGATGTACGACTTCTGGCGCAGAAATCTCACACATTTTTTCTAATTTTTCACGTAACTTACCTGAAATATTGGTCATTTCAGCAAAGTCAGTGACGAAGTATTGATGAATCCATTTCATCACCTGTCCTGCACGGAATTTCTTCTCCCCCATTTCTTCGAAGAATTTTTCCATTTGCGGACGTGACATGCCAAGTAAATTTACTTTCTGAACAGTTTCAGCCTTTACAGATGTTGATGATGGCTGTTGTTCATCTAGATTTACGGATGAAGCGACAACTTCAGAATTCATGAGCATTACCTAAACCATGTCGTGGGACGAAAGAACTGACTTAAAACAAAACCGCTCAATAATCGAGCAATAAAAAATAACGAAAATAAAAAAACCAGATAAGTAGTATAACACTTATCTGGTTTGAATACTGCGAATTAACGAGTACGTGGAGCAATCTCAGTTTGAGCGAAGAAGTAGTTCACTTCACGATCAGCAGATGCTACAGAATCAGAACCGTGAGCAGCGTTTTCATCGATGCTTACAGCGAAATCTGCACGGATTGTACCAGGAGCAGCTTCTTTAGGGTTTGTCGCACCAAGAATTTCACGGTGAGCAAGAACTGCATTTTCGCCTTCAAGAACTGAAACAACAACTGGACCAGAAGTCATGAAAGCAACTAAATCACCAAAGAAACCACGTTCTTTATGTTCAGCATAGAAACCTTCAGCTTCAGCTTTAGAAAGGTGTTTCATTTTAGTCGCAACGATTTTAAGACCAGCTTTTTCGAAACGAGCAAAGATGTCACCAATGTGGTTTTTACCAACAGCATCTGGTTTAACGATAGATAAAGTACGTTCAATAGCCATGATTGGCTCCTTAAGTCAAATTGACACGAAAAATTTTGGCGCATTATACCGAATAATGCACGACTTTCCGCTTTTGATATGTAAAAAAAATATTTTTTCGATAGAACAATTACTTTGCTTCATCAATCCAAGCCATTTGAATGCCTTCCAATAGGCCTTCAGTTGACTTGTTTGGATCATCGCTAAAGTTTGGCAATGCACAAACCCAAGCATGTAAATCTGTAAAACGAATCCATTGTGGATCTACATCAGGATGCGCCTCTAAAAGATCAAGCGCGATATCTAGCGTATCAGTCCAACGTAAGCCCATAGCCATTCCTAATATTTACCGATTGATGATTATACTTTAACAAATTTCAGTTCATCTGCATTATTTTCAACACCTTTGTCATTTTTTAATCTGAATCGCTTCAAAATCTTTAAATGCTCGGTGTCGCTTCCAAGTCTGATGGTGCATTACTCTCTGGACACCACTCGGTCGACTTGTCTTGCATACTCAATGACAACCAACGAGAACTACCCGCAGAGCCTGTACTGATTTGATCAACAAAATAGATATCTTGTTTATTATTTGCTTTCAACAAATAAACAGTGGTTTGATCGCCCAAATACTTCTGCTCACACATTTTATTGACAGAGATTTTTTGTTTTTTTAAAGATGGAATTGGATCTGGAAATTCTTGAAAATCGCCTGTTGGATTTAAGTCAATTGAGGTCACACCCCATTTTGCTTCTGCACCATAATAATTGATTTCCCAAGGCGCTTCATACTTGCGCTCGCGTAAAATAGCGACACGATCACCTAGTACATGAACACGAACCAAACCTTCGCGTCGAGTGATGGTACTATTGGTATGCGTATTAAACTGTTCGGTATATCCAACAGTTTGCCATTGAATATGCTCATCATTGGCTAACTGATCCCAGCTATATTGCGTCTGCTTTTCATCTAACATCAGATTTTTAATGAGCTCGCCCATTTCATAGATTGGAGTCTCTTGCATTTCTTGTGGAACGGCATAATCCTGCTTAAAAACAACATCATTTTGTGAATCTGATTGCGCTTTTTTATTTTCTATTTCATTGGTTTTTTCAATTTTGCTGGAATCTTGGCAAGCCGCCAAACCTAGTGCCAAAAGCATCATACTCAATCGTTTTTTCACTTAAAATCCATTTAACCTATCTAATTATTAGAACAGAGAAATGTTAAATTAAAATTCAATGAGTGAATACCGAAGAGTGCGTTCTCAGCAGTTAATAAACTATAAACTGATCGAAAAAAATGGTGCTAAATAAATAATGAAGAATCCAAGCAAACTCCCAATGATCGCACCGACAATAACATCACTTGGATAATGTAAACCCAGAACCATTCGAGATATTGCGACGCATATACTAAAGGGCAACATCAACACCAGTAACAACGGCTGTATAAAACCTAAAACAATACTTGCCATGACTGCATGTAAAGTATGTCCTGATGGAAAACTAAAATGATCTAAAGGTCGCTCACCCAATTGAATCACTTGATGCACCTGATAAGGTCTTGGTCGTGTTGTACGATGCTTCAGTCCCTTATAAATACACGTACCTGTCAATCCACCGAATAAAATATAAAGAATCGACGGCGTATAGGACCAGCCTTGAATCATCCAGACCCAAATCAACATAACGTACCAAAACCATCGATCGCCTAAGCGGCTTACAGCTTTAAAAAAGATCAAAATATGTTGATGATGTGACCATTGGTTTAAGTACAAACAACCTTTTAAATCCAGCGCGAGTATTTTTGTTTTTGTATTTTTAATGTTCATCTGCTTACTCCTTTTTCAAGTTCAGCATGTTGCAATTTTTATTGTTTTACCTCATGTGTTTTATCTAAAGCATAAAAAAACACCTAGCCCAATGCTGAGTCTAGATGTTTTTAATGACGCTTTAATGATGTTTTGATGACACATTGATGAACTCAATACTTAACATCAATGTTTCTCATTCTGTTTTATTCGGTCGGATTCACTCGATTCAACAAACCATTTTCGACTTGATAAAGTTGTCCATTACCATAATCGATCTGCTTTTTTTCACCATGTAAAACAGGTAATCCGACTAGTTTTTCTAACTGTGGAGAACGTTGGAACTGCTTCGTTTTTGGATTGTACATCCAGTAAATATAGCGTTTATCTTCAATTTTTCTATCACGTGATAGATCTGACAAAATCACATCATAATAACCGTCAAAGTTAATATCCATATATCCAATACTGCCTGGATAAGCGGAAAAACCTGTCAGTGTTTGTGCCACAGTATTGTTGGTTTTATTGATCACATCGACACGAGTAAGCAGTTGCTCTTGTACTGCAGTATCTGCTTTCACGCCATAAAATTTAAAGGTAAATAGCGGTTTATTTACGACTTTAAATGCAGGCTCAAATAAAATTGCACTGCCTGTTGGGTTTTGTGGCGTAACAAGTGTGCCTTGCAGAATACCTGTATTAACGTTGAGAACACCTGACAATTGTTTGGCTTCATAAGGGTCAGTAGCAGCCTCTAAACTCACTGAGTTTAGATTGATTTGGTTGCCCTTTTGCGTTCCACGAAACTCAGTTGTCTTTAACTGCACCAAGTCATACATGGTCGCATGTGGTTTAGCTATACCTGCATAAAGGCTGAGGAAATAACGCCCTTCTGTTGATTTCATCATGCGTTGCATGGAAACACGGACGTTATTCAACGGTTTCAATGGGTTTGCAGATGTAGTTGCTGTCACTACATTTTTTGCAAAGCTGAGCGTTGGAAGACTGAAGGCAGCAATAGAAAATAGAATTTTAATATTCATCACTGATTACGCGTAAAAATTTATTGTGAATACTCTATCATAGCGTCAGTACAATATAGATGATTTCCTTTTAGAATTTTAGAAGCTACTAATTTATTGCAATATCAAATTTTCCTTATTTGGGAAATATATAAAGGTTTATTTTTCTCGCAATAAACTTCAATACCAAATTTAGTAATTAAAGCCACTAAAGATGGCACAATCATTGTTACACCGAAGCCTAAAGTCGTTAAAGAACTAATAACAGTCGTTAAAATATATTTTTTATCTAAAAAAACTGTTAAACCATTTGTAAACCATGCTTTATAAATTTCACTTTCGGGATTACACATAGAATTATATAAAACTCTTTTTACAGCCTCATATATTGTTACACCAACTTCTTTGTCATCAATTTTTTGAGTTGGGCTTGGTAACATTATTCTTTGAGTATAAGGAAGTTGTTTAAGAGAGTAATCATGTACTGTATAAATCATATCTTTTGTTGATTGAGGTGAATATTTACCTATTTGCTCATATATTTCATCATTGCTAAGAGTTTGAATTATTCTAATCGCCTCACGTTCTACATCATCTTGATCAATGCCAAACTCATTAAAACCAGTTAATGTTGCTAATGCTACTTCCTGATTAAACCTTTCTATAATTTCGCTATGAAAGATATTTCGAGTCCTTTGAGTTTTGATTACTGTATGATTTTGAAGTACTTCTTTAATATATTCTTTTGCTTTTTGCACATCTTTAATACGAAGATAATAAATAGCAAGTAAAGAAATTGTCTCGATATAAACCCTAGTATTGGAATTAACAACCTTTATGTTTGATTCTAAAATTTGTTTAATTGAATCAAATTCAGCCATTTCTATCGCCAATTCACAAAATTTATTTTTAGCCTGAATAAGCCTAATATAATGTCCTGTTGGTCGTAAAACATTTTGGATATCAACCACAAGCTCTCTTGCAAATTTTATATTTTTTTCAAAAATAGCTTTTTCTAGCTTTGGCTCAAGAATCTGTAATTTGTTTTTTTGCTCTACAGTTAAAGGTGCTGTCACTTATTTCCTCATTAAAGATTAACTTATACAATTTTTATAAAAGATTAACTTATACAATTTTTATAACATAAAAATCAGTTAGCTAAGAAGACCATTTTGGATTTTATCAACGATTTTGTTTGCTTAAATCCGTGATATATCAAACTCAGAACACTGTTCTGAATAAAGAGCAACGCTTTGCCATCTTTAAGGTGCGTAATACTTAATAAAAAACCCACTCAAAATGAGTGGGTTTCACATCAAATCAAATGATCCGAGAAATTAGTTTTTCTCTTTATCAACGATTTTGTTTGCTTGAATCCAAGGCATCATCGCACGTAACTTGTTACCTGTTACTTCGATACCGTGAGCAGCGTTTTGACGACGACGAGCCGTCATAGATGGGTAGTTCAACGCACCTTCTTGGATGAACATCTTCGCATATTCACCAGATTGAATACGTTTAAGCGCATTACGCATTGCTTCACGAGATTGTTCATTGATTACTTCAGTACCAGTCACATATTCGCCGTATTCAGCGTTGTTAGATACTGAGTAGTTCATGTCCGCGATACCACCTTCGAACATCAAGTCAACGATAAGTTTTAACTCATGTAAACATTCGAAGTAAGCCATTTCAGGTGCATAACCAGCTTCAACCAAAGTTTCGAAGCCCATTTTCACCAATTCAACAGCACCACCACAAAGAACTGCTTGCTCACCAAATAAGTCAGTTTCAGTTTCTTCACGGAAAGAAGTTTCGATGATACCCGTACGACCACCACCTACGCCTGAAGCATAAGAAAGCGCAACGTTACGTGCATTACCAGAAGCATCTTGATGAATTGCGATTAAGTCAGGAACACCTGAACCACGTTGGAATTCTGAACGTACAGTATGACCAGGAGCTTTTGGCGCAACCATGATCACGTCTAAGTCTTTACGTGGCACAACTTGGTTATAAAGAATTGAGAAACCGTGAGCAAATGCTAAAGTCGCACCTTGCTTGATGTTTGGCTCGATTACATCACGGTAAAGTTGAGCTTGAAACTCATCTGGAGTCAAGATCATTACTAAGTCAGCTTGAGCTACAGCAGCAGGCACTTCAGACACTTTAAGACCAGCATTTTCAGCTTTTTTCCAAGAAGCAGAACCAGCACGTAAACCAACAGTTACGTCAACGCCTGAATCTTTAAGGTTAAGCGCATGAGCGTGACCTTGTGAACCGTAACCAATGATCGCTACTTTTTTGCCTTGGATGATAGAAATATCTGTGTCTTTATCGTAAAAAATTTGCATTGCTGTCTCCGCTAAAATGCATGTGTCCTTTTATTTGCTGTCATGATTTTTATAATATTCATGCCAGCAAATCCTTTCTTATCGAAAGGAAGAATACCTAAATTAAAATATTAAAGTGTTAAAACTTTTTCGCCGCGTGCAATACCTGACACGCCTGAACGAACAACCTCAAGGATGGTATTTTCTGCCAAAGCATCAATAAAACCATCAATCTTTTCAGTTGTACCTGCAATTTGAATCGTATACGTCGTTGGTGTGACATCCACAATCGAACCACGGAAAATATCAGCAGTACGCTTGATTTCAGCACGAGCAGAACCCAATGCTTTGACTTTAATCAGCATCAATTCACGCTCAATGTGCGCACCTTCAGACAGATCAACCACTTTCACCACTTCAACCAATTTGTTCAGTTGCTTGGTAATTTGTTCAATCTTGTGGTCATCACCATAAGTCGTCAATGTCAAACGCGACATGGTCGAATCTTCAGTTGGCGCTACGTTTAAAGTCTCAATGTTATAACCACGTTGAGAAAATAAACCCACCAAACGTGAAAGCGCACCAGCTTCGTTTTCAACGAGTACAGAAATAATATGTCTCATTATGTGCGCTCCCCTTTTGCTAACCACATATCTTGCATCGATTGACCTGCGATAAGCATTGGATAAACGTGCTCACTACGATCAACCATGACGTTAATGAATACGCATTTATCGTTGATTGCCATTGCTTCAGCAAGTTTTGATTCCAACTCATCTGCATGATCAATTTGAATACCTACGTGACCGTAAGCTTCCATTAATTTTGCAAAATCTGGCAATGAATCAACATAAGAGCTTGAATGACGACCTTCGTAATTCATATCCTGCCATTGTTTCACCATACCCAAAGCACGGTTATTTAAGCAGAGAATTTTTACATTTAAGCCATATTGCTTACATGTTGAAAGTTCTTGGATACACATCTGAATCGATGCTTCACCGGTAATACACACCACTTGTTGATCTGGGAATGCAAGTTTTGCAGCCATTGCGTATGGCAAGCCCACACCCATGGTGCCCAAACCACCTGAGTTAATCCATTGACGAGGACGCGTATATTTGTAATACAACGCACCAAACATTTGATGCTGCCCAACGTCTGAGGTAATAATCGCTTGGCTATTGGTAATTTTATCCAATGCTTGAACCACTTGTTGTGGCTTCATCACACCATCGACACCAGCTTCATAACGTAAGCCATGAACTTTACGCCATTCATTGATTTGTGACCACCAAGCTGCAATTGCTTCAGGATTTGGTTTAGAAACATTGAGCTGTTTCAATTGGACCAACATCTCTTGAAGTACAGGCTCAACTGCACCCACAATTGGGATGTGCGCCATAATCGTTTTTGAAATGGTCGCAGGGTCAATGTCAATATGAATGACTTTCGCATTTGGACAGAATTTTGCTGGGTTATTGGTTACACGGTCATCGAAACGTGCACCAATTGCCAAAATCACATCAGCATTGGCCATAGTCATATTGGCTTCATATGTACCATGCATACCCAACATGCCAATGAATTGCTCATCATTTCCTGGGAAAGCACCTAAGCCCATAAGCGTATTGGTCACTGGGAAGTTCAAAAGATGTGCAAGTTCTGTCAATAATTCAGATGCATTACCTTGAACAACACCACCACCCGTATAAATCACTGGGCGTTTAGCATTCAACAACTCATCAATTGCTTTACGAATTTGTCCTGTATGACCACGATGCGGTGGTTGATACGAGCGCATTTTTACTTTTTCAGGATATTCGTATGCAAATTTTTCAGCTGGGTTTGTCGCGTCTTTTGGAATATCGACAACTACAGGACCTGGACGACCTGATGATGCAATATAAAATGCTTTTTTAATAATTGCAGGAATTTCACTTGCATGACGCACTTGGAAACTGTGTTTAACGATAGGACGTGATACACCGACCATATCGGTTTCTTGGAATGCGTCTTCACCAATTAAATGTGTTGCCACCTGACCTGACAAAATCACCATTGGGATTGAGTCCATATAGGCAGTTGCAATTGGTGTGACTGTATTTGTTGCACCTGGACCTGATGTCACGAGTACGACACCAGTTTTACCTGTCACACGTGAGTATGCATCTGCCATATGACCAGCAGCTTGCTCATGACGTACGAGGTAATGATTGATTTTATCTTGTTTAAATAGCGCGTCGTAAATATGTAAAACTGCGCCGCCTGGATATCCAAAAACATGTTCAACGCCTTCGTCCGCTAAAGCACGAACAAGCATTTCACCACCAGATAAAAGTTCCAACGTATTCACCCTAATCTTTATTCCACGACGTTATGGGAGACATAAATCGTGATTCATTCATTGATTGTATGCACTGTTATAGCACACATATTTACTGGTTTTTGCTGCAATAAAAAAATATTTAGGTCCACAGCCGTTTGAGCTGTATCTGCATAATCAATATGTTGGGATAAACATATTTCAGCGAATTCATTTTCTCGGCTTAGAGAAAACGTTATTGCAAGCTATGAACTTTATTCGAAGGGTGATCGAATAAAACATATAAAACTAGTGCTGCATTTTTAGTTATTTTGGCGATCAAAGTCAAGGTTTCCATCGTGTTTTTTATTGATTATTTACCAAGCGCACGATTTGCAATCTATAACTTTTTATTTTATAAATTATAAAAAATATTTCAATGACTTATAAGATTATAAATTTACAAAAGAAATATTCACAACACACTCAACTAGATTAAAATACAATCAACAACGAACAGATATCGACTTTAGAAATTTCAACATACAAAAACAACGATTATCTTCTAAAATTGATTGAGTATATTTAGGGTAATAGCCATGATTCATAAAATATTTAATTTTAAATTGTTAGTGGGAATAACTGTGTTATCTGTTTTCACTCTAAATTCAACTTCTGTTGTAGCGGCTGAATATTACAAATGGGTAGACAGCAAAGGCACTACACACTACAGCAAAACACCGCCACCTAAATCTGCAAAAAAACGAACCACTGTAAAAACGTATGGTTATAGAGGTGATAGCTCTACTGCTGCCACACCCGTCAATAATGTTGAAAATCAAAATCAGCCTGCAGTAGTTGAAAATCAAAATACTCCAACTGTGGTCGAACAAACGCCTCCGCAAGTTGTAATTCCAGTAAATCCACAAAATGTTGAAGTTTCACCACCACAACTGGCTGAGCAACCTGTCTTAAAATAATGTGATTACATTTTATATTTAATTTTCACCGCGAATTGTATAAGCAAAATTCACTTTTAGGTGCATTTTGCGCTATGCTGTGCAACAAACTTTTTCACCGTAATTCATTAATACGTATATATGACTACTCACATTGACTCAGAATATCAAGCCAGTGCGATTGAACCTCAAGTCCAACAGGATTGGGAAACTCGCAAAGCCTTTAAAGTTGCCGACACTGTAGAAGGTCCACGTCGTTATATCCTCTCAATGTTCCCATACCCAAGTGGCAAGCTACATATGGGTCATGTGCGTAACTATACAATTGGTGACGTGATCAGCCGATTCCACCGTTTAAAAGGTGAAACTGTTCTTCAACCTATGGGTTGGGATGCTTTTGGTCTACCTGCTGAAAATGCTGCGATTGCACACCAAGTTGCACCAGCAAAATGGACTTTTGAAAATATTGATTACATGCGTAATCAGCTTAAAAAACTAGGTCTTTCAGTCGATTGGGATCGCGAATTTGCGACCTGTACACCAGAATATTACCGCTGGGAACAATGGTTATTTGTTCAGCTGTATAAAAAAGGTCTGATCTATCGCAAACTTTCAACAGTAAACTGGGATCCTGTTGATCAAACAGTGCTTGCAAACGAACAAGTGGAAAATGGTCGTGGTTGGCGTTCAGGTGCATTGGTTGAAAAACGTGATATTCCAATGTACTACTTCCGCATCACAGACTATGCACAAGAATTACTAGACGATTTAGAAACATTAAAAGACGGTTGGCCACAACAAGTCTTGACCATGCAACGTAACTGGATCGGTCGCTCACAGGGTATGGAAATCACCTTCCCTTCAGCAAATCCAGAAATCTATGCAGATGGTTTAACTGTATTTACGACACGTGCCGATACTTTAATGGGTGTGACTTATGTTGCTGTGGCAGCAGAACATCCAATGGCACTTAAAGCGGCTGAGAACAATGCTGAACTTGCAGCATTCATCGAAGAATGCCGTATGGGTTCTGTGGCAGAAGCTGACCTTGCCACTGCTGAGAAAAAAGGCATGGCAACTGGTCTTTCTGTGAAGCATCCAGTCACAGGTGAAGAAGTTCCAGTTTGGATCGCCAACTACGTGTTGATGTCGTACGGTTCAGGTGCGGTGATGGCAGTTCCATCACACGATGAACGTGACTTCGAATTTGCCAACAAATATGGCTTAACCATCAAACAAGTCATTGATGCTAAAGGCGCTGATGATAGCGATTTTGATGCAACACAATGGCAAGAATGGTACGGTTCTAAAGAAGGTAAACTAGTTAATTCAGGCGAATTTGACGGTTTAGATTTCCAAGGCGCATTTGATGCATTCCTTGCAAAACTTGAGCCGAAATCGCTTGCGAATGTAAAAGTTCAATTCCGTTTACGTGACTGGGGTGTTTCTCGTCAGCGTTATTGGGGTTGTCCAATTCCAATGATTAACTGTGAAAAATGTGGTCAAGTACCCGTACCTGAAGATCAACTTCCTGTTGTACTTCCAACTGACGTTGTACCAGACGGTTCAGGTAACCCATTGAACAAAATGCCTGAATTCTATGAAACAAAATGTCCATGCTGTGGTGGCGACGCACGTCGTGAAACAGATACTTTGGATACCTTCGTAGAGTCTTCTTGGTACTACGCACGTTATGCATCTCCTGACTTTACGGGCGGTATGGTAAAACCAGAAGCAGGTCAAACTTGGCTTCCTGTGAACCAATACATTGGTGGTGTTGAGCACGCGATTTTGCATTTGTTATACGCGCGCTTCTTCCACAAATTGATGCGTGATGAAGGTGTGGTACAAGGCAACGAACCATTCACCAACCTGTTAACTCAAGGTATGGTGCTTGCAGATACCTATTACCGTGAAGCAGAGTCAGGTAAGAAAACTTGGTTCAACCCTGCCGACATCGAACTTGAGAAAGACGAGAAAGGTCGCATCACGTCTGCAAGATATAAAGAAGATGGTTTGGATGTGATCGTCGGCGGTCAAGAAAAAATGTCGAAATCAAAAAACAACGGTATCGACCCGCAAGCGATTATTGACCAATACGGCGCAGATACAGCACGTGTATTCATGATGTTCGCAGCACCACCAGATCAATCTCTTGAATGGTCAGATGCAGGTGTTGAAGGTGCAAACCGTTTCTTAAAACGCGTATGGCGTTTGGCGACTGGTTTCCTTGAACAAGGTAACAATGCATCAAACATCGACAAAGCTACGCTTTCTACTGCTGCGCAAGACCTACGTCGTAAAACACATGAAACCATCCAAAAAGTGGGTGATGACATCGAACGTCGTCATGCATTTAACACTGCGATTGCAGCAATGATGGAATTGCTTAATGCAAACAACAAGTTTGAAGCAAAAGATGACAATGACGTGGCTGTTGCTCGTGAATCAATCACTACCCTGTTAACTTTACTTGCACCATTTGCACCGCACTTAAGCCAAACATTATTGGCGCAGTTTGGTATCGAGTTAACAACTGCTCAGTTCCCTACTGTTGATGAGTCTGCGTTAACACGTAATACCCAAACGATTGTGGTTCAAGTGAACGGTAAACTTCGTGGCAAACTTGAAGTATCAGTTGATGCATCGAAAGATGACATCTTGGCTCAAGCCAAAGCATTACCTGAAGTTCAACAATTCTTGACGGGTCCAACCAAGAAAGAAATTGTTGTACCGAATAAACTCGTGAATTTGGTGGTTTAATTTAATCCCCCTAAATCCCCCTTTATAAAAGGGGGACTTCCCAACCCAAATAAAAAAAATGAGGTCTCCTCCCTTTTTTTAAAGGGAGGTCGGGAGGGATTAAAAAACAATTCCCAAACAAAGCCCGTTGCCAGCCAACGGGTTTTGACCTTACAATTCCTATTCAGTTAGGTAACAATTTTCTAACCATCTGACAGTATTTAGTTGGTGAACCAATCCAAAGAGGTCTAGCATGCATTTAGCTCAGCGTTTAACAGCAGTTGTTTTAACTTTAGGTTTAAGTGCAGGCTTGGTTGGCTGTGATTTCCATCTCAAAGGCACCAATCCCACGGCGACGCCTTTGGTGTATACAAAACTCCAGTTGGCTATGCCTTCAAATACTGAAGATTTTGAGAAAAAATTAAGTGTTTACTTGGCCGCTACAGGTGTTCAACTCAGCAATGCTGAAGATGCTTATGTACTACGTATTCTCGATTACAAACCTCAACGTCACGAACTCAAAGGACGTCTTATCGAGGTTCTGTTACGCTTAAATGTGACTTTCCAAATTGAAGATCGTGCGGGTAATCCATTAACGCAACCACGTACAGTCAGTGCATCACGTAGTTACCAATACAACATTGCAACGGTAAACACCGACGACCAACAAAATCGCTACTTGAAAGAAATCTTGATTGATGATGTAGCTCAACAAATTTCACGTCAAATTGGCGCAAATCGCTTACCGAAAGCGAATATCAGCAGTACCGTGCCAACAATCCAAAATAGTAATGTATCAAACACCTCTGAGTGATTGATTCCAGATGAAAATTGACTATCTCCAAGCGTTAAAGCGCATAGATGAAGCCCGAGGCGCTTGGATATTGCATGGTCAAGAACCCCTACTCGAACAAAATTTATCAGATGCTTTTCGTCAAAGCTGGATCACACATGATTTTGAACGTCAACGCTATGACATCAATAGTGTAAGCGATTGGAAAAATGTGTTTAATGCATTAAATAGCCTGTCATTATTTTCGCAAAATTTAGCGATTGAAGTACATGGCAACATTAAACCAGATGCCAGCAGCTTAAAATTACTCAAACATTATATTCAGCATAATGAGCATAATCTTTTACTCATTATTATGCCGAAACAAGACAGCGCCAGCTTGAAATCAGCATTTTTTCAATTGGTGGAAGCCAATGGCGTGGTGGTTGCCTTAAATGCATCTTCAGCACAAGATCGGCAACGTATTTTAGCAGTTGAAGCCAATAAACTCGGCATTCAACTGGATCAAGAGGCATGGCTTTGGCTTGAACAAAATCATGAGCACAATTTATTGGCCGCTAAAAATAGCTTAATGCGTGTTGCTGATACTTTTCCTGAATTAAATCAAATCGGAATTGAACAACTGCATGAATGCTTACAAGATCAATCTCGTTATTCGACATTTGATTTAAGTGATTCGATTTTACGAGGCAACCTCAATCAATCGATCAAAACATTTCAATACTTGGTGGCATCAGGTGAGCCCAATAGTCTCATTCTGTGGACATTGAGCAAAGAAATGCGTTTACTCATGCAACTGTTTGAGCAACCGCAAAATGCATTACAACTTGGCATTTGGAAAACCAAAGTCAGTCAATATCAGCAAGCCTTGCGCCGACTGAATCCACAGCATTTCCTGATGTGGCCTGATCTTCTTTTGCGTATAGATGCATCAATTAAAGGGATGAGTCAAGAAAACCCTGAACATTTAATTCAGCAGTGTATCGCAGAAATGTGTGGTTATCGTTTATTCAATTAACTAAAGCTTTTGTTAAATATCATATTTTTTATTTATCTTGTTTTAAAAAAAATTCACGCTTTATCCTTATTTCATCATTATAATTTGTATAATTTTCTTTCACCATGTACATACCAATATGCCAAAAATAAAACCGATTAAAGCTCTGTTCATTGCAATTGGCATTGCCTTGATTGCATTTGCTGCATGGTACTTCTTTATTAAGGAAGAACCTATAAAAAATCAGTATATTACCGCCAATGTAATGCGTAGCGATATTGAAAATTCAGTCCTTGCAACAGGTGTGCTTGAAGCAACCAAAATGGTCAGCGTCGGTGCTCAGGTCTCTGGTCAGGTCAAAAAAATGTACGTGAAACTCGGTGACCAAGTGAAACAAGGTCAACTGATTGCACAAATTGATTCGATCCGTCAGGACAACGATGTAAAAAACTCAGAAGCAAGTATTAAAAATCAACAAGCTCAATTGGCAGTTAAACAAGCAAACTTAGCCAAAGTTGAAGCAGAATATAACCGTCAAAAAGCCATGTATGCTCAAGATGCAACATCATTGGCTGAGCTTCAAGGTGCTTTAGCAAGCTATAAAACAGCTCAAGCTGACATTCAAGCGATCAATGCACAAATTGAACAATCTCGTTTGACCTTATCAACGGCCCGAGAAAATTTAGGCTATACCCAAATTGTTGCGCCAATGGATGGGACCATTGTGGCGATTGTGACTGAAGAAGGTCAAACCGTAAACGCCAACCAAAGTGCGCCAACGATTGTTAAATTGGCACAATTGAACAACATGACCATTAAAGCTGAAATTTCTGAAGCCGATGTCATGAAAGTTCAAGAAGGTCAAACAGTTTACTTCACCACACTGGGTGATAACGAAACCAAGCACTATGCAAAACTTCGTCAAGTTGAGCCAGCGCCAAACTCGATTAATACAGAATCTAATAGTAATTCTTCATCTTCTTCATCAAGTTCAGCGGTGTACTACAACGCTTTATTTGACGTTCCAAATGAAGATGGCAAATTACGCATTGATATGACTGCTCAGGTTTATATTGTTTTAGATGAAGCAAAAAATACCTTAAGTATTCCGGCATCTGCAGTACAAGCATCGAACCGTCCACAACGTAATCGTGGTGCAAATAATAGCAATGGTGCAGAAGCATCTGCTCGTGATGGTGAGCGAGGCGATAAAGGACAACGCGGTGAACGTCCTGAAGGCGAACGTCCAAAACGTCTTGAACTGAACGAAAATGAGAAAGCCCTCATTGCTCAAGGTAAAGCCTCTATGGCAATGGTACGTGTTGTCCAAGCCGATGGTTCTGCGAAACCAACACCTGTGCTGATTGGTTTAAACAACCGTGTAACTGCACAAGTGCTTAAAGGCTTAAAAGAAGGCGATAAAGTCGTTATTGCTGATGGTTCAGATACTTCAAACGATTCTGCAAAACGTGGTGGTGGTAGCCGCGGCCCAATGAGAATGTAATCATGAGTCAAACTCAAAAGCCTCTACTGGAGGTCAAGGATCTGACTCGTGAATTCCCTGCAGGTGAAAGCACGGTTCAGATTCTCAAAGGTATTAATCTAGAGATTTATCCAGGTGAACTGGTGGCCATTGTAGGTCAATCAGGTTCGGGTAAATCAACCCTAATGAATATTTTGGGATGCTTGGATAAACCGACGAATGGTAGTTACAAAGTCAAAGGTCGAGAAACTCGCGAGCTTGAACCTGATGAACTGGCACAACTGCGTCGTGAATACTTTGGTTTTATTTTCCAGCGTTATCATTTACTCGGTGATTTGACTGCTGCTGGCAACGTCGAAGTCCCTGCCATTTACGCAGGTGTCGATGGCGAAGCTCGTCACCAACGTTCAACGGAATTGTTGACAGATTTAGGTCTAGGTGAAAAAACTCAAAACCGTCCAAGTCAATTGTCAGGCGGTCAGCAACAACGTGTGTCTATTGCACGTGCGCTGATGAATGGTGGTGACGTGATTCTTGCCGATGAACCAACAGGTGCATTGGATAAGAACAGTGGTGTTGAAGTAATGCGTATTTTACGTGAACTCAATGCCAAAGGTCATACCATTATTCTGGTAACCCATGATATGAATGTTGCTAAAAATGCAACGCGTATCATTGAGATTAGTGACGGGAATATTTTATCTGATCGGCCCAATGTTCCAGAATCAGATGGTGAACCATTAGAAAAACAGCAACTGGTCAAACAAGCGCAAAAGAAAACCGCGTCTTGGCGGTCTGCATTTGATCGCTTAGGTGAAGCATTCAATATGGCACTCCTCGCCATGAATGCGCATCGTATGCGAACTTTTTTAACCATGCTCGGGATTATCATTGGTATTGCATCAGTGGTTTCTGTTGTAGCACTGGGGAATGGTTCACAGAAGCAGATTTTAGAAAATATCAGTAGTTTGGGGACCAATACCATTACCGTATATTCAGGTAAAGGCTTTGGTGATAATTCCAGAAGTTCTCAAGTTAAAACCCTGATTCCTGCCGATGGTGATGCTTTAGCTGAACAACCGTATGTCGATGGTGTCAGTCCAACAGTCACTTCAAGTGTCACTGCTCGATTCAAAGATACTGAAGCTTCCGCAACCGTCAATGGTGTCAGTGAAGACTACTTTTATGTCAAAGGTTTAACCTTCCAGTCAGGTCAGCCTTTTGATAAAGAAAGTGTCACTCAACAAACCCAAGATGTGGTGATTGATAGTAATACCAAAAACACCTTCTTTAGTGATGGTACTGATCCTGTAGGTCAAGTCCTGCTACTGGGCAGTGTTCCAAGCCGTGTCATTGGTGTGATTGATGCACAAAAGAACATGATGGGTAACTCCGACAGTTTAAATGTGTATCTACCCTACTCGACTGTGATGAGCCGAATGTTAGGTCAATCCAATGTACGTAGCATCATCGTACGTATTAAAGATGAATACCCAAGTGCTGCTGCAGAAAATGCGATTTTAAATCTGTTGGTTCAACGCCACGGTGCTCAGGACGTATTTACCCAAAATGCCGACAGTATTCGTGAAACTATTCAACAAACCACACAAACCATGACTTTATTGGTCTCTGCGATTGCGGTGATTTCTTTGGTGGTTGGTGGTATTGGTGTCATGAACATCATGTTGGTGTCTGTGACTGAACGTACGCAAGAAATTGGGGTACGTATGGCAGTCGGTGCACGTCAAAGTGATATTTTGCAACAGTTCCTGATTGAAGCCGTACTAGTCTGTATATTAGGCGGTATTTTAGGGGTGCTGTTATCGCTCGGTATTGGTCAGTTGATTAGTCATTTTGCCGGTGGAACATTCCAAATGGCGTACTCAACCACGTCTATTGTCGCGGCTTTCGTATGTTCAAGTATGATTGGTATTGTGTTCGGATTTATTCCTGCTCGTAATGCTGCACAGCTTGATCCAGTTGACGCACTGTCTAGAGAATAAGGATTTATCATGAAAATCAAAACAACTCGTCTGCTGACTGCACTAATTTTAAGTGGTTCATTGTTTGGCTGTGCAGCAATCGTGAAATCACCTTATGAACAGCCAAGTGTCAATGTACCAAGCAGTTTCCAAAACAGTAAAACCACGACACGTACTGTTTATCAAGATGTGCAGGCCGACCAGTGGTGGACACTGTTTGGTGATCAACAGTTGAATCAACTGGTCAACCAAGTGATTGAACGTAATACTGACCTTGCAGTTGCAGGATTGAATTTGCAGACTGCACGCTTGCAAGCAGGTTTGGCTGAAAATAAACAAGGCATCCGCGTCAGTTCAAGTGTCTCTACGGGTCATAATATTGACCTGAATTCAGGCGATGACTCTTCAAAAGGATTATCGCTCAGTGGTGGCGTCAGTTATGAAACTGATTTGTTTGGGAAGCTTGCACGCCAAACTGAAGCAGCCAAATGGGAAGCTTTAGCGAGTGAACAAGACTTACAAGCCACTGCGCAAAGCTTGATTGCGACCACAGCTCAGTTGTACTGGCAATTGGGTTATTTGAATGAACGCTATAACGTGGCACAGCAAAACTTAGCCAGCACACAAAAGACTTATGAATTGGTGCGTACTCAGTATCGTTTAGGTGCAGTGTCTGGTCTAGATTTGGCGACTGCTGAGCAAGCCGTTCAAAGTCAGAAGTCGACGTTGAGTCAAATTGCACAGCAAAAAGTAGAAACGCGTACCGCTTTGGCTGTGTTGTTACAACAGCCTGTGCAACAGCTAAGTATTCAGGAACCAACGCATTTACCTGCCACGACCTTACCCATGATTGAAGCAGGCTTACCTGCGGAATTATTGGCACGTCGTCCAGATTTAAATGCGTCGGAACTTCGTTTGCGTAAAGCTTTAGCGACCAAAGATGCGACCAAAGCCAGTTATTACCCGTCGATTAGCTTAACAGGTAACTTGGGTTCATCGAGCACGTCCTTAACTTCGCTTTTACAAAACCCTGCCCTCGCTTTGGGTGCAAATTTAAGTCTGCCATTTTTGCAATATAACGATATGAAAAAAGACATTGCCATTAGCAAGCTCGATTATGAGAAAGCGATTGTGCAGTACCGTCAAACTTTGTATCAGGCTTTTGCAGATGTTGAAAATGCCTTGTCTGCACGTATTGAGCTAGATAAACAAGTGGCGAATCAGGAGCGTAATGTTCAATTGGCCGAAAAGGCGGAGCGTTTAAATGAAATCCGTTATAAGAACGGTGCAATTGCGTTGAAAAACTTAATTGATGCGCAAAAGACTACACGTGATGCGCGTGTGAGCTTGGTTCAAACCAAGCAAAATCAATACAATGCGTATGTGACTTTAATGAAAGCTTTAGGCGGTAGTCCGATTAAACAGTTGCCTTAAATAAAAAATTAAAAAGCCCTGAGGGGCTTTTTTTAAAATTAACGATTTAAAAAATCTTAGAGTGTACTAACTTTGAATTTTTTTCAATTTTTCTTATCAAAATAGTCTTTTGGGTAAGGATCATCTTGAATTATATTTCTGTATTCAAAGACGCTTTCAAGTAATAAAGAGTGTTTTTCACTTAAGAGTCGACTTGGTAATAAAAAAACCTCTTCAGGATTTTTAAATCCCAATACTTCAAAGACTTGCTCAGACTTTTCTGACAAATGTAATAAAGAACGAATTACGCCCTTCATGATAAAAATAATCACAAAATAAAATAAAAATAATACTCCAAACCAAATAATAAAAATCTCTTTATCAAAATCAATCATAAAAATAAATAATAAAATCATACCTATAGCTGTACCTAAAAAGATCAACCGAGCACCTTTCATTGCTGAAGCTGTATAAGTTTTTTTAGATGCTCCCATACCCACTGGCATATGTAATAAGCCTGATTTAGGACTTAATATTGCATAGAGTTCATATAGATTTCCTTCTACTGGTCGAGCTGCACACACCACTTGTTCATTTTCTTCTAATAATGCACGGTGAAATTGACCGACACAGATTTTATCGTCTATTTTTGCCACAATACATTGCACATGTAAACGGCTTTGAGAAGCAACAAAAAGGGTCTGTGCAGAAAGAGATAAGCTCTCTGTAGCACCAGCTAAGAGTGCAGACGACATAATTTGGCTGTCACGACCAGACCCCATAGTACCCATCATTTCATTATGAATTTCTAAAGCCTCTAGTCTACCTTCTATTTTAATAAAATCTGACATTTAAACATTCCATATTGATTTTACAAACACTTCATACTCTTCACTTTCATTTTTAAATTGTTTTTCGTAACTATTGGACTAATGATGAATATATGCTCCGTACTGCATTTGGTTTTACCTTCTCAAGAATGTTTCTTGAGCCTTCTTCAAAAGATATTAATTCATCTGGTTTTTATAAAACTTCTGTCAGATGTGTAGCTAATAGCAATAACGCTATATTCTAATTATATTTTTACTGAGGTGCTTTATAGCTATATAAAACACTTCCCTCCTTATCCTAAATAACTTAACCATCATCAATATTATGAAAATTTTGGCACACCTATTAAAACGTTATTTAACAAATTCAAACTTTATAAATATCAAAAATTTATTTACGATGAAATCAATAAATTACAACTTTGATTAAAGCAAAATAATGAAACAAAATTTAATCGCAATTCTATTGTCTAGTTTGGCGCTGACAGCTTGTGCCAAAACATCTACAGAATCTGTGAATCAACAAAATTCGACCTCTTCATCAAAGGGCAAACAAGATCCAGAGCTTCAAAAGAAAATAGATCAGCTATTAGAAAAAACTAAAAAAGAACTCATTTTTGTCAAAGGTGGCTCATTTATGATGGGAGATTTTGGCCCTCAGCATAGTAAAGATGGGTTACGTTATGACGGTGACGGTGATGCTACCCCACTCCATAAAGTGACCTTGTCTGATTATAAATTGAGTGCAACTAAAGCCACTTATGCAGATTTTGATGTTTATACGGCAGCTACAGGTCAAAAACCTATTGGCGTATTTGACGAATTTTCAAAAATAGATCGAATTCCTGAAGTTGCTGCTGGCGTAAATTGGCAACAGGCACGTGATTATTGCCAATGGTTAGGTAAACAACTCAATTTAAAAATGGACCTACCAACAGAAGCTCAATGGGAATATGCTGCTCGTAATAGAGGTCAAATGGTCATGTATCCGACCAATAACGGAAAGTTAGAAAATGGAAAAAACATCTGGAGCTTTGACCAGAGAAACTTAACTAAGAAAAAATATAAAACCATAAGAATTGTCCCTGAATTAAAACAATTCCCCCCTACCCAAATGGGCTTTTATGACATGATTACTGATAATTATGAGTGGATGTTAGATTGGTATGATCCTGAATATTATAGTAAATCTCCGGAACACAATCCTCAAGGTCCTAAAACAGGAACCAAAAAAGTGGTCAGAAGTACGTATCCAGATGATGGTCAAAATATAAAAATGTCAGGTGGGCTAACCATTAGTCGTCATGCTATCCATCCTGTAGCCGATCCAGATTTAGTTGGAGAGTTAAAAGATTTAATAGACACAAAATCTGTTGATGTAAACAAAAATAATTCTGTACGTTGTGCTGTAAATTTTTAACTCTAATAAAGTGTATAAAAAATTTCTAAGAAAAACCTTCTTAAAAAATATTGCTATATTTATTCTCACGCAATTTAACAAATTCAAACTTTATAAATATCAAAAATTTATTTACGATAAAATCAATAAATTACAACTTTGATTAAAGTAAAATGATGAAACAAAATTTAATCGCTATTTTTTTGTCTAGCTTAGCACTAAGCGCTTGTGCCAAAACATCTACAGAATCTGTGAATCAACAAAATTCGACCTCTTCATCAAAGGCTAAACAAGATCCAGAGCTTCAAAAGAAAATAGATCAGCTATTAGAAAAAACTAAAAAAGAACTCATTTTTGTCAAAGGCGGCTCATTTATGATGGGGGATTTTGGCCCTCAGCATAGTAAAGATGGGTTACGTTATGACGGTGACGGTGATGCTACGCCACTCCATAAAGTAACTTTATCTGATTATAAATTGAGTGCGACGAAAGCGACCTATGCAGATTTTGATGTTTATACAGCAGCTACAGGTCAAAAACCTATTGGCGTATTTGACGAATTTTCAAAAATAGATCGAATTCCTGAAGTTGCTGCTGGCGTAAATTGGCAACAGGCACGTGATTATTGCCAATGGTTAGGTAAACAACTCAATTTAAAAATGGACCTACCAACAGAAGCACAGTGGGAGTATGCAGCCCGTAATCGCGGTCAAATGGTCATGTATCCAACCAATAACGGGAAGTTAGAAAATGGAAAAAACATTTGGAGTTTTGATCAAAGGAATCAAACAATTTCAAAATATAAAGCTACTTTAGATGTTATGCCCCTGTTAAAACAATACCCACCGACTCCAATGGGATTTTATGACATGATTACAGACAATTATGAATGGATGTTAGATTGGTATGATCCTGAATATTACAGCAAATCTCCAGAACACAATCCTCAAGGTCCTAAAACAGGCACTAAAAAAGTGGTCAGAAGCACTTATCCAGATGATGGTCAAAATATAAAAATGTCTGGCGGACTAACCATTAGTCGCCACGCTTTATACCCTATAGCAGATCCTGAAGATCTCGAATATTATAAAAACTCTAAATATAAAAATTCTATAGATCTGAATAAAAACAACTCTGTCCGTTGTGCTGCTAACTTATAAGCCGATGCAAAAAGAGTATAACTTAAACGTTATACTCTTGATCATCCAGGGATTTTGAATCCACCAAAACGTATGGATTTTCAAATGGTGCTAACATTTCAAAATTACTAGCCATGAGTACTTTTTGATCTTTATCATTTTCATAATTTTGTATTTCTTCAAAGATTTTAAACCTATAATCATCTTGATTACGTACTAACATATAGTTGCGATGATTTTGGATTTTTTTTACCCCTTTTCTATATTCTATATACTTTTTCAGCCAGTCATTTAAATCTCCACCATATTCTATACCTTGATTGATACAATAAATAATAGTCTTAGCCCTTTCATCATTAATTTTTTGATTTTCTAGTTTGTCATAATTTAGGAAACGAATCAGATCCCCTTCTACCTTACCAAGTTCAAATTCAGACAGCTTAAAACCTCTAGGGTGAATATGTTGAATCGTGTTTTTCCATTCTGCTTCAGTAATACAAGTCGCCAAAATATTGATGATTGCTGTTTTACGCTCTGGGAAAAACCTAACATCCACATCAGTTAATGATACACTTACCTGTATATCTAAAATTGGCGCAGTTCGATCTGTCCAATGGGAAACTGCATACAACAATATGCCTTTCGTTTCAGGTGTCGCATAGAACAATTCACGGCGTCCTGTATTTGAGTTAACTCTACGAGCAGTTTGTAAACGCCCTTGATCAACATCCAACCTATTAATCCATCTTAAAAACTCGGTAGATACTTTTCTTACATCTTTTGTTAGAGTATGATTATCTCCTATACAGTATGCCAATGCCTGTGAAAGCATCAAAAAACTGACTGAATTAACAAATGCTAAAGTCTTAAAACCTGCGTAACCAAGCTGTGATTTTAAGAAGCCTGCAAAATTTATTAATTGATCGGTTCCAACATCAAAAGCAGCAGTTCCTTTAGCCCCTACCCCCCAACACAAATGTGCAGCAACTAAAACTCTAAAAGTATTACTAGCAGCAGAATAACCGATTTGGAATTGACCTTCGGCACCAACACCAGCACTTACACCACCTGTAGCAGAAGCACTAGCTATGGTCACAAATTTTGCCTCTCTATCTTCAGAAAATCCAGGGTCAAACCATTCAATCCCACCTTTAAGTGTTCCACTAACCTGAATTCCAGCAAAAGCTTTAATTTCAGCATATGCGGTATTACGATTTTCTTTAGTTTCTTCCATTAACTCTAATTTACCTTCTCCAGCTTTAAATGAAGGCCTATTTTCTTTATTCATCATTTCGGATATGGATCGCTGGGGCTCTCGAGCTACTGCTGTAATTACTTGTTTTGCCCCTTGATGAGTAATATCAACGGATAAATTGCCAGCTACACCTAAATTTGCTCCAGAAAATCCAGCTATTTCACAGCCTATTAAAAAGCGTATTTCACCTAAAGAATAATTTTGATACTCAATATTCCATCCAGATTCACTTGGAAAGAATTTTCTCCATTCTTTTTTTCCCTCAAATAAAGTCCACTTTGCTGATGCATCAGCAGATACATTTAATTTAACACCAGCTGAAGACGCACTTAATTCTGCTTCCCCTTTTCCACCAGCAACTAAACGCATCCATTGAGCTTCTTGACTAACATCAATTCCATGACTATTCGTGTACTGTTCAGCAATTTCTCCACCTAGGCCTCCTATTAAGTTATAAACAGCCTTTTCATCACTGCCTATTTCACTTTTAGCACTTATAATTTTTGATGATATAGCATCAAAACTTTTTCTAATCTTACTAACATCGGTAACGCCATTACGACCAGAGGCATCTGTAATTTCTACTCTCATTTCATGATTCAAACGTGAATTCTTAAGTTTTTCATAAGCCGAAGGTTTTAAATATCTTCTTAATAAATTGGTTTTAGTTTTACCTTTAGTTGTTTCGGCTTCTGCAATCCAAACTTCTTCCAGATCATTCCTTGATTGAAACTCTCCATTAATTTTACTTAACGCTTCCTGCTGGCTAATATTTAACCTTTTCTCCATTTCACGAATTTCATCTAAGTTTCTTGCCTGAATTGCTCTTCTTAAATTAGCATTAGTTTGGTGAACATTTTCCACTGCTTTTGCTAAAAGATTAGTTTTTTTATAAAAATCTTCATATACTGAAGGTGGCAAAATAATTACTTCATTTGTATGCGGATTGATTACAACAGGTGGCTTTCTAACAGGTCCTAATCCTATTTTATGCATAGTGTCAGGACTTGTAATCCCTTGTGTAGTAGGAAAAATGATTTGATAAATGACCTGTTCATCTACACAAGTAAAGGGCTTGTATAAATTTGAATCATTTTTCTTATCACCTAGAAAATATCGAACTTTTACTCGCCTATATGTTTCAATTAGTTTTGTAAAACCTTTTTCATTACTAGGTGCAGGTTTTAAATTTACAATTGGTTTAGTGTCTCCTTGACCAAATATTTGATAATTAATGTTTGGCATTCCTTTTCCATTTGGTAGAACAAATTGAAACATGCAATAATTTTTAAATTTTAGTCTTTTAGGTTTTTTAGTAATAACTGTATTTTTCTTTTTATACTCACTATACGAGACAGGTTCTAAGCTTTTTTCAAATACATTAGGCGTATTCGGTTGCCCCAATACCTTAGGAAATCCATTTGAATTAGGATAACTTCCTAAGTTTCCAAAAATTTTTGTTCCTTTATTATCAAACTGACCTATTCTTTTATTATTTTGTTGAGCTGTTTTTCTTATATCAATAATACGTTGTTGCAATTGTTTCTGTGTTGATAAATATTGATTTTCCGTTGGAAATTTCAAGTTATCATCTAAACTTTTTTCATTTATTTCTATTATATTAGTACCTTCAGCTAAAATAGGCTTAATTAAAGTTTTTTTACTAAAAATTGTACTATATCCTTGCACAAAAATACTCAAAGTACCATTACTGACTATTTTTATTGGCTTAGTTCTACCATCTTTGTCAGTTACACCACTATAAGTTTCTTTACTACCTTTTTTCGGTTGAAAAATTAAAGTATAAGAAACATTAGCTAAACTTTCAGCTCTCTGATTATAAAATGAGACTGTATATTCTAATATTGTATATTTATTCATTGTTAAGCTTCATTATTTTGAACAATTATATATTTAGATGCATTTTCATCAGAAATATGGACAAAAATTTTCTCAGGCCCTACAGTTTCAAAACGCTTTGTTAATCCTGATGCATTTGTCTTACCCTTTTCCTGACTACCATCATCTCTAATAATTATGTAATCAATATTTTCTGCTGGTTGGCCATTTTCATCAACTATTTCATATGTTAAATAGCAGGGTGACGTATTCAAATTAATCTGAGGCACCGCTACTCTGGCTCCTCTAGTAAACAAATGCTGCCCCGCCTTCGCCTCAAACTTACCAGCAGTTGTTGAGAAAACACCAGAACCATTAATTTTCACCTGCGAACCACCCGCAGTTAAATTAATTTCTTTCGGGCTAGTGATATAAATCGTATCTTCAGTCGAAATAATTTGAATGCCTTTACGTGCAATCACATCCAGCGCATCACCCTGAGCCTGAACTTCAATTTTTCCTTTAGCAGCAAAAAGACGTGCGCCTTCCTGTGCCGCAAAAAGACTAATCTTTTCACTTGCATGCGCAAGTAACGATTTCTGCGTCGAGATGTTAATGCTATCACCTGCACTTTGGCTGATTTGACCATCTGCCGAAATATGCACGTCTTCATTACTCGACAACGCAATCGAATTCGGTGCAGCCAAAAGCATCACAGCTGACTTAAAGGCATCTGCCTTTTCCTGATCTTCTTTGGCAAGGGTATCAATAAAACCTTGTAAATTTTCTAGAACTTGCAGAGGATCCGTCTGCTGATTCTTCGCTACTTCACTTAAGGCTTTAGCGTTGTTTAAGCTACTTTCAATCTGTGATTTCGCTTCATTGGCATCAAGATGATTACCACTGGCTTGGTCTTGTTTATGTGTACTGAGGAGTAATCCATCACCAGCGCGCACTGCACCCCACTGATCTGTTCTGAGTTCAAAACCTTCGCCTCGCCCTTCACTTTCTGCTGTATCTTTAGGGTGGCTCAAGTTACCTAAGTTGAGTTGTGTTGACCCATGACTACTTTGCAGTTGAGTGGAGATTTGCCCAGTGGTGTCATCAAAACGCAGTTGACCAAAGCCTTCGCCTCCGACTTCTTTAGAACGAATCCCTGCTAACTTTTTGGTATCTGGCAGTTGACCTTTAATGTCAAACTTGGTTGGACTGCGTTGTGCTTCGTGAATACGTCCCACCACGAATGGTCGGTCAATGTTGCCATCAAAGAAGTCAATCACCACAATTTCATTGATACGTGGGAGGAAGCGTGCCCCATAGCCTTCGCCAGCCCATGGGGTTAGAACATCCACCCAAGCAGAGTCAGTATCATCATTGTTAGTGCCTGCACCACCATCAAACTGGTGGTCTTCGTTACGGGTAAACAAGAAACGAACTTTAATACGTCCCCATTCATCAACATGAATTTCTTCACCTGCTGGGCCTACGACTTTGGCACGTTGTGGATGTGCCGCAGGACGATGCGCCAGTGGGTTGTATTCTGGAACCGTGGTGATGTTACGACGTTGTAGGACTAAGCTGTTGGCTTGGCGTTCGTCATTTTGCTTGCTGTTGCTTTGATTGGTGCTGATCAGGTTTGTGCTGGCTGCACCATTAAAACGATTCTGCGTCCATTGGCTTTGTGCCAGTAATGCATTGATTTGATCATTCAGATCTTTGGGTAAGTTGTTCTGGTTATAGAAAGTCTTACCGATAATCAGGAATTCTTTGTCTGCACCACTGTGCTGATCGATTTCTGGATGTTCGTTAAATTCAAACCAATAACCGACCTGACTATCACGTACGGTAGAGGTCGCAATAAACTGTTTGCTTTGTGCATCGTAATAATTGCTGAGGTTTTGATTCAGTTTTTCAATTTGGCTGTTGCTAGATGCTGTGGCTTGGTCTTCACCGTTTAAGTCTTGCATCCACGCTGGGCTAAAGTGCCATGCTTGTTCTAAACCTAAACTGGCATTGTCCTGATTTTGACTGTGTTGGTGTTTGCTTTGGACTGAACCTGCGCCTTCTTCTTGTTCGAGGACATCGGCTTGCCAGCGTTGTACATGAACAGCAGTGGGTTGTAGGGAGCGTTGTCCAATAAAACTGGTGATACTGTCTTGTTGTTCTGTGGCACTACTACGATGAAAACGAATATTACGACGGTCTAATGCGGTGTATTGGCTGTTGTCATCGATCAAACGTAGTTTTTGGGCTTCAATTGAAGCTGATGAATTCGGCACAGTCAGTTGAGCTTCATCAATCAACCAGTTAATGCCTTCGCTACGCATTAAGCGAGTAAGGAAGTCGTAATCCGTTTCATTGCTTTGCATAATGAATGGACGGACATCGTACTGGTTTTTAAGTCCGCTAATGTCGAGGCTTAAGCTAGAAGCGAATAACGGGCTTTTGTTTTGCCATTCTTGAAAAATAGTATCGACCACATCCACCACGGATTTATTCATAAACACACGACTATTGCGTCGTTTATGCCACAGTGAAGTTGGGTCTTCTAAAGTGAGTTTATATAGGGTGAGTGAGCCATCACTTTGCCCTTGAGCAGCTTCAGTAATAATGCCCGTAGTACGGAATAACTTGCCATTGTCCGTGACTTGATCGACGGCTACTTGACTGCCAATGAATTCTTTTAAAGAAATGGTTGCATTGGTCGACAGACAGATGAGTTCTGCCTTTAACCCTTCATTTAAGGCATGTTGTCCATCTATTCGTTGTAAGAAGACTTGGCTATTTAAGTTGGAATTGGAAAATTGAACATGGATGGCACGTTTTTGTGCAGTCAATCCCAATTGTTCTAAGGCCGAAAAGATATTGGCAAGCATTTTTATTATCTATGTGAAGGTTTTATTTAATGCTGCTATTTAATCAAAAAAATCATTTACAAAATAGAACTTATGTATCAGAAGTTGTTATAAAATGTAAAAAAGGTCATCAATTTGACGACCTTTTTCATTAATTAAAAACTTAATTAAAGCAGTGACTTATTCATCACTCATTAAATCAAGGCTCATACCAACTGTGTTAAAACCAGCATCCACATACAGAATTTCACCGGTAATCCCATTTGCCCATGGTGAACATAAGAACAATGCAGCATTACCCACATCTTCAATGGTCACATTACGCTTTAACGGCGCAACTTTTTCATTTACATCTAACATTTTACGAAAGGCTTTAATGCCAGACGCTGCCAATGTACGAATTGGACCAGCCGAAATTGCATTGACACGAATGCCTTCTGCGCCCAAGCTTGACGCTAGATAACGAACACTTGCTTCAAGCGATGCTTTCGCCATACCCATGACGTTATAGTTTGGCATCACACGTTCAGAACCTTGATACGTCAGCGTCAATAAACAACCTTGACGTGCTTGCAGTAACGGCTTCGCAGCACGTGCCATAGCAACAAAACTATAAGCACTAATATCATGTGCAATTTTAAAACCTTCACGGTCGGTCACTTCAGTGAAATCACCATCTAAGGTATGCGCAGGAGCAAAACCGATTGAGTGAACAACGCCGTCAATTCCATCCCAATGTTTAGCAATTTCAGCAAATGCATTGTCAATTTCATCATCATTGGCAACATCACATGGGAAAACAAGCTTAGAACCAAACTGTTCAGCAAAATCATCTACACGTTTTTTTAATTTTTCATTTGGATAAGTAAAAGCAAGCTCAGCCCCTTCACGGTGTAATGCTTGAGCGATACCAAATGCAATTGATAATTTACTTGCGATACCCGCGATTAAAAAACGTTTACCTGCTAATAGTCCTTGTGCCATGTGACTCTCACTCAAAATAATTTACTGCATAATGCCAATTCTAGAGCATTTGCGAAATTGCATAATGCGCCTTTTTTTAAATCTTTGTTAAAAACTCAACAGATTAAACCATCCTTTAAGCTGATCGTATTCAACTTGAAGCCTTTCAGCAGATTGTTATTCATATGTAAAAAGCCAGCACATTGAGCGCTGGCTTTATAAGATCATTTAAAGATCAGATTATTTACTTCATTTTAATATTTAGATTTAGTCGTCACTTGACAATAAACCGATCAAACGTAGGAATGAATAGTACATCCATACCAAAGTTGCCAGTAGAGCAATACCACATAACCATTCCATTGCTTTAGGCGCTTGATTTGCTGCTGCAGTTTCAATCAAGTCAAAATCTAAAATCAAATTCAGTGATGCAATAACGGCAACAAATGCAGCAAAACCAATACCAAGTAAGTTATTTTCAAATAAGTATGGAATGCTTGAACCAAAAGCCAAACTCATTACAAATTGCACAACAAAAACTAAGGCAATGGCAATGGAAGCAGACATGACAATCGATTTGAATTTCTCAGTGGCACGAATCACTTTAAATTTATATAAACCAAACATCACAAAAGTCGTTACGAAAGTCGCAAATAATGCTTGGACTGGCACACCTGGATATCTCAATTGGAAAATCACAGAAATACCACCTAAAAATGCACCTTCAAAAAATGCATAAGGAATGGCAAGTGTACGTGCTGTATTCGGCTTAAATGTCGCAACCAATGCGAGAATTAAACCGCCAATTGCACCCACAATTGCTCCTGCATAGGCAATTGAAAAATTTTGAGTTAAAAAGCTATAGAAAAATAGTCCTACACCAATCACAGCAGCAATTACAGTCAATAGAATTGATTTTTGAATTGCACCTTGTACGGTCATCGGTTGGCTATAATCGGCCTGTGTTTCCACACGGGTTAAAATAGGGTTATTACTTTGCATATCTCTACTCATTTATAATATTAATCAAATGTCCAAATAGAGCTGGACGAATCTGTATTGTTTATCTTTTATCATGACTTCGCAAAAATGGAAAATAATTGCTGATCTCATTTAATTGATTTTGAATCAATGACATCGCTTCACGACGAGTTTTATTTCTTTGAATCATCGCTATTACAGCACTTGAGCTAAATCAGTAGCAATAGATTATATTTAAGTCAATCTTATCACTAAATTTTCACAAAATGTAAAAAAGGAGCTCCATAGCCCCTTCTCTAACCATCACTTCATCTGAATTTTAAAAGATCATTTATTTACATCATACAAATCATTCAAAAAGAAACATTCAAATGTGAACAAACTTCAGTCTTTAAAATTAGTCTTGATTCATGATGAAGAAATATTGTCGGTAATATTTCAATTCAGCGATTGAATCACGAATATCATCCATCGCCAAATGAGAGGCATTTTTCTTCAAACCACTCATAATTTCTGGGCGCCAGCGTTTTGCCAACTCTTTTACAGAAGAAACATCTAAATTACGATAGTGGAAAAATTGCTCTAGCTCAGGCATCAAACGGTGCATGAAACGGCGGTCTTGGCAGATCGAATTCCCACACATCGGTGATGATTTCGGATTCACCCATTTTTTCAAAAATTCTAAAGTTTGCTGTTCTGCATCTTGAGCGGTCAATTTACTACGACGAACACGTTCGATTAACCCCGACTGACCATGCTGACGTGTGTTCCATTCATCCATTGCATTTAAAATAATGTCTGACTGGTGTACTGCCAGTACTGGACCTTCTGCAAGAATGTTGAGCTGATCATCCGTCACAATGGTGGCAATCTCAATGATTTTATCATTGTCTGTGTCTAGACCTGTCATTTCGAGGTCGATCCAAATCAAGCGTGTATCTGGGGTGCTGCTCATAAAGTGCAATCTTATTGGACTATTAAAATATCAATAGTAGCAAATTAATTAGATCTTGGCTGTAATTCCCATCCTCATCATGCTATTTTTGCCATCTTATTGTTATGGTTTTTTAGGTTATGAATGGCTCTAATTCGTAAACGTCGTTTAACTGAGCAGCAACAGCGCCGCATTCAGAAACAACATCAAACACGTCAAGAAGATATAGATACGTCAAACGATTTAGAAGGTTTAGTCGTACAACATTATGGACGTCAACTCGAAGTCCAAGCGCTTTCAACACCCAAAGATCATCCCCTTAAGCCTGTGGTTCAGGATGGTGAACCTGAGCCATTCTGGAAACCGATTGAACTTGACAGTATTTGGCGCTGTCATACTCGAACCAATTTAGAACTTTTGGTAACGGGCGACCGAGTGAAATGGCAAGCAGATCCCAATACGGGACTGGGTATCATCACGGCGATTCATCCGCGTCGTTCTTTATTGACCCGTCCAGATCGTTATCACAAAGTCAAACCTGTCGCTGCCAACATCAGCCTCATTGTTATTGTTATTGCGCCACTGCCAGAACCTGCGCCGACGCTCATCGACCGTTATTTGGTGGCATGTAAAGATGCCAATATTCCAGCATTACTGGTCTTGAACAAATGCGATTTGCTTGAGGGCGAAGATGATCCTCGCTTAAAACTGGTCGAAGAATATCGTGCATTAGGCTATGAGTTTATGCTGACTCAGTCCAATGGCGATCTGAGTGATTTAAAGCAAAGACTCGATGGTGAAACAGTGGCATTTGTTGGTCAATCAGGGGTAGGTAAAAGCACGTTAATCAATGCGATTATTCCGGATGCTGCACAAAAAACCAACGTCATTTCAGACAATTCTGCCTTGGGTCAACACACCACAACATCCACTCGTTTGATTCGCTTTGGTGAAAATGGTGCACTCATTGACTCCCCAGGAATTCGTGAATTTGGACTTTGGCATCTCGACCTTGATAAGATCGATAACGGTTTCCCTGAAATCGCAGATTTTATCGGTCATTGCCAATATCGTAATTGTACCCATACTCATGAGAAACAATGTGCGATTAAGCAAGCTGTTGAAGAACATAAAATTTTATCTCGACGACTGGAGAGTTATTTGCGTTTAATTGAGGAAATCACTGAAGCGCAACAAAAAAATTAATTTTCTTATCGACAAGACTTGAAGCGGTGATTTTGATCACCATATATATACGCTATACTCTACGCAGTTTAAATTTGTCATTAGGTGATTTGTGGAACGTTGGTTGGAATTCATGGGGAATCACCCCTTCTTATTTGCAATTTTAGGTGCCTTATTGGTGCTGTTCTTTATTTTTGAAGGACACCGTAATGGCCGTAAAATTTCTCCACAATCTTTGGGTATTTTAGTGAAAGCTAAAAATGCGATGTTGATTGATCTTCGAGATGGGAAAGATTTCCGTGAAGGTCACATTAGTGGCAGCCGCAATATTCCATATAGCCAGATCTCAAGTCATATTGAAGAGTTAAAAGCATCTGATCGCCCTTTGGTCTTTATTTGTAATTTAGGTCAAGTTGCAGGTACTGCCCTTCAACAAGTCGGTCATGCAGATAGCTATCGTTTAGATGGCGGTATAAGTAACTGGAAAGCTCAAGGCTTACCATTGGTTAAAGGCACTAAAGCTTAAGGAACCTGAATTATGTCAGAACAAGTTACTGTTTATTCAACATCAGTATGTCCTTACTGCGTTCGCGCAAAACAGCTTCTAGAACGTAAAGGCATTGCATATAAAGAGATTAATTTATCTCAAGAATCACCTGAAGTTCGTATTGAGCTTATGCAAAAGACCAATCATCGTACTGTGCCACAAATTTTTATTAAAGATCAGTTCATTGGTGGTTTTGACCAACTTTATGCTTTAGAGCGTGAAGGCAAACTAGACGAATTGCTTGCATCATAATTGTTTCATCATACGGTTTAATTAAGGAATACATAATGAGTGAAGAACAACAAGCTCAACCACAACTCGCTTTAGAACGTATTTACACTAAAGATTTATCTTTTGAAGTACCTGGGGCATCAGTTTTTACTAAAGAATGGCAACCTGAACTGAACATTAACTTGTCATCAGCTGCTGAAAAAATTGACCCGACGCACTTCGAAGTGTCTTTAAAAGTGGTTGTCCAAGCAACAAATGCAGATGAAACTGCGTTTATTGTTGATGTAACTCAAGCGGGTATCTTCTTGATCGATCAAATCGAAGAAGAGCGTTTACCATACATTTTAGGCGCTTATTGCCCAAATATTTTGTTCCCATTCCTTCGTGAAGCGGTGAATGACTTAGTGACTAAAGGTAGCTTCCCTCAATTGCTTCTTACACCTATCAATTTTGATGCGGAATTTGAAGCAAATATGCAACGCGCACAAGCCGCTGCAGTGGAAGGTCAAGCTTAATTCGCTTGTACACATACATAAAAAAGACCGCTTTTGCGGTCTTTTTTATTGTTCGAAGAGCTTCTAAAATCTTGCATAAGTTCAATACATTTATTTGAATTTCTGGTGCCCTTGATTTTTAATGGCATCAATTTTTCCCAAATTTTTCTTTGCATCTAGCAGACGATTGGCATCGACCAGTTTTTTCGCTTCGTCAATATCGACCAATAACATATCGAGCATCAATCGATAAACTTTAATTTGTTCATCATCAGCTCGTAATTGTGCAAGTTGCGATGGTAAATGCTTCTTAGAGTTTAAAGTAGCGTTATACATTGCTGTTAATGCTTTAGAAGCATCTTGATTATTTTGCGCTTCATTAAATGCTTTATAGGCTACATTTAACTCTTGCATCGGTTGCTTCAAACCTGCCGCTATCACTGTTTGATTCAGTCCAACGCCGAATAACAAAATCATGATTAGATACAGACGTTTTATCATGGACTTTCCTTAAATTATTTTCATTGTTGTTTAATTTGTAATACAAGTTTTATAACATAAAAATGCAACCTTGATGGTTGCATTTTCAACGAGTTCACATGAATTTTACTATGAATATAACCCAGCAAAAATAGGAGTTAAATCCAAACTTATATCATTACAGCTCATGATTTAAAGCATCATGAATTGCTTCAACCAATTGCTGTGCAATTTCTTGCTTTGATGCCTTTTCCAAATCACGTTTTTCAAGATCATATTTTTCTGCAAAAAATACGGTCATGGCATTTTCATCAGAAGCAAAACCAATGTCTGCACGAGACACATCGTTACATGCAATCATATCGAGCTTTTTGGAAACTAGTTTACCTGTTGCATAGGCTTCAATATTTTGCGTTTCAGCCGCAAAACCTACCATAAATGGTCGTTGATCTTGCTGAGCAATGGTCGCCACAATATCAGGATTTTTTACCAAAGATACGGCCAGCTCATCGCCTGCTTTTTTAATTTTATGTTCTGCTACTTGTGCAACTCGGTAGTCGGCAACTGCAGCTGTCGCAATAAATACGTCACAGCCCTGCTCAAGTTGTTGCATACTTTGGTCAAGCATTTGCATCGCTGAAGCAACATTAATACGATGCACGCCATTGGGGGTATCTAAACTCACAGGACCTGCGATTAAATTGACTTTTGCACCTGCTGCATAGCATGCCGCGGCAATGGCAAAGCCCATTTTACCCGTACTATGATTAGAGATATAACGTACTGGATCAATCGCTTCACGGGTTGGACCTGCAGTGATCGTGACACGTTTACCTGCCAATAAACCAAATTTTTCTGCGATGGCACGTTGTGCTTTATGAAAGTACTGTCGTACTTGTTCAGCAATATCTTCCGGTTCAGGCATGCGACCTAAACCCACATCTCCACATGCTTGTGAGCCAGCATCTGGCATAATCACATGTACACCATCTTCAACTAAGGTATTTAAATTGCGCTGAGTCGGTTTTGCAGCCCACATCTGTTGATTCATAGCAGGTGCAACCCAAACAGGCGCATTGGTCGCCAAATAAAGCGTACTCAGTAAGTCATCAGCTAAACCCGCAGCAAACTTTGCCAAAGTATCGCAACTTGCTGGTGCAACCAAAACCAGATCTGCCCAACGTGCAAGTTCAATATGCCCCATGCCCGCTTCGGCTGCGGGATCGAGTAATTCAGTATGGACAGAATTTCCAGACAGGGCTTGAAAGGTTAATGGCGTGATAAATGCTTGCGCACCCTCAGTCATCACAACACGTACATTAAAACCGTAGTCTTTTAATCGACGAACGAGAATGGCACTTTTATAGGCAGCAATACCACCAGTAACCGCAAGGATAATATTTTTATTTGAAAATACACTGAGATCGAAGCTCACTATCTGGCCACCTTTCTGTTGCAGTGGCGCTCACAATAGCATTAAATATTTATCAACCCAAGTGATTCGATGGGCAATCATCAAAAAGTAGAATAAATTAAAACAGTGAATAATAATGAATAAATCAATAAAACAATGGCCTGAACAAGAACGGCCGAGAGAACGACTTCTGAGTCAAGGTGCGCAGAGTTTATCGGATGCTGAGTTGCTGGCAATCTTTTTACGATCAGGTTCACAGCAACATTCAGCAGTCGAACTTGCAAGAATTTTACTGCAACATTTTGGCGGATTAAGCCCAATCTTTGATGCATCACTCCAAGACTTAAGTCAGTTTCATGGTATTGGTGCAACCAAATATTCTCAATTAATGGCAGTGAAAGAGCTCGGACGGCGCTATTTAAATTATCATGTCAATGAAGGCACAGACCTCAGTCAATCTTCATTAATGTGTGATTATTTACGTTATGAATTGCTCGGTGAACGGCAGGAAGTATTTGCTGTGCTGTGTTTAGATGCACAACTTCGAAAAATTAATTTTAAAAAACTATTTTATGGTGCATTGAACCATTGTGACATTTCGATAAATACCTTGCTTCGCCATGCCATTCATCATCATGCCACCGCAATTGTGATTGCACATAACCATCCTCAAGGGAAGGTCAAACCTTCGCCTGAAGATTTACAAGTGACCCAAGACATTTCACAGGCATGTGCACTTGTTGAAATTAAATTGATCGATCACATCATCATTTCGACCAGTGATTCGTATTCCTTTGCGGAACATGGTTTTATTCAAGCGAGATAAAATATGAATTCGAGTATTCTTAGCCGTATTTCTTTGAAATAGCATTGACAAGTTTCTTTGAAGTGGTGAAGATCAATAAAAAATTATAGACCTCACTTTCATGATTGTTCGTGATCAAAGCGATACCTTAAAATTATTATTTTCATGGCGTGGAACGATCTTACCCAAAGTCCTTCCACCCCTCGGTTTTGTCATGCTGATTTCGGCCATTGTCGGTGGTATCGAGTTTATTGACTTATATCGTTTTCCTGAAATTCCACTGGTGGGATTCACATTAATTGGTGTTGTCCTTTCGATTTTTTTAGGCTTTAAAAATAGTGCATGTTATGACCGTTGGTGGGAAGCTCGAAAACTTTGGGGCATGCTAATTGCCAATGCTCGACATTTTGACCGAGACTGCCGTATTTTCCCTCAAGGTCGACGGGAAAGAATTATTCATCATGTGATTGTTTTTGCTAATGTCCTTCGTGATCGCTTACGTCATCAGACTGTTAGTCCAGACGTTTTACAACAAACCAGTGGCATGAGTCCTCAGGCATTAACTCAGCTTTATCAACAAGCCAATGCACCCCAATATACTTTAAGTCTGATTCAATGGGAGCTGATGCAAGCGCTGAAAGAAGGTGAAATTTCCGACATCATTTACACCCAAATGAATGCACATGTCACTGAATTAAGTTTAGTGCAAACAGGCTGTGACCGAATTGCGACGACGCCTCTTCCCTTTGCTTACTCAGTTTTGCTGAATCGTACGGTTTACTTTTTCTGCTTTATGCTGCCTTTTAGTTTAGGCTCTGTTTTAGGTTTGGTAACACCGCTGTTGGTGGGTATTTTAGCCTATACATTTTTGGGACTTGATGCCTTAAGCTCTGAAATCGAAGAGCCTTTTGGTACACAAAGTAATGACTTACCTTTGGACTCTATGGTTCGTACTATTGAAATTGAACTGCTGGGGACTTTAGGAAAACCCACACCACCACCAATTCAAGCCCAAGATCATAACTTGCTTTGAAGCAACACTTTGGTTTTGCAGGCTGATTTGACTGATTGATGACAATAAAAAACCTTCTATATGAGAAGGTTTTTTATGTTTTAGACTCTTTATTTTGAAAGACCTTTAAATTTTTTATTTAAAGTTTTATTTAAAACTTTCCCAAATGCCGACTTGACCTTCTTTGACACGCGGAATATTGCCCAACTTGATCCATGGCATGTTGTCGCCATGAAAATCACTGCCGACTGAGACTTTTAAATTAAATTGCGCAATCATCCGATCCACCATTTGACGTGTTGAAGCGGGTTCTATTGCAGGTGGAAGCTCTACAGCATCTCCACCATATTGAGCAAATAGTTCAATCAGACAGCGAACATTGGTGGCGGATAAATCATAACGAGTCGGATGCGCCAATACTGCAAAACCTTGGCTTTCATGAATCACACGAATGGTTTCTTCTAAGCCTAAACCATCAAATTTAACGTAGGCTTTTTTACCTTCTTTGATGTATTTATCAAAGGCTTGCTGTGGACGCGCAACAAAACCTTTTGCCACCAGCACTTTTGCAATATGGGTACGAGTCACACGGTCAGGCACATGATCGACCAAAGCCAAGACATCTTCATAAATATCGACATTGATCAATGGAAGCAGTAAATCACAAATCTGCTTTGCACGCTCTGCACGTATTCTTTTTTGTTGTTGTAGCAGCTGATATAGCGGCTCTGGATTTTGCATATTTAGGGCCACAATATGCACACCATAGTTTTTATTGGTGGTTGGTCTGGACCATTGGCTGGAAATTTCAACGCCAGAAATGATTCGAATCGGATGATCAAGTGCTGTTTGTTCGGCTTGAAACAATCCGTCCATGGTATCGTGATCAGTCAAAGCCAGTGTATGAATGCCCTTTTCCAAAGCTGCTCGCACAAGTAAGTCTGGAGCAAGCGTTCCATCGGAAATATTACTATGTGTATGTAAATCGACACCAATCATAGTTTGTATTATGCTATGTCACCTAACTTAGATTACGTACTGTAGCATGAAAGCGCTATTTGACTACCTACCAATTATTATCTTCTTTTATTTTTATAAAACGACAGATCCAAAAAATAATCATCATCCATTGCTTGAATTAATCGGAAGCTCTGGCAATACCGATCAAAACCATATTCTTGTTGCCACCTGTGCGTTATTGATTTCGACATTGGTTGTCTATGGTTGTTTATTCTTTGCACAAAAATTTAGACTGGAAAAAATGCAATGGTTTATTGTCATTATGTCTTTGATTTTTGGTGGAATAACGCTTATTTTTAGTGATGTAACCTATATTAAGCTTAAAGCAGTGATTTTAAATGTAGGAATTGGCCTAGGTTTTTTAATCACGCCATATTTCAACAAAGAACGCTTACCCATTATTCAAAAAATGCTGGGTTCGATGTTGGACTTAAGCCCTAAAGGATGGATTCGTTTGAATTGGGCATGGTGTGGGCAGTTCTTTTTATTGGCCGCATTGCATTACTTCTTCGGCTTTTTATATATGCAAGGTAAATATTGGGGAGAATTTACCGCATTTGGCGATATTATCGTATCGCTTACTTACCTTGCTGTTATATTATTTTGCTTACGAAAGCACTTTAAATCTGCAGAAGAATAATGTGCATTCTTAATCAATTGAGATCAAATCATGCCTTTATTTGTAATTACCTGTACCGACCATGAAGGTACTTTAGAAAAACGCCTTACTGTACGTCCTCAACATCTGGCACGTTTAGAAAAACTCGATGCTGAAGGTCGAGTCATTGTGGCTGGTGCAATGCCTAAAGATCGTGAAAATCCACAAGCTGGTTTTTATGGTAGCACCCTTATTCTTGACTTTGATACACGTGAAGAATTAGATGCATGGATTGCAGAAGAACCATTTTTAAAAGAAGGCATTTACGCCAGCATTGATGTCAAACCATTTAACAAAGCACTACCACATGGAAAGTAAGATGCGAATTGTTATTCGAACATTGTGTTGTATACCATTGCTTTGTTCAACAGCTTGGGCTGTTGAACAATCAAGCACAGCCGTTCCTTTGTCTGGAACAGAACATTCAACCACTGCTGTGATTAATCAAACCACTCAAGTCATTAAAACCGTAGCCAATCAAACAGCGCAAGTAGTTAAAGTTGCTGCTACTGCGAATACAAGCACTGCAATTCCAAATGCAAATGCTGCTCCGACGACAACAGATACTGAGAATAAACCACTCACAGCTGAGCAAATTGCCAAGCAAAAAGCGCTCAATGATGCAAAAGTTAAAGCATTGGTCAAAGATCAAGCCACTCGATTACAAGAACTTGAAAAAGCCAATTTAGACGCATTGTCACAAAATCAAGAATTACAATTGAAAAATGACAATTTGGGGGTACAAATTGAAGTTTTACAAAGTGAACGTAGCGCACAGATGTTTATTTACGGGGCTGCAACTATTGCAGTGGGGATTTTCTGTGGATTCTTAATGGCAAGTTATATCTACACCAAACGTCGTCGCCAATGGTAATGACTCAAATTTCTTGCATGTTTTAAAGGTTAATTGTTTTGTCTAAAGCCATACAAACTGCCGATTTAAATTGGCAGTGTATTGATGGAATTGAAATTCCTGTTTCAAAAGCGTTTGGGGATGTCTATTTTTCAAAAGACAATGGTCTACTCGAAACACGCCATGTTTTTATTGATGGCAATGACTTACCCTCTCGCTTAGCCGATTTATCAGATTTTGAATATTTCAGTGTTGGAGAGACAGGTTTTGGAACAGGACTCAATATCCTAACTTTATGGCAACTTTGGCAACAGATTCGACCAAACAATCACAGTCATTTGCATGCCATTTCTGTGGAAAAATTTCCGCTGAAAAAGTCAGATTTAGTTCGTGCTTTGAATGCTTGGCCTGAACTTAAGCCATTGGCAGACCAACTCATCGAAAAATACCCGCTCCCGATTGCAGGCTGTCATCGTTTATCATTTCCTGAAGAGCGCTTTAGCATTGACCTATGGTTAGGTGATGCGCATGATATGTTCCCTGAAATGGTCAAAACCCACACCGTCAATGCATGGTTTCTCGATGGTTTTGCTCCATCTTGTAATCCAGACATGTGGGAAGCGCATGTTTTAAATCATATTATTCGCTTATCGGATTATGGAACGACTTTCGCTTCATTTAGTGTTGCGGGTGTTTTAAAACGAGGCTTGAAACAACATGGTGTCAGTATTTCCCGTCCACGTGGTTTTGGACATAAACGTGAAATGCTTAAGGGCATTTGGCAGGCACCCGAAGTATCTAAAGCATTAAATCCCAGTTTAGATGTCGAACATTCGGCTGAAAAAAAAAATGCTCAAATCGCTAAACTCACTCAAGCACGTCAAATCGCCATTATTGGCGCAGGAATAGCAGGTTTATCATGTGCCTGGGCGTTTGCTCAACGTGGGCATCAAGTGCGCATTTATGACCAATCAGCGCCTCTAGCAGGGGCATCTGGCAATCCTTTGGCATTATTAAATCCAAAACTCTGCCCAATTGAACAAGCGTCTGAACATTTGATGACTTTGGCATGGCAACATGCACTACGACATTATCAAAAATTTGAGGCTTTTCGCGCGATTGAAGTCAATCAACTGGCACTCAAAAATGCGGATGAGCTACTCCAGCTTGCAGAACAATATCCTGAAGGAATTTTAGCAGCTCGATCAGCGTCACAAAGTCGTGTTGAAACTCAATTTGAGAGCTTAACATTGACTCAAGCTGGTGCTGTCTCTCCACATCAACTTAAAGATCAAATCCTTCAACATCCGCTTATCACGTTTCAACACGCTCAGATTTCAAATGTCTTGCAATACGGTGATCGAGTAAAACTCTTTCAAGATAAAAATGAAATTGATCAAGCCGATCATGTCATTGTCTGCACGGCCATCAACAGCGGACAATTTTTTTCAGATTACCCAAAATTAAAACCCATTCGTGGACAGGTCAGTTGGCTCAACAACCATAATAATCCCTTAAAACCAGATCAAGCCTATAGTTATGGTGGATATTGTATGCAATTGGATGATGATCATTTAATTTTAGGTGCATCGTTCTATCCAAATCGTGATGATGATGATGTCTTAGCTGAAGATCATGTGCATAACTATGATCTTATCCACAGTGTCTTTCCAAACTATGCACAAAAATTAGCACCAGTTGATGAATGGCATGGACGTGCTTCAGTTCGCGCTCAAAGTTTGGATTATTTTCCATTGTTGGGTAGATTCAATCACCAAGATCAAATATATACCTTGGCAGGTTTAGGCTCTAAAGGATTTTTATTTGCTCCACTGTGTAGTGAAATTTTAGTGGCTGAAATTTTGGGGGAAGCGTGTCTAGTTCCGAGCTCGTTATTTAAAAAATTGAGCGTGACTCGTTTTCAGAAAAAAGTTAAACAGAAAAAACCTTATTATCAAAAGACATTGCCTAGAAGCTAATGTTATCAGCCATACTCAGATAAACAGCTTAAATGCGTGCTGATTAAAATTTCTTTTATATTTATTTACAAAAAAGCGCCTTTCGGCGCTTTTTATTTAACTTTGTTCTAATGCAATACCTGCATCACGAACAGCACGGGTGCCCCCCATCAGAACAACGTACTCACGGGAGCTATCAAAGCCATCGAGCTTTTCAGCCGCGCGTGGTGCTTTGCTTCCGCCACCACATAGGATGTATATCGATTGATCCGAAGCCACCTGAGTCAAACTTTCTGGGGTTAATGCGTCAATGGGCTTATTTACGGCCCCTTTCACATGCCCTTCAGCATAAGCTTTTGCATCACGAACATCCCAGATAACAGCATTTTCTGGGAACTCAAATGTTGTAATTTCTTGTTTACGGATCATTGTGCACTCCTTTGATGTAAACAACACTTGGCAAATGAAGAAAACATCCCTAGCATCTCAGATATTCTTTCCCTTTGTAAAGGTCTAAACTATGCCTTCTTTCGATATTGTATCTGAATTAGAAATTTTTGAAGTTAATCATGCAGTTCAAAACACTGAAAAAGAGATTGCAACGCGTTTCGATTTCCGTGGTCAAGACGTCAAAATTGAACTGAGTGAAAAAAATAAAGAAATTAAAATCTCAACTGAGAGTGATTTCCAATGCGAGCAAGTCTATAACATGCTGGAAAATCATTTCTTCAAACGTAAAGTTGATATTCAGGCACTTGATCCACAAAAAATGACTGCTTCAGGAAAAAATGTCATTCAAGTGATTAAATTGAAAGATGGTCTTGACTCAGATACCGCAAAAAAAATTAATAAAGCCATTAAAGAAAGTGGCATCAAAGTGCAATCTTCAATTCAGGGTGATAAGATTCGTGTGACTGATAAAAAGCGCGATACATTACAACAAGTTATGGCGTTCTTAAAAGAACAACAATTTGGTATCCCACTACAATTTAATAATTTCAAAGATTAATCTCTTTTGAATAAAACATAAAACCAAACATAGGAATGTTGATATGACTCAGACCAACCGTTTATCTAAACTTGTTAAAGCGACTTCAAAATTTCCCAAAGGAATTCGAAGCACTGTACTAAGTAAAGTGTTTGGTCGAGTCGTTCCTATGGTGGGTACAGCCAAGATTCGTTATTTGGAAGTCAGCCATTCAAAAGTTGTAGTCAAACTCGAAAACCACAAAGCTATGCAAAACCACATCGGTCAAGTGCATGCCTGCGCAATGGCACTTATTGCGGAAACAGCAACAGGTTTTGTAACTGGCATGAATGTCCCAGATAGCTCAATCGTGCTCATCAAAAGCCTGCATGTCGATTTTAAACGTCCATCCAAAGGTGCGTTGACTGCTACAGCTACGCTGACAGATGAACAAATCAATGCCATGCAACATAGTGATAAAGGTGAAACCTTAGTCAATGTCATCGTGACAGATGAATCTGGTGAAGCACCCATTCAATGCCAAATGCTCTGGGCTTGGGTGGCTAAAAGTTCACTGAATAAATCTTAAAATTCACGCAATAAACTGTATTTGAATACTATTACACTTACCTATAAGTAAGTGTAATTTTTACAAAAAATCATTTTTTTATAGTGGAAAATGATGTTCAATCAGCTCAAAATATAAGCTTAAAAAAATATTGAGCCTAACAATGAATATAATTTCTTTACAAAAAACGCTAGTCCTGTCTTCCCTCGCTTTGTCCCTTTTCTGTGTTGGATGTAGCAATCATCCACAACAAGTGGCTGCTGCCGTAACTGGAAACACCCTAGACGCTATTTCTGCACAGCAAACAGCTGAACGTAATAAAAAGATCGTCACAGATTTTTATGAAGGAGTATTCATTAAGCATCAAGTTAAAGAATATTCAGACCTATACATTGGCAATCAATACATTCAACATAATCCGCATGTACCAGATGGTAAAGCACCCTTTGTTGACTACTTCACAGGATATTTTAAACAAAATCCAAAAGCTAAAAATGTGATTAAACGTGCTGTAGCTGAGGGAGATCTGGTCTTTTTACACGTACATTCAACTGAAAATGAACAAGATCTTGGCGTGGCAGTGGTCGATATTTTCCGTGTTGAAAACGGTAAAATTGTTGAGCATTGGGATGTTCAGCAACAAGTTCCTGAAAAAGCAGCCAACACCAATACTATGTTTTAAGAAAACCCAAATATAAATAAAAAATCCCAATGATTTATTGGGATTTTTATGCGACCTTAAGCCGATTGTGATTCTAAAAATTTTTGCTTCACATCTTCCGGAATTTGACGCTTTCCACCTTTCACATCCACGGCAACAAAGGTAAATACCCCTTCTGTTACGCGTTTTGCTGGGCGTGAGCTATCATGACTATCCCAAACCTCAATTTGCATTTGAATTGAAGTATTGCCCACTTTTAAAATTTTGGTGTAACACGTAATGACATCACCCACTTTTACGGGAACTAAAAATGTCATTTGGTTAATTGAAATCGTCGCACAACGTCCCTTACTGAAACGCTCTGCGTGAATTGCTCCAGCCAAATCCATTTGTGAAACAATCCAACCACCAAATACATCACCACTCCAGTTGGTATCTGCAGGCATAGCAATGGTTTGAAGGGAAAGTGTACCTTCTGGGCTTACATGAGTATCTGACACATTAACTCCGGAATTTGACATTAGCTGTGAGCATTTAATTGTTGATCTAACCATTCTTGCAACTGATTAGCACGTAAAGCTCCGCTTATTCTAGCAAGTTCGTTGGTTTTATTCATCAAAACTAAAGTGGGAATACTGCGTACATTAAATGCACTACTTAAACGTGGATTTGCTTCAGTATCAATTTTAGCAAAAATCACCTTTGGATTATGTTTCGCAACTTCAGCAAAATGTGGCGCCATCATTTTACATGGACCACACCATTCCGCCCATAAGTCGATTAAAATCGGCAAATCACTATGGGTGACGAAAGTACTAAAATTTTGTTCATTCAATTCTATTGGAGCAAGTGGAATTAAGGGTTGATGACATTGACCACAACTGGGCTGAGATTCAATTTTTTCTTCAGGAACACGATTTTTCGCATGACATGATGGGCAGACAATAATCATTTAACTCACTCCAATATAACGTTCTAAAAACTTTAATTGAGTTGAAATTGCTTTTTGCAACCATGGTTCATGATAAATATCAAAATGTGACATATCCCATTCAATATAATCTGTATTTGTTGCCATATTGGTTGCGAGCTCACGGCACAAATGGATCTGAGTCAGCTGATCATGTCTTGCCGCAATGAGTAATACTGGTTTATGTAAATCCGTGCAATATTGTATTGGTCGAAAACGTGCCAATTGGAAAAAAGCACGCGCGGGTACTTCCCCACTCCAGTAATAATCAGGATTAATAATTGACATATATCCCTGATATCCATCTTTGCAGGGAAAGAAGCTCAGTGCATAAGGATGAACCACTGGAAAAGTAATCGGTTTTAATCCAATTTTACTGCCCATATAGTCTTGGCTCGATAATTTTAGTGCTTTGGGAAGTTGCTTGATGGGGAACAGTTTCATGCTCTCAACGCCATCTAAGTAGGGTACTTGAGAGATGACTGCAAAGATATTTCGAATTTCAGCCGCTAATTTTAAGACATAACCACCACTGAGTCCTGTGCCCCAGAGCACAATATGGTGAACATCTAAATCTTTCTGCTGAGCAGCATAAGCGATGACTTTTTGCCAATCTTCCAATTGCCATTCTAATGAAACTAATTCACGTGGCTGACCTGTACTCCCTCCCCAACACCGATAATCGAAAAGGATGACTGCATAACCTGCCTGAGCAAATTTTTGCGCATAAGGAATCAATTGAAAATGACGTAAACCTGCAAATCCGTGTGCCATAATGATGACAGCAGGTTTATGGATATTCTGAGGACGATAATAATCACAAGCAATGGTGTCATCACCACTTTGAACATAAAGCGGCTCAACCCTATAGGTATACATTTTCATTTCATTGCACTCCCTGCATGAAATTTTCATTATTTTTTAAAATTTATTCTGATTGGCTCACCTCACAAAACGATGCTTAGTGCTATGATATTAGCATATCCATTTTATCAGATCGTGGGAGTGGCAAAATGAGTGATAATGTTGGCTTTGCAGGTCAAATTGCCCCTGAACAACTAACTCAAGTTGCAGAAAAAGGCTTTAAGTCTGTCATCAATAACCGTCCTGATATGGAAGGTGGTCCAGACCAACCAACCAGCGCACAAATTGAAGAAACTGCACGCGCTCTGGGTATTGATTATGTTTATCAACCGGTTGTTGCGGGTCAAATTACTGAAGTTGATGTTCGTGCTTTTGCCAATCACTTCAATGAACTTCCAAAACCTGTTTTAATGTTTTGCCGTACAGGTAATCGTTCAAACAATCTCTATCAAATTGCAAAACAAATGGATCTTTTAGATGACTAAAAGCGCTATTCGTTGTTTGCTTTGTAGCGTTTTATTCGTGACTTCAACATTTGCATTTTGTAACACTGACACCTTAAGTCGCTCACTGAATGACCGTGTCAGTGTAACAGGGCAAATGACCACTGAAAAATTTAAAAGCTTGCTTGATCAAGGTTTCAAATCGGTCATTGTAAATCGTCCAGATCATGAACAAGGCAATACTATTACAGCCAATGAGCTTAGAAATATTGCCGAACAATCGCATGTCAGTTTGATTTACCAACCTGTCACTTCGGGGCAAATTACAGACAGTGATGCTCAAGAATTTGCGAAATATTACAACAGTCTACCGAAACCTATACTATTAGTATGCAAATCTGGAAGTCGTTCAACAGTATTATTTAATCGAGCAAAATCATTGGGTCTGTTAAATGAATAAATTGATTGTTCTTCTTATCTGTAGTTTTATATTGGCCAGTTGTAGCTCTATGAATGTACGTCCAACGGTGGGTGTCAACGTCGGTGCTGGTCTATAAATAAAAATGACGCTTTTAGCGTCATTTTTTTATGTGTTAGAATTTAATCTACACAAGAAGATGCGCACATTTTTTCATTTTAACTTTAATTTTTATTGTATATAAATCATTACAAAGCAATGCTCACTTCGGCGTTATTTTTTATATAGTAGTAGATCATGAGTCTAAGAAACAAAATCTATGTACGATATTATTATTATCGGTGCTGGAACAGCAGGCATTGCAGCTTATAAAGAAGCGATTAAGAAAACACAAAATATTTTAATTATTAATGATGGCTCATGGGACACAACCTGTGCTCGGGTCGGTTGTATGCCAAGTAAAATCTTAATCTCCACCGCCAATCGTGTTTATGATATTCAACATGCAGATGAAGTTGAACTCACTGTAAAAGCTCAAATTGACACATCTCATGTCATGCAACATGTGCAAAGCCTTCGTGACCGTTTTACCAAAGCCACATTAAAAGATGTAAATAGCTGGGAAAAATCGCATAAGATTTCTGGTAAAGCTGAATTCATTGATGCCCAAACAGTTCAAGTAGCAAATCAAAAATATCAAGCCAAAAGTTTTATTGTTGCAGTAGGCTCTACACCAAGTTTTAATCGTGAATGGAAAGAATCACTTGGTGATCTACTCATCACATCTGACCAAATCTTCGAACTAAATGAACTACCTAAACGACTTGCGGTAATCGGCAGTGGCGTGATTGCGATTGAAATAGCGCAAGCTATGCACCGTCTAGGCGTTGAAACAACGGTTTTTGCACGTAGTGAAAAAGTCGGTTCTCTAACCAGTCCAACATTGCAAAAAAATGCCATTGAAGTACTGAGTAATGAATTGAATATCAAATTTAAAGTTCTGCCTGAACATGTTCAAAAATACCGAAATAAAGTTAAAATTGAATTCACTGAGCATGGTCAATCTCAACAATTAATCACGGATTATCTATTAGTCGCTACAGGTCGTGACAGTTTATTAAACACCCTAAAACTTCAGAATATTGATACTTCATTTTCAGATATTACAAAACTTCCAATTGACCCGCATACTAAACAACTTGCACAGCTCCCAATTTTTGTTGTCGGTGATGCATTTACATCAACCCCCATTCAACACGAAGCTGCACATGAAGGACGTCAAGCTGTTCAAAACTGTTTAAACTTTTCTAAACTAAAAAATATTAAAACACTTACACCCTTAGGCATTATGTTCAGTTCACCTGAAATGGCTGGCGTAGGACAGAATTTCAAAAGCTTAACCCATCAAAAAACAGCTTTTGTCACTGGTTATGCCTCTTATGAAAAGCAAGGTAGAGCAATAGTCAATGGTAAAAATCAGGGTGGTGTTGAAGTCTATGTTGATATCAAAACTAGAAAGCTCTTAGGTGCCGAACTTTTTATTCAATCTGCTGAACATCTTGCACATTTACTGGCATGGATGGTGGGGCAAAAGTTAACAGTAGATGAAGTCTTGGATAATCCATTTTATCATCCAACCTTAGAAGAAGGTTTACGTACAGCTTTAAAACATGCCAGACGGCAGCTTAAAGCAGTCTAAAAGCCAGCTTTACCCATTGGTTAAGATTGATTAGCTTGGTCAATGCCAGATTGGCAAACAGCTTCTAGATACAAGATATCAATTATCCTTTCAGCAATAGTACTGGAACGGTTTAATTGATATTTGCATATATTTAAACTTACAAAAGCCGCAGATGAGTTTTTTTTGCACTAAACTTTTGCAAACCCAATACCAATAACAAGCAAGATACATAATAAAATTAAGATAATGACCTGACTGACAATGGAAACCAACAAGCTTTTTTTAAAATTTTCGATTGAGAGAATAAACTGATAAACCAATGCTGAAATGAATATCATCACGATAAAAACAACCATCTCATTTTGAAGTTTTTTAATCAAAAATGCTTGAATGACCCCATTTAAAATGATGGCGCAAATGATACTCAAAAAATTTGTTCTTTCTGCACCAAATTTTTCAGCAACGATCTTAACTGGAAAATAGATAAGCAACATTACAAGTAAAAAGAAAAGTAAAATTCCCAGCATGATTTAACCCCAAATTAAATTATTTTAAATTATCAATATTTTATCCATAAAAAGAATAAAACTTAATCATCATACTGGATTCTAATTCTCATTCCATTATTAAAAATTTATAGTTTATGGAACTTACATTACAATAAATACTCCCGCTAAATCTCATGCTAACTACTTCACTCAATTATTCGCATAAACATTCCATAAAAAAAAGGCCTAAAAAAATCCCCCTCTACATTTTCGTAGAGGGGGATTTCGAATAATGAGCTGGCGATGACTTACTCTCACATGGCAAACGCCACACTACCATCAGCGCGAAGAGGTTTCACTTCTGAGTTCGGGAAGGGATCAGGTGGTTCACTCTTGCTATTGTCGCCAGCACAACTGTTTATGGATACTCGCTTAGTCTTACCTTTATGCTAAGTGTTTTTCCAAATGAGTGATTAACAGAGATACTTGAGTTTCTTTAATTCGTTCAGTTTAGCGCTTTATCTAACTAAATCAAGTTTGATCGTTTGATTTCGAATCAATCGAGCTTTATACAACAACTGTTTGGGTGTTGTATAGTCAAGCCTCACGAGTAATTAGTATTGGTCAGCTTCACATATCACTATGCTTCCACATCCAACCTATCAACGTTGTAGTCTTCAACGGCTCTTTAGAGGACATATAGTCCTTGGGAAATCTTATCTTGAGGTAGGCTTCCCGCTTAGATGCTTTCAGCGGTTATCCCTTCCGAACATAGCTACCCGGCGATGCGACTGGCGTCACAACCGGTACACCAGAGGTTCGTCCACTCTGGTCCTCTCGTACTAGGAGCAGATCCTCTCAAATTTCCAACGCCCACGGTAGATAGGGACCGAACTGTCTCACGACGTTCTAAACCCAGCTCGCGTACCTCTTTAAATGGCGAACAGCCATACCCTTGGGACCTGCTTCAGCCCCAGGATGAGATGAGCCGACATCGAGGTGCCAAACACCGCCGTCGATATGAACTCTTGGGCGGTATCAGCCTGTTATCCCCAGAGTACCTTTTATCCGTTGAGCGATGGCCCTTCCATACAGAACCACCGGATCACTAAGACCTACTTTCGTACCTGCTCGACTTGTGGGTCTCGCAGTTAAGCGCGCTTTTGCCTTTATACTCTACGCGTGATTTCCGACCACGCTGAGCGCACCTTCGTACTCCTCCGTTACTCTTTAGGAGGAGACCGCCCCAGTCAAACTACCCACCAGACATGGTCCTCGCTCCAGATTATGGAGCAGAGTTAGAACCTCAATATTACCAGGGTGGTATTTCAAGATTGGCTCCATCGCAACTAGCGTCGCGACTTCAAAGCCTCCCACCTATCCTACACAAGTAAGATCAAAGTTCAATGTCAAGCTGCAGTAAAGGTTCACGGGGTCTTTCCGTCTAGCCGCGGGTACACCGCATCTTCACGGCGAATTCGATTTCACTGAGTCTCTGCTGGAGACAGCGCCCCCATCATTATGCCATTCGTGCAGGTCGGAACTTACCCGACAAGGAATTTCGCTACCTTAGGACCGTTATAGTTACGGCCGCCGTTTACTGGGGCTTCGATCAAGAGCTTCGCTTACGCTAACCCCATCAATTAACCTTCCAGCACCGGGCAGGCATCACACCCTATACGTCCACTTTCGTGTTTGCAGAGTGCTATGTTTTTAATAAACAGTTGCAGGGGCCTGGTTTCTGTGGCTGTCAATAGCTCATCCCGCAAGGGGAATCACCGTCGACAGCGTACCTTCTCCCGAAGTTACGGTACCATTTTGCCTAGTTCCTTCAGCAGAGTTCTCTCAAGCGCTTTGGTCTACTCGACCTGACCACCTGTGTCGGTTTCGGGTACGATTCCTGTGTAACTGAAGCTTAGAGACTTTTCCTGGAAGTATGGTATCAGCCACTTCGCTAATAAATTAGCTTGCTATCAGTTCTCAGCATAGAGTACCCCGGATTTGCCTAAGATACATGCCTACAACCTTTCACCTGGACAACCATCGCCAGGCTGACTTAACCTTCTCCGTCCTCTCATCGCATTACACAGAAGTATTGGAATATTAACCAATTTCCCATCGACTACGCCTTTCGGCCTCGCCTTAGGGGTCGACTCACCCAGCCCCGATTAACGTTGGACTGGAACCCTTGGTCTTTCAGCGAACGAGTTTTTCACTCGTTTTGTCGTTACTCACGTCAGCATTCGCACTTCTGATACCTCCAGCAGACTTCTCAATCCACCTTCATCGGCTTACAGAACGCTCCCCTACCACTTGCAATAAATTGCAAATCCGCAGCTTCGGCACATAGTTTTAGCCCCGTTACATCTTCCGCGCAGGCCGACTCGACTAGTGAGCTATTACGCTTTCTTTAAAGGGTGGCTGCTTCTAAGCCAACCTCCTAGCTGTCTATGCCTTCCCACATCGTTTCCCACTTAACTATGATTTTGGGGCCTTAGCTGGCGGTCTGGATTGTTTTCCTCTTGACTACGGACGTTAGCACCCGCAGTCTGTCTCCCGGATAGTACTCATTGGTATTCGGAGTTTGCATCGGTTTGGTAAGTCGGGATGACCCCCTAGCCGAAACAGTGCTCTACCCCCAATGGTATTCGTCCGAGGCGCTACCTAAATAGCTTTCGGGGAGAACCAGCTATCACCAGGCTTGATTAGCCTTTCACCCCTATCCACAAGTCATCCCCTGGCTTTTCAACGACAGTGGGTTCGGTCCTCCAGTTAGTGTTACCCAACCTTCAACCTGCTCATGGATAGATCGCCTGGTTTCGGGTCTACACCCAGCAACTAAACGCCCTATTAAGACTCGATTTCTCTACGGCTCCCCTATGCGGTTAACCTTGCTACTGAATGTAAGTCGCTGACCCATTATACAAAAGGTACGCAGTCACCGAACAAGTCGGCTCCCACTGCTTGTATGCATGCGGTTTCAGGATCTATTTCACTCCCCTCACAGGGGTTCTTTTCGCCTTTCCCTCACGGTACTGGTTCACTATCGGTCAGTCAGGAGTATTTAGCCTTGGAGGATGGTCCCCCCATATTCAGACAAGGTTTCACGTGCCTCGCCCTACTCGACATCATCATATCAGCCCTTTCGTGTACAGGACTATCACCTACTATGGTCGCACTTCCCAGAGCGTTCCACTAAAGCTGATATGACTTAATGGGCTTTTCCCCTTTCGCTCGCCGCTACTGAGGGAATCTCAATTGATTTCTTTTCCTAAGGGTACTGAGATGTTTCACTTCCCCTCGTTCGCCTCGTATGACTATGTATTCATCATACGATACCGACCTTTGATCGGTGGGTTTCCCCATTCAGAAATCTTCGGATCACAGGATATTTGCCGCCTCCCCGAAGCTTATCGCAGGCTATTACGTCTTTCATCGCCTCTGACTGCCAAGGCATCCACCACATGCACTTAATTACTTGACTATACAACCCCAAACAGTCGTTCATCCCTACAAGCAGGATAAGCAACAGATCAACCAATTTCTTAGTCAATCATACAGTTGGCGTCTGTGCACTTAAGCACTATACAGCTTCAATTAGATTCATATACCAAAACGCTTGATTCAGTTAATTTCTCTCAAACTCACTTAACTTGCGTTACTTCGTTTCCGCTTTTGTATGAGTTTGAACAAATTATTTCAACTCAAATATATTCTGTTAATGATTCACCACGTCTTCGTCAGATCGTGGTCAACTGTGATAAATCACAGAAGTTAACAAGACGCGCATATTACGCTAACTTCTTATTAAATTCTATAATCTACGACTTCGTTCGATTAAAGCCTGCGCAAAGCAGTACTTATATGATCAAACACTACGCGCAGCGTAGCTGCTTGTCTTGCGTTTCGACAAAGCGTTGCTTTGTTATTTCGAAACTCTGGTGGAGACTAGGAGAGTCGAACTCCTGACCTCCTGCGTGCAAAGCAGGCGCTCTACCAACTAAGCTAAGTCCCCAGCTTATCATCTATAGATTCGATATATCTTTACGCTCTGTTCGCCTCAGTACTTTCATACTGCGTTAGTCAGAATGGTGGGTCTGACAAGACTTGAACTTGTGACCCCACGCTTATCAAGCGTGTGCTCTAACCAACTGAGCTACAGACCCTCAGATACATCTTCATGAAGAACAACTTGTTGTGGATTCTTACCAATCGTCAATCTTTCGTTAAGGAGGTGATCCAGCCGCAGGTTCCCCTACGGCTACCTTGTTACGACTTCACCCCAGTCATCGGCCACACCGTGGTAAGCGTCCTCCTTACGGTTAGACTACCTACTTCTGGTGCAACAAACTCCCATGGTGTGACGGGCGGTGTGTACAAGGCCCGGGAACGTATTCACCGCGGCATTCTGATCCGCGATTACTAGCGATTCCGACTTCATGGAGTCGAGTTGCAGACTCCAATCCGGACTACGATCGGCTTTTTGAGATTAGCATCCTATCGCTAGGTAGCAACCCTTTGTACCGACCATTGTAGCACGTGTGTAGCCCTGGTCGTAAGGGCCATGATGACTTGACGTCGTCCCCGCCTTCCTCCAGTTTGTCACTGGCAGTATCCTTAAAGTTCCCGGCTTAACCCGCTGGCAAATAAGGAAAAGGGTTGCGCTCGTTGCGGGACTTAACCCAACATCTCACGACACGAGCTGACGACAGCCATGCAGCACCTGTATGTAAGCTCCCGAAGGCACCAATCCATCTCTGGAAAGTTCTTACTATGTCAAGACCAGGTAAGGTTCTTCGCGTTGCATCGAATTAAACCACATGCTCCACCGCTTGTGCGGGCCCCCGTCAATTCATTTGAGTTTTAGTCTTGCGACCGTACTCCCCAGGCGGTCTACTTATCGCGTTAGCTGCGCCACTAAAGCCTCAAAGGCCCCAACGGCTAGTAGACATCGTTTACGGCATGGACTACCAGGGTATCTAATCCTGTTTGCTCCCCATGCTTTCGTACCTCAGTGTCAGTATTAGGCCAGATGGCTGCCTTCGCCATCGGTATTCCTCCAGATCTCTACGCATTTCACCGCTACACCTGGAATTCTACCATCCTCTCCCATACTCTAGCCAACCAGTATCGAATGCAATTCCCAAGTTAAGCTCGGGGATTTCACATTTGACTTAATTGGCCACCTACGCACGCTTTACGCCCAGTAAATCCGATTAACGCTCGCACCCTCTGTATTACCGCGGCTGCTGGCACAGAGTTAGCCGGTGCTTATTCTGCGAGTAACGTCCACTATCTCAGAGTATTAATCCAAGTAGCCTCCTCCTCGCTTAAAGTGCTTTACAACCAAAAGGCCTTCTTCACACACGCGGCATGGCTGGATCAGGGTTCCCCCCATTGTCCAATATTCCCCACTGCTGCCTCCCGTAGGAGTCTGGGCCGTGTCTCAGTCCCAGTGTGGCGGATCATCCTCTCAGACCCGCTACAGATCGTCGCCTTGGTAGGCCTTTACCCCACCAACTAGCTAATCCGACTTAGGCTCATCTATTAGCGCAAGGTCCGAAGATCCCCTGCTTTCCCCCGTAGGGCGTATGCGGTATTAGCATCCCTTTCGAGATGTTGTCCCCCACTAATAGGCAGATTCCTAAGTATTACTCACCCGTCCGCCGCTAGGTTAGGTAGCAAGCTACCTTCCCCCGCTCGACTTGCATGTGTTAAGCCTGCCGCCAGCGTTCAATCTGAGCCATGATCAAACTCTTCAGTTTAATACTTCGTAGCGCCTTAAAGGGCGCCAATCTTGGCTCATCAATTTTCTGACATTAATTTCTCAAATAAACTTCGAGTAATTTCTACCATCAATCAATGAAAATAATTTCGATCAATCAACCAGTAAAAATCCACACAAGTTGTTCTTCATAATCTCTTAATGATCTTCTTGTTACTTCGTCAGTAGCAAGCTAGGTCGGCTATATTACTCTCTATCTCTAGAAAGTCAACCAGTTCAACTAAATATTTTCCTTAACAAATCATCTTTTTTAAATCTTTAAAATCTCTCGCAGAAATCTTAAATCATTCAATCAAGTTATTGATTTATCAGAAGTTTTATTTAACATCACCGCCGATGGATGTGCATTCTACAGCATTCCACATGCGTTGCAACCCCCATTTTCAAGAAAAAGTACTGCTTGATTATTTATTCAACAAAAAGTGCATATTTATCGTTTTTTTAGCTATTTTTTAAGCGCACATGGTGCAATTTGCATGATTTGTTGCTGCAATTTTTCAGTTTCATCTTTTTCTTGCCACTTTAAAGGTCGACAATCGATATATTCACAATAACCAGAACTGCCCTCTTCGGTCTCATCATCAATCTGTACTTGATAACTAAAACTTCCAACAAAGCCCGCAGCAAGACCAAATTTAAAATCACCACGGCTTTCACATTGGATGATTATTTTTTTCTTGTTTGTTTCAAAACACCATTCAAACATTCGCGGCAAATACATCTCTTGCCCATTGGGTGTGGTGACTTTGGGATAAACCCGGTGCACTCTGAAATAAACATAATCATCGAACAGCTCAACGGTGCTCTGACTAAAATTTTTCAAATATAAGCGTGACTGTACAATTTGATTAAAACCATTTCGAATATGGCTCAGAAGCAATTGACGTTGATTGGATAGATTAATGACTTGATATGTAAAAAAGTGTAAGGGTAAATAAGGAACATTGACTGAACGTGCATATTCAAAAGCACCAAATTGATCAATCTCGTAATGTTGATCTTTATATTTGAGTTGACCTTGGCAATGACACATCAATGACCAATGATCAAATAATCCTATTCTTAATTTAGAAAATTGCGACAACAATGGCTGAAGTTCAATATCAAAATCAAAACTCAGCTCATCATCTTTACGATTTAATTTAAATTTAGGAACTTGCCCCGTTAAAAGTGCTTCATCTGCAAATTGATAATAATCATCTCTCAGCTGGCAGTCTTTTTCCAATGAATAATGGTGTGCATGCCCCACCATATGTGGACTGATGGTAGCAAGAGTGGAAACTGTATCTAATGCTGTCGTTTGAATTGCTGAATCATTTCGCAACATTGGGACATTGGGCTGACCAATTAATGTTGAAAAATTGAAGTAATGAAGTGGAGCGTTTAAATCTGGAAGGATCAATGCTTGATGAATGATTTTATAACGTCCTTTCGGCGCATGAAAATCAAGCTTCAAAGGAAATGGAGCTTGATCGAGTTGTTGTGATTCTTCAGATAAGTTCATGAACAACTGCATATCGAGCTCCTTTTCTTATCTATATATTTTGATTCCTTGCTAAGAAGGTTGTTACAAATCCTGAGAGCGCATAGATGATTGAGATCACCAAAATACCCACTGGAATGTTGTAAGTGATCGCTGCAAATATAAATACAGCAATCGGTAAAACGACAAACGGAACGCGCTTACGGTCTACAGTCTTAAACGAATAATATTTAATGTTGGAAATCATCAACAAGCCAACGGCAACAATCAGAACCGCATTCCAAACTTGAATCCCTGTTTCTTTTAAATCAAATATAGCAGGGAAATCACGTCCAACCCAAACCATACTTATAATCATAATCGCTGCGAGCGGACTTGCAACACCAATAAAGTAACGTTTATCGACAACCCCAATTTGCACATTAAAACGAGCTAAACGAAATGCTGCACAAGCGGTATAAACAAAACACGCAGCCAAACCGATACGGCCCAAATCATGCAAGCTCCAGCTGTACATTAAAATCGCAGGCGCAACACCAAAGGCTAAAAGATCTGATAAAGAGTCGTACTGCTCACCAAATGCACTTTGTGCGCCAATCGCACGTGCAACACGACCATCTAAACCATCTAACAGTGCAGCCAGAAAAATCGCATAAATAGCTTGAGTAAAATCACCATTCATACTGGCAATAATGGAATAGAATCCCGACAGCAATGCTGCTGTCGTGATTAGATTCGGCCACAGATAAATCCCACGACGTTTGACCTTTTGTCCTTCTTGAGTGTGTTCTTCTTCTTCCACCTCGAAAGTGATGACATCAAAAGCGATGTCTTTTGTAGAAGTTTCACTCTCAGGTTTATTTATATTTGTCATTCTCGTCTATCCTAGCTGTAACCTTATCTTCTAAATTTTGTCTTATTCGCCAACTAACCAACGAACCGCAGCATGTCCACCATTTTCACTCATGCGTAAATGTGGGAACAACCACTGCAATGCTTCGTCAGCATCTTCAGAGAACTTCCATGGTGGATTAATCACCAACAAACCACAACCATTTAAACCAACAGGCGTGTCATCAGGCCATACACAAATTTCGCAAACCAATTGGCGACGAATTCCTGTTTTCATCATTTTCTTTTCAAAACGATCAATCATTGCGCGATCTTTAATCGGATACCAAACTGCAAATACACCTGTAGGCCATTTCTTATAAGCAGCAACCAACAACTCTACAAGTTGTGGGAAATCCTTACGCTCAAGCTCATAAGGTGGATCGATCATCACCAAACCACGTTTTTCTTTTGGTGGAATCACACCCAACAAACCTTCGTAAGCATCACGCTCATGCAAACCAGCACGACGATCACGAATGTTCATATAGAGCTGTTGAAATACATCACGTTGCATTTCAAAAATTGTCGCTTTATCTATTTCACGCATACCTTCTAAAGCAAACCAAGGTGAGCCTGGATAAGCTCCTTTACCTGAAGCTTGACGCATGTCCTCAACAATTTTCAAATATTGTTGAACACCTTCTGGTGCTTGACGCTTGATTGAATCATCAAGTTTCACCAAACGATGAATACCATTTAAAAATTCACCAGATTTCTGCGCAGCTGAAGTCGATAAATCGTATTTACCAGCACCGCCATGCGTATCGACATAGCGATAAGGTTTATCTTTTGCATTGAGACGTGATAAAAGTTGCAGCAATAACACATGTTTCATGACATCGGCAAAGTTGCCTGCATGGAAATGGTGACGATAATTCATGTTCAGATAAATTCCTAAGTTCAACGCACATTTTAGCACGAAAAAATATTTCTTCACTGCACTTCGATTACTCTAAGATAGAGACCTCTTCTTTTTTGCTGTATTGATGTGCTTTTATGCAACCAAATTTAGATGATTTGACTTGGAATATCGATCAAATTTTAGATGATTTAGATCAGCACGGTTTTGCGCTGATCGATGATGCTTATCCTGAACATTATGTTCATGAATTGTCCAATGAATGTACTGCAAATTTAAATCGTTTTCGTGATGCAGCGATTCAAAACGGCATTGTCAGCAACATCCGTAGTGATCACATTCTTTGGATTAATGATGAGCTACCTTTAGCACAGCAACATATTCACCAATTAAATCAGTTAGCATCAGGATTGAATCGAAATTTCTTTTTAGGGATTAAAGACATAGAAGCACATTTTGCCTGTTATAACGCAGGTGAATTTTATGCCCTGCATCGTGATAATCCTCAAGGTAAAAACGGTCGAATGATTTCTTCTGTGTTTTATTTGCATGAACAGTGGCAAGACAATTGGGGAGGCGAATTACGCTTACAAGACAAACATGACCAATGGCACATCATTTCTCCTCAACCCAATCGTGTCGCTTTATTCCAAAGTGATTTAATGCATGAAGTCCTTTTGGCAAAGCATCAACGTTTATCAATTACGGCTTGGTTAAGAAGCGATCAAAACTTGTTTTAAGTTTAAAAACACAGTGACGACGTAAATTCTTGTGAAAACGATTGTTTTTCAGCGTTGCATCAATGCAATGCTGTATTCTCCTTTAAATTTTGAATTTCAACCCGATATACTTTGCAATCATTCATTAAGGTATTTGGCTATGTTGAAAAATACAAAACAAGTTATCGCGCGCATTGGTGAGACAGATCAATTGTATTTGGAAAATAATACGCCTGAACTTGCCTTAGAACGCGCAAATTTGCGCTTAGAATTGGTGACGTATAGCAACTCTCGTCAAGAACAATTGCATTTTTTGCAAGAAGCCATTGTGCTTTTAGAAACTGCACGTGTTGAATATGATGAGATGCCAATGCGTATCTACTTAGACTTGTCGTTGCATTTGGCGAAAGCGTATATGGTGTATTTTGAAATCACCAAAGAACAGCGTTTTGCGCTCATTACACAGCAAATTTTAAAACCGCTGACACAGCATGAAAATGGCGATATCTATTTCTTCTTGGCTTATGCTTCAGCATGTAAAAATGAACTGGCTTTAACACGTCATTGGTTGAAGAAATACAGCACTACAGCTGAATTTGACCTAGAACTTTTACAGAATCATCAGAGTTTTAAAGTATGTCGCTCTGAAGGATGGTTCAGCGAAATGCTTCAAAGCAAATTGCATTAATTTTTCGCTTTTAAATGTTAAAAAACTCTCCGTCATGGAGAGTTTTTTGTTTTAAAATTTGTTTGATGTTTTGCGATAAAAACCTTTAAGCCGGTCTTGCAAGTTTTGATGCATCCATATGCAATTGTTGATTTAACTCATCAATCCACATCACCCAATCATCATCTGCAACCAAATGACTGATCAGAAAATCGCGTTGAGATTTATTCCAAAATGGTGCGTCATGCAAATTTTCATTGGCTTTAAGCTGATGAGTACGCACATAAAGCTCAATCGCAGCGGGGCTACTTGCTAAACCTAACTGAGTAAACAGTAATTCTAAGGATGGTGTATTCTTCATGAGCTTAATGCCCTCCTTATCAGCTATTTTGTCATTCCTTATTGAATTAAGTTATAAGATATTTATAAAAAAACCTAGCATTATTGCTAGGTTTGTTGTTTCAATTTGTGTTTAAAAATAATTCTTTTTTTATTTTTTAAATCAAGATGATGCTTTCGTAGCATTTTGGCTGAGTAATTCATTCAATGTATCAACCACAATCGCCCACTCATCATCCTTTTGCCAGTGACTCACAATAAATTGACGCTGACTTTCAGTCCAAAATTTGGCTTCATGCATCATGACGCCAACTGGCAATTGATGCTGTTCAACAAATTGATCAATATCTTTCTCTACTGAAGATAAACCGAGTTGTTCAAATAAAAGTTCGAGCGTGGGTTGTTCATCAAACATGGTCTTTCCTTATGCGTTGATATCTTCGTAAATAATCATGTCTGCTATTATCTTTAATTTTTTAACATGTTGATATTATGATTTTGTTTCACAATAAGTGATCTCGATCTTGACAAGAGAATATCCATTGTCTTTGCTTCAAGCCTTATTTGTATTGTTTTAACCCATAGCATAAGTCATGACTGAAATGTCGAAAGGCTCTAAGCGTTTCTCTAATAATATTGGAAATAAAAAAGCACCCCAAATGGAGTGCTTTTTTTAATTTAATCGTTTAGATCAAATTATTTAAGCATGTCAGCAATCGCTGCGCGCTCTTCTTCAAGTTCGTTCAACGTATGGTTGATACGTTCACGGCTGAATTCGTCGATTTCTAAACCTTGAACGATTTTGTATTCACCGTTTTCAGTTGTTACAGGGAAACCAAACATTACGCCTTCAGGAATACCATAAGAACCATCAGATGGAATACCCATAGTTACCCATTCGCCATTTGTGCCAAGAGCCCAATCACGCATATGGTCGATTGCAGCGTTAGCAGCAGAAGCAGCAGAAGATAGACCACGTGCTTCGATGATCGCAGCACCACGTTTACCAACTGTAGGAAGGAATGTGTTTGCATTCCATTCTTGATCGTTGATCATATCTTTAACGCTTTCACCGTTGATTGTTGCAAAACGGTAGTCAGCATACATAGATGGAGAGTGGTTACCCCAAACTGTAAGTTTTTTAATATCTTTAACTGCTTTACCAGTTTTTGCAGCAATTTGAGATGCAGCACGGTTATGGTCAAGACGTAACATTGCAGTGAAGTTTTTCGCTGGAAGATCTGGAGCAGATTTCATAGCGATGTAAGCATTCGTGTTCGCAGGGTTACCTACAACAAGAACTTTAACATCACGGCTCGCTACTTCGTTAAGTGCTTGGCCTTGACCAATGAAGATTTCGCCATTCACTTTCAACAAGTCAGCACGTTCCATACCAGGACCACGTGGACGCGAACCAACCAATAACGCATAGTCAGCATCTTTGAATGCAACTTTAGGATCGTCAGTACCAATCATGTCCGCTAAAAGTGGGAATGCGCAGTCCTGAAGTTCCATCATTACGCCTTTAAGCGCTTGTTGAGCTTTCTCAAAAGGAACTTCTAACAATTGCAAAATAACTGGTTGGTCTTTGCCAAGCATTTCACCGCTTGCGATACGGAATAATAGGCTGTAACCAATTTGACCAGCAGCGCCAGTAACGGCAACGCGAACAGGTTGCTTCATGGAATTATCTCCAATTGAGGATAGTCAATGCGATTAAATAGCTAATCTATTCAATCTAATAATCATAAACGGGGAAGATTGTACTCCAATCATTTCCGTGTTGCATGCAAAAGAGAATGAATTTCAACAAAAGTATCATAGGAAATACTAATGGAATTTCACTAAAAGCCTAGTAAGAACCTTTTATAGAGAAGATGGTTGGACAGTTTGTTTGGATCGTACTTGGACAGCTTTTATACTGGCCATTGACTTTGTAACAAATTTTTAAACCCGTTAAAATGGATTTATTACCCTTCCCACTACAGGTCAAACGTAGACTTTCATGACTCAATTTTGGATTAAGACGTAGAAACTGATTGATTAAAGCATGTCTTTGCACTTTTTTATTTTCAGCTTCAGTCAGATCTAATGGAATCTTAAGCTGATCTGCTTTATTGATCATATTTCTAAAATATTGACTGGCATTCATAGGCACACAACCACCAATACTATACCAAAGACGATTTCGCGTATTTTCTTCAGGCATCACACGAGCAACAACTTTCGCTTGTAAAGGTGGTAAATATGGTGAAGATGCCGTTTTACAATCTTTCCGGTTAATCTCAGGCAATAAGCCATTGATGGTCAGCGAATACCCTTCTAAACAACGTCGGAGCTTATGTGTCGCTTGATCAAGTGAGCATACAGCGGGCGTGAGTTGTACATCCAGTACATAACCTTGTAAGTGATTGGGTGAGGCATGCGCTTGCATCACAGACAATAAGTAGCATGCGCCGAATAATATCAGCGTCAACTTATCATTTCGTTTTTGCAGGATCTGGTTACTCTTCATCGCCACAAACGCATTACCCTAGAATTTTATTTTACAAGGAGTTATTCAGTAATTCTTACATTGACAATAGGCATACGACTTTCAATGGACTGAGGTCCCTGTCCGAGCAAAATACCATAGTGCGCGGCGTTGGTCATAACCTTTTTAACGTAATCTCGAGTTTCACTGAGCGGAATCGATTCTGTATATTGGTCTGCTGCAATGCTTTGATACTCTGGCTGCCAGCGTCGAGCACGATTTGGTCCAGCATTATATCCAGCAGTGGCTAAAACAGGGTTAGAACTTAACTGACTCTGAATCATCGACAAATAGTAAGTTCCATAACGAATATTAGTATTGGCATCGCTTAGCGCAGCAGGGTTATAGGTTTCTCCCATTTTACGAGCCACCAATTTTGCTGTGTCTGGCATGATTTGCATCAAGCCGCCTGCACCGACATTTGAGCGTGCATGCGATACAAATCGGCTTTCTTGGCGCATTAAACCATAAGCCCAAGAAGGATCAATCCCTGCATTTCGACTATGGCTCACCACTAAACTTTGATGTGGTGTTGCATAACGATATGCGTAGTTATGACGATTAATGGTTCGCTCTGCCGCATAGATTGCGCGGTCGTACCACCCCATATCTGTTGCACGTTTTGCCGCTGCCAACAACAATCCATCATCTTTTTTCAAATACGCTTGGCGAACTGCCCAATTCCATTCACGATTGGTGTAGGCCTCTGAGGCACGAATATTCCTCAAAGCAAAGGCACGGCGGAAATGGATATCTTGCGTTAAACGCTGTAAATCATTAGTTGTAGGCTCTGAACGATCTTGAGCTTCGTTATAACGAATGCCTAAACGATCTTTCGCCAAAAGATTGTAATAATCATCTCCAGCTGCAGCCAAACGTTGATATATCATTTTTGCAGATTGTTTAGACTCTGGATCAGCTCTGCGCTCTAATGCCTTTGCAAGCCAGTACTGCCAACGCTCTTCCTGTTTCTGATTGACAGACATGCTATCTATCGCACGCAAAATACTTTCCCAGTTACCAAAACGAACGGCTTGACGTGCATAAATTTCAGCCTCTTCAGGGCTAAATGGAGCGCCATAGCTTGCATCTAAAGCATTTAAAACTTCTTTATTGAAGTTATTTTTCATGACTGTGGTACCGCCAATATAGCCCACGGTACGGTAAACATACTTTTGAATTTCAGGTGGCAAACCTTGTGCTGCTTTGTTTAAAGATTGCAGTGCCGTCGTCAAATCTGTATCTGCTGCACGTCCAAGTGCATAAATGAGATAAGCATGATCAGCGCTATTATTTTTAGGCGCAGACCATAAGTAATTGAGTGGATTGGCTTGAATCTGATTAAACTGACTCAGTGATAGATTCAATCCAATGGTTTGTGCCGTCGCAACAGCTAAACCTGACTGCCCTGCTCTTAACTGAGCATAGAGACGTTGCTGACGATCTGCGGTGGTCATCAGCGGACTCGACAACATCATACGTGCTAAACCTGAACACGATTCAGGCTGCGAATCAGTTTTTAACCAAATATCTTTAAACTCAGCGTATACAAGTGGATCGCCAGACTTGGCACGTACTTGTGCGACTGCACAAATTTCTGCTTGGTCAGGATTGGTGACATAAGGCAAAACAGATTGCGCATTGGCAAAATCACCTTGTTTCACCTTTACCTCCACAAAATCTGCAGCCAATTTTTCAGCCATAGCAGATTGAGGATAACGCTGTGCAAAGTTGACAATACTATTCGGTGATTGAAAGGCTAAATTGCTATTTAGAATCCAGTATTCTGGATAGTACCCAAGCGCATCGTTTTGCATAGATGCACGATACTGCTGTAAAAGTGCTGTGTTGCCCGAATTTGCAGCACGTAAAGCATCATTGAATTGCTCCTCTGATGCTTGTGCATGATTCGAGAGGGCTAAAGCCATAAACCCCAACAAATAAGATGTTACGTTTTTTTGCTTCATTAATTTGTCCAACACGCTTTTACTCTCAACTCTAATTCTGTCTTTTACATTAGCTAAAATATGCAGCGTGCATATTTATCTTTTTTTTGTGCAGTTGCAATAATAACTTATAGTTTAAATGACTCTGGTACATACGTCCTGTTCTGTTATGTAACTATATGATTAAACTTCATTAATTTAATGCAATATTTATACACATTTCTAGTTTATCTGTTCTGTATTATTTTTTTCATTATTATTGGTTAAATACTGTAAAATATCGAGCTTTTGTTAAATCTAATGCGCTTAAATGAGCAAATTAGACAGATTACCCGAATTTATTTTCCCTAAAATAGGATAAACGCCTTCATGACGGTTGAAACCTTCATCCCCAATAGTGCCCAAGCTGCCTCAGAAAACACTGTTACCCAGCCACAGCACACCCCAGCCAACGGATCAGTCAAAAAACTGTATATCGAAACGCAAGGGTGTCAGATGAATGAGTATGACAGTCATCGTATGGCAGACTTATTAGGCGACTCTCATGGTTACGTCTTAACCACCGACCCTAAAGAAGCAGATATTCTGCTCATGAATACTTGCTCAATCCGTGAAAAAGCACAAGAAAAAGTGTTTTCTGAGCTGGGTCGCTGGCGCAAACTGAAAGAAAAAAATCCTGACCTCATCATTGGTGTAGGTGGATGTGTTGCCTCTCAAGAAGGTGACAACATTCAAAAACGTGCCAATTATGTTGACATGATTTTTGGTCCTCAAACCTTACATCGTTTACCACAAATGCTCGATCAGCATTTTGATCAAGTGGAAAAACCCAAAAAAGACAAAATCAAACTGGTGGATATTTCTTTCCCAGATATTGAAAAATTTGACTTTTTACCCGAACCCCGTGTTGAAGGCTATAAAGCTTTCGTTTCAATTATGGAAGGGTGTTCAAAGTATTGTTCTTTCTGCGTTGTACCCTACACACGTGGTGAAGAAGTCTCTCGCCCATTGGATGATGTCTTGGCAGAAATTGCAGGGCTTGCTGAAAAAGGCGTGCGTGAAATTTCTTTACTCGGTCAAAACGTGAATGGTTACCGTGGTGAAACCTTTGAGGGCAAAATCTGTACTTTTGCAGATTTACTCCGTTTAGTGGCTGAAATTCCAGGGATTGGTCGTATACGCTACACGACTTCACATCCGCTTGAATTTAACGATGACTTGATCGAATGCTATCGTGACTTGCCACAAATGGTCTCACACCTGCATTTACCTGTTCAAAGTGGTTCAAACGATGTGCTTCAAGCCATGAAGCGTAACCATACCATTGATGTGTATATCGAAAAAATTAAGAAACTTCGTAAGGTGCGTCCTGACATGCATTTATCAAGTGACTTTATCATCGGGTTTCCAGGAGAAACGGATCAACACTTTGAAGAAACCTATCAGTTTATTCAAGATTTAGACTTCGATCATTCATATAGCTTTATCTATTCTAAACGTCCAGGTACGCCTGCATCACTTCTGGAAGATACAACGCCAGAAGACGTGAAAAAAGAGCGTCTTGCCAAAGTTCAACAATGGATTAAGCGTTCAAGTATCGATAAGACAGATGCAATGCTCGGCACAATTCAACGTGTACTGATTGAGAGCGTATCTAAAAACGATCCTAATTTATTGGTTGGAACAGCGGACAATACACGTTTAGTTACATTTGTAGGAGACGTGTCTTGGGTCGGACGCTTTGCAGAGATTGAGATTACAGAGATTAAGACCCTAAATTTAGTTTATGGAGAACTCTTGAATCTTGAGCCTGACGTGGCGTAATGTAAGGGTATAGATTTAACTTACACAAAAGGATATCTCTTGACTGCAGCGATTCGACGTACAGTGGCTTTCCCGGGGATTTCAATGGAGCGTTTAAAAAGCATGCTCGGTGCTTATAACGGTCACTTGAAACAAATCGAACAAGGTATAGATGTCAAAATAGCGCACCGTGGAGATAGTTTTTATCTCGACGGTGGAATTGAAGAAGTCGAGAGAGCTGAAAGTTTATTGCAGCGCCTGCACGCAGAAGCAGAGATCTCTCAACAGATCACAGCCGATGTCATCCATCTGATGATTCAAGGTAGTCAGACAGACCGTGAGTTACAGGAAGATTTTTCTGATAACGAACATAGTGGTTTAGATGATGTCTGGCTACAAACCCGTAAAGGTCGCATTAACCCTCGTGGTGCAAACCAAAAACGTTATGTTCAGCGTATCTTACAAAGTGATATTTCATTTGGTATTGGTCCTGCAGGTACGGGTAAAACCTACCTTGCAGTGGCTGCTGCTGTGGACATGCTAGAACGCAATGAAATTCAGCGCATCCTGTTGGTTCGTCCAGCAGTTGAAGCAGGCGAAAAACTCGGATTCTTACCGGGTGATCTCAGTCAGAAAATCGATCCATATCTAAGACCGCTTTACGATGCCCTGTATGAAATGCTGGGCTTTGAAAAAGTGGCAAAACTCATTGAACGTCAAATTATTGAAGTTGCCCCACTCGCCTATATGCGTGGTCGTACCCTCAATCATTCGTTTGTGATTTTAGATGAAGCACAAAACACCACCCCAGAACAAATGAAAATGTTCCTGACCCGTTTAGGCTTTGGCTCACGTGCCGTGATTACGGGTGATATTACACAAGTTGATTTACCACGTGGTCAACAATCAGGTTTAGCACACGCATTACGCGTCATTGAAAATGTCAAAGAAATTCACATCACACGTTTTCACTCTCGTGATGTGGTTCGTCACCGCTTGGTCCAAAAAATTGTGGAAGCCTATGAAGGCTGGGACAGCGAGCAACACCGTTTAACTGAAGCTGCACGAGCAGAACGCAAAGCACGTCAAGATGCGCTTATTTCTGAGAATGATGCTGCTGCTGATGCTCAACACGAACAAGCTTCACTTCACTAATCTGTTTAACCTCAGTGTGCCAAACAGGCATACTGAGATTTCATCTTTTAAGGACAAGTCTTGAAACTTAGCCTATCGCTACAACAATCGTTTGAAGCACCTGAATTGGTACTCAAACGTGCTTATTTAAAAAAAGTCGTTGAAACTACACTTCGCTATATCGATACTCAAAGTGATTGCGAAATCGGAATCGCTTGTGTCGATGTTGATGAAAGTCATAAACTCAATTTGGAATATCGTCACAAAGACAAACCCACTAACGTTTTATCTTTCCCAAGCGATCTTCCAGACGAAATGGCCGCAGTGCTGGACACCTTCCCTATTGGGGATTTGGTCATTTGTATTCCTGTGGTTTTGCAAGAAGCAATCGAACAACATAAAACCCCGATTGAACACTTCACACATATGTTGGTTCATGGCACCTTGCACCTGATGGGCTATGATCACGAAACATCAGATGAAGATGCAGAAGAAATGGAAGCTTTAGAAATTGAGATTTTAGCAAAACTGGGATTTGCCAATCCTTATACTGAGCAAGATTAAAACTGAAGACGCCTAAACGGCAAAAGACGAAATTAAAAACGAGCTCAGGCTCGTTTTTTTGCTCTGGCATTTGTCAGGGTAGTGTATACGACCAAATCTGAAATAGCGCTATTCATAGGATATCTCTTTCCCGGTCCACATTGTCTATGCTAACGTGGGTTGATACTTATAAGTTTTCAGAGATCTTTAAAATAATGCTAGAAAGCCTTTTTGATGAATTTCTAAACACCCTTAAACGCAGTATTTTTTTAAGTCTGGGTGCACCTGAAGGGCATGAACTCAATTGGAATGCGCTTGCAGCATCAATTCTAAGTAAGCTATTTATTTCTATTCTCTTAATTGGCTTATTTTGGCTAATATCACGCGGGTTACGTTTAGCGATTAATGCCATTTCTAAACGCTTCAATAGTAATCCAGTCATGGTCAACTTGATCAATAACATCATCCAATGCTTTTGGATTTTAGCATCGGCCATTACGGTGTTATCTCAATTTGGTGTATCCGATAAAGTATTACAGGCGATCTCTCGTGCTGCGATTGTCTCATTACTTTTTTATATTATTTGGACTTTATTTACCAAGCTAACCATGCGGTTTCTAGATCGCTTTTATATTGATGACTCTTTAAAACAACTACTGCGTAATATCATTTCAGTGCTGTTGGTGATTCTTGGGATCGCTGCCATTATGGCTCAGTTTGGATTTAATATTATTTCCATTATGGCGGGTCTAGGTATTGTCGGTATTGCTGTGAGTTTCGCAGCGCAATCTACACTATCAAATTTTATTGCAGGCATTACCATTTTGATCGAACGCCCTTTTCAAATTGGCGATTGGGTCAGGATTAATAAATTTGAAGGACAGATCACTCAAATTCTGCTGAGAACGACACAAATTCGCAATCGAGACAATCTCCTGATTATTATTCCAAACTCAACCGTTGCCAATGCTGAGGTAACCAATCTCACGGCACATGAGCGCATGCGGTTTGAAAGTTTTTGTCGTGTATCTTTACATGAAGATATTGAACGTGCTCGCACAGCGATTTTAAACCGACTGGCACTTGAAGATGCATATTTAAAAACCCCAGCACCAAGTGTGGATGTACATGAGTTTGCAGAATCAGGAATCGTTTTGATCGTGCGATATTGGCTTATGCCTTATCAAATGGAGCGTTTACCTCGGATTCAGGAAAAACTTTTAGAGCAGATTAAAGAAGCCTTACGTGATGCTGAGATTGCAGTTCCATTCCCTCATATCAAATTATTAACAGAGCAATCCTCGCCTCAAAACTCCAAAGGTTCATAAAATGCGTTTTGTCGTCATTTTTAAAGCTAAAGTGAATGTCTTGGATGATCAATACATCCAAACCGCTCAAGCGTTACGTGCCAAAGCTCTCAACCAGTTTAATTGCACGAAGTTTGAATCTATTTCTGAAAATGGATTTGAAGTTGCGCTATCATATTGGAATTCATTGGAAGATATTCAAGCTTGGCATCTTGATGCTGAACATCAAAGCGCCCAACAATACGGTAAAAAACAATGGTATTCACACTTCAGTGTTGAAATATGTGAAATCCATCGGTCTTATGAAGCTAATTTGTAGATTTTAGATGATCTATTCAAATGCTTAATGTACTTCAAACTCTGCATCAGCTGGATCGAACTTCCAAGTTCTTACAATACGAAGTTCAGAAATATCTTTTCGCATATTGGCATCAAAAGCACCAAACGGTGCTGCTTTACGCACTGAATTCTTAGCTGCTTCGTCTAAAATACTGTGCCCTGAACTTTCAATTAATCGAATCGCACGTATTCCTCCTGAGGCATTTAAAATCACCATTAAACGAACTTCACCAGCTAAACGCTGTTGTTTTGCTAGTTCTGGATAATAGCGATTCCCATACATTTCGACTTTTTCTCTGAATTTATCTAGATAGCCTGCTGATGCGAGTTTTTTGGCTTGTACTCCATCGACCGTTTGAATTTTTTGTTGGCGACTAAAATTTTGATTCTTTTTTAAATATTGCGCTTCAAGACTTGCCACCATCGCCGCTTTGGCTTCAAATTGGCTTTGTAGTTCATCTAAGGCTTTTTTACGTTCTTTTTCCGATGCCTGTTTTTTCCAGCTCAAAACAGTCATCAGCACTTTTTCTTCAAATTTTAACTCACGCTGTTGTTGAATTTTTTCCAACGCTTCCATTTGTGCATCGCCAGCACTCAGATCTTGAGTTTGCGCAGGCATTTCTGAAGTCATACGGTATTTATGACGATATGCCCCACTGCCTTCTTGATCTTCTTGAGCAAAGAAATCAGCTTCATTAATCTTGGTATTGCTCGGTCTTAAAGTCACCGCAATTTCTTTGTTCTGTAGATCATGTTCGGGTGGCATTTCAAAATGTACAGAGATAAAAAGCACATGAATAATGACAGCTACACCAGCAGCAAGTAAAAAGAGCTGGTCATCCCACCACTGTTGAGTCAACTTGGAAAATTCCATTATTTTTTTTATCATGACATTAATCCGACAAAACACCCCGAGCGAAAGTTTAAAATACGCTAAAATACGTCTACTTATACATTTATTACGATTAAAGAGAACCATTTAACATATTGCAAAGCAAACTTTTAAAACTATGAAAATGGTGCATTTTTATTTGCTAAACTGCAATCTTAAAATGTGTAAATATATAAGTTTTTCACAATATTAATTTCTGACAAATATAGATCTTCTGGAATTCTATTTATGCCATCTTTTTTTTCGAATATCGCAAAACAAATGCGCAAGGTCTATCAAAAGGCGGAAGGCTTTATTGAAGAAGAAAGAGAATTCCCTATTTCTCAAGTCTTTTTGAATGCAACTTTCAAACGCTTTGTGACAGATAACGTTAAAATTTTAGAAGATTTGCATGCAGATTTACATGATGATTGGTTACGCCTTTACGCGACCTTAAACGTCAAAGGTTTATACACAATCCTCTCTGTCGATTTAAAACTTGTTCAAATGGAACTCAATAAAGACATGCAACTCATCGTCTTTGAGCAAATTAGCGATACTCAAGTCATTGAAGCAACATTTAAAAATGTCTGGATGAAAATGGGATTTAATCTTGCGCTGTTTTTCTATCAAAAAGTATTGCGCAAAGATCCATTAGGCATGATTTTAGAACGATTTGAAGTGCTTACCGTCAAAGATGAATTATTACATTTGGATTTGAATCGTTGGTTAGGCAAAAACCGCTCAATTATAGATACCTTAAAAAAAGTGCATGTTAACCATGCTGAATTGCGTGAAACAGAACTGGTGATTATTGGTAACGTCAATCTCATGGCATTATTCAATAAAGTAAACAGTGAAAAAAATGAAACATGGGATGAAGATTTAGTTGATGACCAAGTCAGCCCCATACAACAAAAGTAATGCGACGGTATAAGTGCTTGCTGAGAAAATGATCTAAATCAGATACATATTTTCACAGTAGTTGCAGAAATCTTAATAATTTCTTCTTATTTTAGTCGCATAATAATACTTAAGCTCTTAAAGCATGTTATGCGAAGGATTAAAGTTATGCGCTTGAATACATTTAGAACCGTGGGTTTAGTAACTGGATTAGGCACATCACTCTTGCTCAGTGCATTTGCTAGCTCTGCTTTCGCAATGAGTCCGTTTCAAGCCAGCTATCAATTTGAATACAACGGCAAAAACATGGGGTCAGCAACACGTACCTTAACCAAAACCAGTGCCAATGGATGGAAGTACGTTTTTGCAGCAAAAGCTGGTGTCATTGCGTCTGCAACCGAGACCAGTAATTTCAGCTTAAACGGTCATCAGATCGTTTCTGACAGTTTTAGTCGTACCAGTAAAATTTTGGTGCATAGCAACACCATGAGCATTAAGTTCAATCCTTCTGCTAAAACCATCAACACAGTCAAAGATAAAGAGAAACGCTCGTTTGCTTGGAAATCTGGCGCTTTAGATGAACTCAATGCAGAATTACAAATTCGTGAAGATTTAAAATCATCAGGTTTAAAATCAAGTTACCCTTTAACCGATGCTAAAGAAGTTGAATCTCGTCAATTTGTAAAATCAGGTTCTGAAAAAATCACCACTAAAAATGGTACATATGACACTGTAAAAGTGACGATTAAGCACAAAAAACCAGGTCGAGAAACCATCTTCTGGTTAGCCCCTAAACTGGACTACTTACCAGTTAAAGTAACGCATAAAGATAAGAGTAATTCTTACGGTTTATTGTTAACTGGGTACAAAGGTGCAAGTAATTAATCTTTTTTGATCAAATCTACTTGCATTTTTCAAGATGCTTTTTAAAATACGCCTTTGCTTTAATCAGCATCTTGCCCTTAGAGGATTCTCCCCGTGCACGCACTAGAACAGAAAATCTTGAGTGAAGGTATCGTTCTATCTGATCAAGTTTTGAAAGTCGATTCTTTCCTTAACCATCAAATTGACCCTGTAATGATGCAGCAAATTGGTCAAGAATTCGCGCGTCTTTTTAAAGATGCCGGTATTACCAAAATCATTACAATCGAAGCTTCAGGTATTGCACCTGCGGTTATGGCTGGCTTAGAACTTGGCGTTCCAGTAATTTTTGCACGTAAGTACCAATCTTTAACTTTAAAAGATGATCTTTACCGTTCAAAAGTATTTTCTTTCACAAAACAAATTGAAAGCACAATTGCGATTTCTAAAAAGCATATTGATTCTTCTGACAAAGTTTTAGTGATTGATGACTTCTTGGCAAATGGTCAAGCTGCTTTAGGATTGGCTGATTTAATCCATCAGGCAAATGCGTCTGTTGTAGGGATTGGTATTGTGATTGAAAAATCATTCCAACCAGGTCGTGATTTATTACTTGAAAAAGGTTACCGCGTTGAATCATTGGCTCGTGTGAAGTCTTTGACAAACGGAACTGTTGAATTTGTTCGTGATTAATGCCGAATAATTTTCGTAAAAAAGAGCGCTTGTTGCGCTCTTTTTTATTGCTTTTCCTTTATTGGCCATTCCAAAAGTTGTCTTTAATTTGAACTGCGTTTGGAATCAACTTAAGGTTAAAGAATAAGTCTGCAATTTTTTGCTGTGCATCAACTGTTTCAGCATTCAATAAATTAACTTGTGCTGGATTACGACGTTTTTCAATCACCAGTTTTGCAACTTCCAATTCAATCCCTGTACTTTCAGCCAAAATTTGAGCTGTTTCATCAGGATGTGCATTAATCCATGCATCTGTTTCATTCAAAGTTTCTATAAATTTCTTTGCTTCAGCAGGATGTGATTGAAGAAAATTATCTGTAGAAGAATAGAAACTATATGCCGGTGGTACATGGGTTGCATCTGTGAGCACACGGGTATCCCCTTTTAACGATGCTGCACTTGCATACGGATCCCAAATCGCCCAAGCATCAACAGACTTTTTATCAATCGCTGCGCGTGCATCTGCTGGTGTTAACCAGATGGGCTGAATATCTTGCCAAGTCAACTGTGCCTGATCTAAGACTTGTGATAAGAAAAAATGTGCACTTGAGCCTTGCGTAACAGCTATACGCTTACCCTTCAATTCTTTTACATCTTTGATTGGACTGTCTTTTGGCAACAATAAGCTATGTGCATTTTTTGAATTGATTTCATAACCTAAGTATTTAATGGGTTTATTTGCAGACAAAGCAAAAATTACGGGTGTATCCCCTGTATATCCCACATCAATCGCACCGACATTGAGTGCCTCTAAAGTTTGAGGACCTGCGGGAAATTCTTTCCACTCTACTTTAGTTTCTGGGAAAGCCTGTTCAAAACTTTTATTCTTCTTTGCCACAATAAATTTCAGCGCAGCTTTCTGATAACCAATATTGAATGTTTTTAAAGCTTCTGTTGGTTTCTCTGAGTCTTGTTTTTCAGATTCAACATTTTCAGTTTTAGTACATGAAATCAAACTCAGACTTAAACCTAATGTGACAGCCGCCGCAAATACTTTTTTCATTTTGTTCTCAATATTTAGTATGATTTGGAATTTTCCCTAACATAGCTGAAAGCTTAATATTCGCTAAATATTTATTTCTTAAATATAAATTCGATTAATTGATGAACAATACAGCAACTACCAAATACAGCGTTTTAAAAAATCATTCCTCGCAAAATGATTTGCCAATGACTTCAGTCGCCTTTTATTTTACAAAGATCAAAGACATTCATATGATAGTTTGAACTTGAACTAATATCGATATCTTTAAAATATTGAGCTACAAGGACTTACGTAGTAGCAACATCATCTTCATGCATATAAATTTGTGTAAAGCTATACTTCAGCTTTATATGGACCTTGTCCAAAGTGAGAAAAATCAATGACCGATGTAAATGTAGTATCAGTCCTCTGTCCAAAATGCGGTTCAACAGAAGTGGTGAAGCGTGATCATGAAAAGCATCTCAAAAAAATTGGTGGTGTTCTCGCTAGCACTGCGGGTGTCACTGCTGGAACAGTAGGCGGTGCAGCCTCTGGTGCTTCTGCAGGGGCTGCAATCGGAACACTTGCTGGACCATTGGGCGTGATTGTGGGTGGAACTGTTGGCACATTTGTCGGTGCGATTAGCGTAGCTATTACGGGTGGTGTTGTCGGCAATATGATTGGCAAGAAAGCCGGTATTGCGATTGATCGTAATTTATTTCTAGATTACCAATGCTCAAACTGTAAATTCCGATTTAAAGCAGAAGTAGATGCACAAACCCTTGATCCAGCCAAAGATGATGCTGCTCTTTAAGCATAAAAAAAGTGAGCCCTTTGGCTCACTTTTTTTAATCATCAATTTTCAAATTTGATTGTGCAGTTTTTTAACCATCGAACCTAATCGTTTACCTTGCTCGACACAAAGCACTTTTTCATCTTGGCTTAAACCCAAATCATGACGTGGGCCACTGACATGCGTTGCACCATATGGCGTTCCACCCGACTTAGTATTCGATAAAGCAGGATGCTCATTGGTCAGCCCCATAATCATCATGCCATGATGAAATAAAGGGGGTAGCATGCTGAGCAATGTACTTTCTTGACCACCATGCATTGAACCAGATGCTGTGAATACACAAGCAGGTTTATTGTGTAGTGCACCGTTCAACCAAAGGCTTGTGGTTTGATCCCAAAAATATTTCATTTCGGACGCCATATTGCCAAAACGTGTTGGTGATCCTAAAGCCAAACCTGCACAATTTTGCAAATCATCCAAAGTACAATAAATATCACCTTCTTCTGGAATACTTGGCTCTGCGACAGCCACCACTGATGAAATATTCGGTACAGTCCGAATTTTCGCTGTTAAGCCAGCAGCCTCTACACCATCTGCAATCAAATGCGCCATTTCCTTGGTTGAGCCGTACTTACTGTAATAGAGAACAAGAACATATGGTTGCATATTTTTATCATCGAATGAAAAATGAAAACTATACGGTATTTTATGTATTTTTTGGTTAAGCTATACAATGAAATACCATTAAAGCTAAAGAAAATAATTGAGACCCATACTGTATGATGGAAATACTAAAAAAACTGCCTTTTTACGACAAAAAATGGTTTCAATTCGTTATCTTTGTTATTCGACGTTTTGAATCAAACAACTGTAGAGAACAAGCGGGTTCATTGACCTACACCACTTTATTTGCTGTTGTTCCAATGCTGACTGTATTTTTAGTCATCATCTCTTCCATCAAAGCATTAGAACCCGCAAGACAACAATTGCAACAGCTGATTTATAGCAATTTCCTGCCTAAAACCAGCATCGCTTTTGACAAAGCGCTCAATGCCTTTACAGAGAAATCCAGCAACTTAACCATTATTGGTATTCTTTTCTTGTTTGTCACTACCGTGATGATGTTGACCAGTATTGAAACGGCATTTAACCGGATTTGGCGGGTGAAAGAAACGCGTAATGGCTTGGTCGGTTTTATGCGCTATTGGACCATTATTTCTTTGGGTCCCATTTTACTCGGCAGTGCCTTTGCTATTTCATCAACTTTGGCTTCGATGAATGTTCTTAGCAACAATTTTGCAGGCTATGAGGTAGATGGAACTGCTTTACTTTGGATTATTTCATTTGGACTGACTGTTTTTGGTTTTTTCACCCTGTATTGGACTATTCCAAATCGATCAATTCCCGTTCGTTCGGCCATGTATGCTGCCATATTCAGTGCAGTTGCGTTTGAACTAATCAAGAGTTTATTTGGCTTTGCGATGTCAAACTTTACCAGTTATGAACTGGTTTATGGTGCTTTTGCCGCTGTGCCAATTTTCCTGTTGTGGATTTTTATCTCGTGGAATATTGTACTTTTAGGCGTTGAAGTCAGTTATGCCCTCACTGCCTTTCACACAGATAAAATACAAACCCGCCATCCAGTGCTCATGCTACTCGATATCTTGGAATTGTTTTATAAAAAGCAAAAACTGGGCGAAACAATGAAAGATATTGAAGCTTTAGATATTTTAGGTCGTGGTGAAATTGGTCGCTGGCCTACCTATGTTTTATTGTTGGAAAAACAGAATTTAATCAAACGTACTGATAATGATGAATGGGTCTTGATTCGCAATTTGGATCATATCGACTTTTGGTCATTCTATCAGTCTTTGCCTTACACCCTTCCACGTAAAGACGATATTGGCAACATTCATGAGGATGACGTTTGGATGCAGCGCATCGGACCTGCCTTAATTGAAGCAGATGATTATCTGGCGGCCAAATTATCCATACCGTTATCGACCATACTCGCTGAAAATTAATTCGAAAGATAAAAAAAGACCCTAGAGGTCTTTTTTTATCTTGGATCATCACTTCACAAAGGTAGTCCAAACAAAATCTTGGTGCTGTCCATTTAAAGTCATTTTCAGTTGATCACCTGATTTTAAAGCAGCAACTCCAGCTGGCGTTCCTGTCATGACAACATCGCCCACTTCAAGTGAAAATGCTTGGCTAATATCTGCCAATAAAGAACCAATATCAAAAATTAGAAAAGAGGTATCGCCTTTTTGACGAAGCTGATCATTGACCTCTAAGGTGTAATGCACTTTATCCCAAGCCTCAATCTCCGCAACATCAACCCATTCAGCCAAAACACATGAACCATCAAACGCTTTAGCACGTTCCCAAGGCTGACCTTTTTTCTTTAAGTCATTTTGAAGATCACGTAAAGTCAAATCTAATCCTAAAGTGACGGCACCAATGGCTTCTAATGCTTTTACAGGATCAGTTTCACCTTTTAAAGGACGATCTATACGTAAGCTTAACTCACACTCATGATGACAATTGCCAAGGGCTGTATTCCAAGCAATTCCCTCATCTAATGTTGTCAAACTACTCGGTGGCTTAATGAATAAAACTGGACGATCAGGTACAGCATTTCCAAGCTCTTTGGCATGATCTGCGTAACTACGTCCTACACAGACAATTTTTGATGGACGTGAACTCATGATTTTGACTCTCTTCACTTTATACGGTTACATGATTGATCATGTCGACTTGCATTACTTTTGAAAGGTTTTTTCAAAGAGTTTTTGATCAGCTTCAGACGCAAATGCACGTTTAGGTACAATAATCACTGTCTGATTTTTCATTTCAATCATATACGTCAATTTACCAATAGCGAATCGTTTGGTATCTGCATAGGAATTGACTTGTTTTGGACGTCCACTTGAAAAAAGCTCGAAAGAATCTTGAAACAAGTCGACACCTTGTTCACTTTTACCAAATTGATATTTGTTAAATTGACGCTTAAAAATCATTGGAAGGAACCAAAAACGCATCAATATTTGTAGGAAAATAAAAAATGACCCAAGCGCAACATAATAACGCCCAACCCCATTAAAACCTAAATACAACCCCCAAATCACAATGGCTATACTGACCAACGGTGTCAAAAAACGACTGATTTGTTTTTTCCCAAAAGTCGCAAGTGCAAACCCATCTTGAGATTCTTCAAGATTTAAAAAGTATCGTAATGAGAGCGCAGGGTTCAAGTCCGACATAGATTATTCAACACATTCGTATGCAAGTTGTCAGAATATTACACCAGATTGGCAAAATAATTCACTGTTGTTTTTAGCATTTTTTATCGTAATTTACACAAGCACACTGTTGTCTTCGTACAATTAAAAATTAAAATTAGACATAAAATAGGATGTGATCACCTATTTTCTTAGTCATAAAAAATATGACCAAGTAAATGATTTAAAAAAATTTGAACACTCGGTCAAAACTATAAAAATAGATGAACATAGGATGCTCATGAATATCAATAAGTCAACATTAAATACCAAATACAAACATATTTTTTTCATACTCCATATCTGTATGGGAATGACATCGATCTCACATGCAAAAATTCTCACATGGAAAGACAATATCCCAAGTAGCTTGAGCCAATTTCAAAACAATCCTGAACAACTGGCCCATTTAGCCCAAGATAAAATTGTCATTTATACCCTTCCAGCAACCAAGACTTCCCTTCCCACACTGAAAACCGATCCGAACCCTATCGCAAATTTTACCACAGCAGCAGTAGTTGTTCCTGTCAGTCCTAGCGCTGTGGAAAAAACCATAGGCAACTATGCAGAATATGTTGGGCTTTATCCCACATTAAAATCTGCAAAAATACTTGAACGATCTGGCAACATCACTCAAGTCAAATATAAGGTGTCTATACCCACACCTATTCCTGTGTTGAACTTTAATGAAGATGTGACATTTCAACATCAACTGGATAAAAATAGCTTAGCCAGTATAGTGATTGATGCACCCATTCCTTATGGCGTGGGCAAAATCGAATGGTTTCGCTTAGCTGAAAATAAGACCTTGATTACATTGACCCAATGGGGTGATTTAAACCATCCCAAAGGTTTTGTATTTAGTAAAATTATGAATGCTGTACCTGAAGCCAAATTGGGGATTCCAAGCGGCACCAATACGTTTATTTTAGAATCGCTAAGGAAGCGTTTTTCCGCAAATACTAAAACAACGACATTGTCAGCTGGGGAGTTTCCGCAAGTATATCTCAGTCCTGCCCAGTTAGAGAAAGTCAGCCAACTCAGTCAAAATACACAGCATCCTGTCAGTTTTGTGCATTTACCATCTTCAGTGCCGTATAAGCATAGCAATGAGAACTTACGTTTTGTGACGACTTATCAATACTATAGTCAATCTCCACAACAATTACAGAAATGGACTCAACCCAATGCGTATAAAATGTTATTTCCAAGACAAATAAAAAGTATAAAGACCACAGCGCTTGAACATGGTAGCCAAGATGCTGAGTTTAAAGTCAGCGTTGGCTTAGGGGTCATTAATATTCCATTTCATTTTAAAATGAATTTTAACTATCCAAACGCCACATCAAATGCGTTTTATGCCAATGGCGGTGATTTAAAATATATCAAAGGTACGACTGAATTTAATGCCCATGCAAAAGGTACATTACTTAAAATGGTGACCGCCATGAAGATTGATGAAAAAGCCCCATTTTTAATACGTGCTGCACGTAGCCTGCCTTATCATGATGTATTACCCACCGTTGGCGGTAATGTCGTCTTCGCTGAAAAAATTAAGGCAAAGAATTGAGACTAAAAGACCTCAATTCTTTTATTTAAAGATCCATCCTCAAAAAATTAAAACAGAGTTAATGGCACAAAGACCGCATCAGCCGCCAATGCAAATGGGGTCAGCGCTACTTTTTTCAGGAATAGCCCTTGGTTGACTGTTTTTTTAGTTGATCCCTTTGCATAGATATCAATTGCATAATTCTGACTGAATTTTTCAAATTTTATATTTTTCAATTCATTACTCAGCCCAACCACCTGCCCTTTCAATTGGATATTCTTGACCAACATGGTTGTAGATATTTTATTGCCTACGTCGATTCTTTTTGATTGTGCACCCAATTTTCTAATTTTTTCAATTTCATCATTACTAAGTTTGGTCTTGGTATAATACAGATCGATAGAACCGCTAAAATCTAATGCATGACTATCATTTTTATTTTGCTCCAAATTGATCACCAAACGGCAATCGCATCCTTCATATAGTTTTAATCGCCAATACTCATGCTCAGGCATCGACTGAATGACCTTTAATGCGTCTCGTGCACCTGAGTCAATTTTGTAAGCATATTTTTGACCAATAATCATGAGTTGTGGTGCATTGGTTTTATTTTTAGTTTGAACCTGAACAAAACCAAGCAATAAGTCTTGATGAAGAAGTTCACCTTGCGTTGTTTCTGTTTTGACGGCTTTATCCATAGACAATGGACCACCCGCGTCTGTCCAAACCAGTGCGGTACACCCATTTAAAATCAAACAAGATGTGATTATTGCGATTGAATTTAAGATATTTTTTTGCATTTTCTTGTACTTATAATGAGATAATTAATATAAATAACATAACGTTATTATAAAAATTAATCAATATGCATCTACTACTATAAATGACAGGCACAAAAAAACCGCAACATGTGCGGTTTAATCTAATTTTACATCTCTCGATGATCAAGTTGGTGCGCTCAGAGAGATTCGAACTCCCGACCCCTTAGTTCGTAGCCAAGTGCTCTATCCAGCTGAGCTATGAGCGCGACGTCTTGATGGAACGCATTATACGCATTTTGAAATAGGATGTAAGTCTTTTTTAATAAAACACGAATCAAATGTTTAGTATTTAAACATAATGCGAATAATCGATGAAAAATAAAACAAAACCAACAATAAATATAAATGCTTACAGATGAATTCGCTAAAATGAGACTAAAAATAATACCCATGATTAAAATCAAATGACTTAAAAATTAACTCACAGAAATCAATTGCAATTGAGACATACAATCCGCGCAATAAATCACGTGATCTTCAAAAATATTTTCGATCATTAAAACATAAACAAACCCTGTCAAGGTTCGATTACAGCCGTCACACTGACGTAAATCAATATGACAGGTGAAGTCCACATGGTCATAGATGTAATAGCCATCCGTATACTTATTCATTGTTCCCTTTCTTGTTTTGTTTACTCTTTATAATATACCGCGCGATGCTTTAAATAACTTGAACACAGCTGCGCTGTGCGACAAAACTAGTCGCATATATTTATTGAACTATCCATTAAATTGATGCAATTCACGCATGTCAAAAAACAGATCCATTGAACAATTGATTGAAGCATGTGTTATGAGCAAAATTCAGGCACAAAAAAACCGCAACATGTGCGGTTTAATCTAATTTTACATCTCTCGATGATCAAGTTGGTGCGCTCAGAGAGATTCGAACTCCCGACCCCTTAGTTCGTAGCCAAGTGCTCTATCCAGCTGAGCTATGAGCGCGTACTTGAGTTGTCTTTCGACTTCGTTACAACGATTTAACTTGATTGGTGCGCTCAGAGAGATTCGAACTCCCGACCCCTTAGTTCGTAGCCAAGTGCTCTATCCAGCTGAGCTATGAGCGCATTTCAAGTTTTTCGTTGGCGGTGAGAGAGGGATTCGAACCCTCGGTGGGAGTTAAAGCCCACGCTCCCTTAGCAGGGGAGTACCTTCAGCCACTCGGCCACCTCACCGTAACGAGTCGCCATAATACAAACTTCGACCTCACTCTTCAAGTGAGTTTTCAAAAAATTATAATATTTTTGATCAATCATATATTTTTTATACGATTTTCGGCTTTTTTAAAAAATTTCGTACATTTTCGGCAAAGAAATATAAAATAAGGAATGCACAAAACTATAAAATTGATGCGAAAAACACATTATTGCAATCAATTACGTGCAGTATGCGTCATCATGACTTATGCTAAACCTATCTTCTGACATGAAGCAAAGGACATTATGAAAAATTGGGTCGACCCTGAAGCTAAAGCGGAAGCTGAACGTTACGATAATCCTATTCCAAGCCGTGTTCTTATTTTGGAAACGATTGAGAATAAAAAACAACCTCTCTCCCATTCTGAGTTTGTCGAAATTTTTGAAATTGCCGATCAAAAAAGTATTGAGGCTTTGAGCCATCGTTTAAGCGCAATGGTGCGTGATGGCCAATTGATGAAAGATGGATTTAAATTTCAGCTAATGGCTGATCAACCTACCTTTGATGCGACGGTTTATATCAATTCAAAAGGTTTAGGTTCTGCAAGCTTAGACGGCAAAAAAGATGAAATGCTATTGCCTGAGCGCGAATTGCGCCAAGTGTTTCATGGTGACCGTGTCAAAGTACAACAAACGTCTGTAGACCGTAAAGGAAAAGCTTGGGGCTTTATTACAGAAATCACGCAACGTCGTGTCAAACAAGTGATTGGCAAATTGGCAGAATTTGAAGGTGAATTCTTTATTCAACCAGCAGCACCAAACGCACATCAACCGATTCCACTTGAAAAGGAGTTGGTTGAACATGCAACTGTCAAAGTTGGGGACTTTGTACGTGTTGAAATAGATGACTATCCAACCCGTGATGAATTTGCAACGGCACATATTGTGCAATCTATGGCAGATAAAGCGGATACTGAAATCATTATTCCACAAACGATTTTAGAATTTGGATTGCCTTTTGAGTTTCCAGAAGCAGTTATTAAGGAAGCTGAAAACTTTAAAGAACCGAATGCCAAAGACATTCAAGGTCGAATTGACTTACGTAATTTGCCTTTAGTAACTATTGATGGTGAAGATGCACGTGACTTCGACGATGCTGTATATGCTGAAAAACGTCCAGGTGGTGGTTACCGTGTCGTGGTTGCAATTGCCGATGTCAGCCATTATGTACGCACAGACAAGCCTTTAGATGATGAAGCGCAAGAGCGTGGTACCTCTGTGTACTTCCCTCACTTTGTTTTACCGATGCTTCCTGAAGCACTCTCAAATGGCTTATGTTCTTTAAATCCGAGCGTTGACCGTCTTTGTATGGTCTGTGATTTAAAACTGTCTCGTGCAGGTAAAGTGACCGGTTATGAGTTCTACCCTTCGGTGATGCATTCAAAAGCACGTTTAACCTATGACAAAGTTGCACAGTACTTTGAAGGTGATAGCGCTGCGATTACTGAAGATCGAGATGTTCGAAAATCCTTAAATACATTGTTCCAACTTTATCAAACACTCAAAGGCTTACGTGCTGAACGTCATGCGATGGAGTTTGAAACGGTTGAAACCTATATGACCTTTGATGAGCTTGGCGGTATTAAAGAAATTCTGCCACGTAGCCGTAACGAAGCGCATAAATTGATTGAAGAATGTATGTTGCTTGCTAACGTTGCTGCAGCTGAATATGCACTGAAAAATGATATTCCAATGCTGTACCGTGTGCATGAGCCACCAGAGTTTTCACGCATTCAAAAAGTGCGTGATTTTGTGAAGCTTTTGGGACTCACCTTCCCTGAACAGCCAACGCAAAAAGATTATCAAGCCGTGATTGAAGCAACCAAAGATCGTATTGATGCACCAAGCATTCACTCGGTACTTTTACGTTCAATGATGCAAGCATATTATGGTCCAAATAACGCAGGTCACTTTGGCTTGGCTTATGAAGCCTATACACATTTCACATCACCAATTCGTCGTTACCCTGATCTTTTGTTACATCGTGCAATTAAAGCACATTTGCAACACAAGCCTTCTCCGCTTTCAGGTGGTGCTTTAGAAGAAGCAGGTACACATTTCTCTGCGACTGAGCGTCGTGCAGATGAAGCTTCTCGTTCTGTAACGACATGGTTGAAATGTCACTACATGAAGCAACATATTGGTGAGGAATTTGTTGGTTCAATCAGTGCAACAGCTGAATTTGGCTTATTTGTGACCCTGAAAGATCTCTATGTCGATGGCATGGTTCATGTCAGCCAACTCGGTGATGACTACTTCGTTTATGATCAAGCAAGTCAAAGCTTGGTAGGTCAAAACCGCGGTCAAGTGTTTAGCTTAGGTGATGATGTCCGTATTAAAGTTGCTGGTGTCAATCTTGAAGAGCGTAAAATTGACTTTGAGTTAATTCAACAACTCAGTCATGGTGGTCGCGCAATTCGCAGTCGTGCTCCACGTGTAGCAAAAGAAAGCGTAAAACCAACGGGCAGACCAAATACCTCTCAAGCGAATCCAACAGCGCAAAGACAGAACACCAGAACTGCGACCAAACCGATTACTAAAGAAGAAGTCTTTGACCGTATGTTTAAAGAAGCTTCTGAGATCATTACCATTGAAGATGATCGTCAACCTGTTCGTAAGAAAAAGGCGAAATCTAAACCTGTAAATTCTGCAAAAAAAGCAGAGAAAAAATCGACTGCTAAGTCTGCTGAAGCGAAAGCAAAAGACAAGGCTAAGAAAAAAGCTAAGGCCAAAAAGAAAAAGGCCAATGCAAAATCCAAACTTGATTAAACAAACAAAAAGAGCGCTTCGGCGCTCTTTTTTATTTTGGAATGAAATGTCTAAATCAAAAATGGGTTATATTTATCCAAACTCATTACAGACTGCATTTATTTAAAATTGCTTCTTCTACGAGAGCTTGTAGAAGTGTTTCATATAAATAGTTTTCATCATAATAGCTATTCAATTGGTTTGCATATTCTACGTTTGCAATCACTAAATTTCTTACAGGAATATTAATACTGCAAATATCTGCTTGTTTATGATCAGCGAGTTCCTCATATACTTTTTCATGTGTTTTCAGACCCAAGCGAAAAGCTTCAAAACTTCTCTTTTTTTGATGAGGCAGCTCTCCCAATTCAAGTTGAAATCTTGCCATTTCGGGCGATAAATGATTCAAAATTTGGCTTATATTGTAATCTTGCGTATGTCCTAATGGTGATAATCCGAATATCGCAATGCAGAAAAACTTTCTTATTAAATATCATATTTAAAAATAAAGCCTTATTTTACATTATATAAGCTGTGAAAATCGCATGCTTATTAAGGTGTAATCAATAGTTCATATGTCGTGCTGAACATTAAGTGAATATGAGATTTTGAATAAAACTTAAAACTGTTCATCTCAAATAACATCTTTACTCAGCTTTATTCACCTAACTCCCTTGATTTCATCTCTAAAAACCCCTACATCTAATACTATCTTTAAACATAATTTGGCATAACGAAATGACTTTAGAAAAGGCGACTTTGCCTGTTCCACAATTTGATCAAATCACACTCGATCAGCTAAAACAAAATATCGAAAAAACCATCCAAAGTGGGCAAACATTTTTAGATGAACTCAAAGAAGTTCCACCGACTATTCAAGAACAGCTCAATGCTTTAGAAAAAATTGATACGCTTGAAAATGAAATGAGTGAATCTTGGGGTGTGCTTTCACATCTCAACGCGGTAATGAACAACGCTGAAACACGTGAGGTTTATCAAAGCATATTGCCAAATTTAAGTGAATATTACACCCAGCTTGGTCAACACAACCCGCTCTATCAAACTTATCAGCATGTCCATGATGCATCTATTTTTGACACCTTACCTCCAGCCCAACAAAGTGGCATAAAGCTCGCTTTACGCGATTTCAAACTTTCAGGCGTGGCTTTAGAAGGCGATGCAAAAAAACGCTATGCTGAAATTTCTGCACGTTTATCTCAACTGGGTTCAGACTTCTCTAATCACGTTTTAGATGCAACTCAAGCCTATTTCAAACCTTTGACTGAAGAGCAATTAAAGGGTTTACCGCAAAGCAGTATTGATCTGCTCAAACAGTATGGTCAGCAACGTGAACTTGATCAGCCTGTAGCAACATTAGATTTTCCGTCTTACTTGGCCATCATGACTTATGCAGAAGATCGTGAACTACGTGAAGAGCTTTATAAAGCATATACAACTCGGGCTTCTGATCAGTCAGACAAAACTGAGTTTGACAACACTGAAGTGATGCAAGAAATTCTAAAATTACGCCAAGAAATGGCGAATTTGTTGGGTTTCAACAATTTTGCTGATTATTCACTTGCCAGCAAAATGGCACCAAATGTAGAAGCAGTTGATCAATTCTTAGTTGAGCTTGCTGAACACGCGCGTGCTCCTGCAACCCAAGAAGTTGAAGAATTAAAAGCTTTGGCGAAAGAACAAGGCATTGATGAAATCAAACCTTGGGATACCACCTTCTATTCTGAAAAACTCAAAGTACAGCAATTCAATTTATCGCAAGAATCACTGAAACCATATTTCCCAACACCAAAAGTGGTTCAAGGCTTATTCAGTATTGTAAATCGTCTATACGGTATTCAAGTTGTAGAGCGTGAAGCCCCAGTTTGGCATAAAGATGCGCGTTATTATGAGCTGGAAGATCAAGGCACAGTGATTGGCGGTTTCTACTTTGATCTCTATGCACGCAGTGGAAAACGTGGTGGTGCATGGATGAGCGGGTTTAGATCTCGTATGCAAACCAGTCACGGTTTACAAAAACCAATTTGCTATATGGTCGGCAACTTTACCCCACCTGTCGGTGATCAACCTGCACTTTTGACGCATGATGAAGTGGTCACCTTATTCCATGAATTTGGACATGGTTTGCATCACATGCTGACGGAAGTGGATTATATTTCTGTAGCAGGTACGCACGGCGTTGCTTGGGATGCTGTTGAGCTTCCAAGTCAATTTATGGAATTCTGGACTTGGGACAATGAGAGTCTAGCACTCATTAGCGAGCACATTGAAACCAAAGAATCTCTACCTGCTGATTTACTCAAAGCACTTTTAGATGCACGGTTCTTCCAGTCCGGTATGCAAACACTACGTCAAATCGAGTTTGCATTATTTGACTTATATATCCATCAGCAAACACCTGCTTTAAATGCCGAGCAAATTCAAGAAACATTGAATGATATTCGAAGCAAATATGCCGTTATAGCGACAGCACCATATAACCGTTTCCAACACAGTTTCAGTCATATTTTTGCAGGCGGTTACGCTGCTGGATATTACTCCTATAAATGGGCAGAAGTTTTAGCCAGTGATGCTTTTGATCGATTTGAAAGTGAAGGTATTTTCAATACCGAAACAGGCAGTGAGTTTAGACAGTTCATCCTAGCAGTTGGCGGAAAAGTAACTGCGCGTGATGCATTTATCAATTTCCGTGGTCGTGAACCAAAAATAGATGCATTGTTACGTCATCAAGGTTGGACGAACCAGTCGAAAAACGCTTAAACTAGGTTTACTTTTTGATTATAGGTGAGAGTCATGTCTATTAAACGTCGTTTCATTGCAGGTGCTAAATGTCCTAAATGTGAAGCGATGGACCGAATAGTCATGCTCACCACTGAAGATGCTGAATGGATTGAATGCGTGGAATGTAACTATTCTGAAAATCGACCAACTTATGTAGATCAACCAGAACAAGAAGTTGTACCAGATGAAATCGGCGTCGTTCAATTCAAACCGCGTTAAGAACATTTAAATCGGGACAATAAAAATGACAGAAGATCAAACGAACAATTCTAAATTAATGTGGGTCATTGTTGGGGCATTGGTGGTTATCGTGGCGTTGGGTGCTGCGTATATGTGGTTGAACACTAAAAACACTCAAGATCAAGATAAAGAACTTGAGCAGTTAGTCAACACCACACCTAAGCCAAAACCAAAAGTGAAAGCGCCACCAGTTGCGGAGTCTGTTCAAGCTGCTTCTGAAGCTGTAGATGAACATGCTTTGGTGAATGAAGACATTTTGCGAGAGCAAGTTCCGCAAAATGCGTCCTTAGCCAAGGAGGAACTTGCACGATTGGAAGACATCCAAAAGCAATTAAATGATCAAGATGAAAGCTTAAAGGGTCAACATCAAGATGCTGACAAACTGATTCAGCTCAAAGAAGAGCAAATTAAGTTGTTAGAACAACAGATGAGCGCAAAGAACTCTTAACATGATCATTATATTTCAATAAAAGCCCAGTGATGGGCTTTTATTTTGTCCATGCTATTCAGCTGTTCTTGGTTCTCACCCCCCTGCTGATGGAGAGGTAGATCAACTTTAAGCTTTAAAAATAAAGTCATGATTTCAGTTTAAATAATACATAGGGTTCTGTTAAATAATAAAAAACCAGCAATCGAAATTGCTGGTTTTTTAAATACTGATCTTAATCTAAGCGCTTATTTGTTGGCGTACCAATCAAATAAATTTAACAGATACGGCGCATAAGTCACAATAATCAATGATGTGAACAGCACCATCATTGGCAATAACCAACGTTCATAACGATAATAGAAGCTGGTGTATTTAGACTTAGCTTCAGCATCTGCGGCGGCGACTTCTTCATCCCCCACAGACAACCTCGTCAGTAAGTGATTCAGTGCAACTGGCGGTGTCACATAACCAAACTCGAAGGCAACCAGTACTATCATCCAGAAGTGAATTGGATGTACACCATTCTCATATGCCACTGGTGCAATGGTTGCTGCGACCAAAATCACCGCACCAAATGGGTCGGTACACATACCAATGATTGCTAGCAATATCGCCATAAATCCAAGTGTGATGAGTATGCTACCTAAATGTGTCGGTAACATGGTGACCACTTCAGCTCGTTCAATGAGTCCACCCATACTTGCTGACAATGCCATAAGGATAATAAGTGCACCAATATGCCCAACACTTTCAGAAGTTGAGAACCAAACTGAGCTACGGAAACCGCGTTTTTGCTCAGCAGACGAACCATGAGTACGCATGTATTCAGAGTTTTTCTCATGCTCCAAAACCAAGGCGTTGTTATTTGGTGGTACTGGAACACGATGTCCAAACCACTTATCAAACATAATAAAGCCTAACAACATAAATGGCAGAATGACTGGTGCTGTGAACTCATCCATTTGCGTATCTAAACCATATTTATAGAACGCAACAACCAACAATGTAATCAATACATAAGGAATCACAGGCCATAATGCTTTTAACATGCCTGGTAAAGCGACTTTAGGCGGATTGATACGGAACTTTTCTTCAGCAAGGTATAAAGAAACACCCAAGAAAATCAGTGCTGTTAACCAGAACACGTAAATACCATGATCAAAGAGTTCATCTGATGTCACATGACGGCTATCGAGCATTGAAATCAAAATCACCAACAAACATGGGCGAAGCACAACACCGAGCGAACCAGACATTGCTGAAACGGCAAGTGCATATTGACGACGTGCACCTGAATTCCACACTTCTTTATAAATAATTGCACCTGCAGCGATAACGAAAATACCTGATGCACCGGTATAAGCGGTCGGGATTGCCGCAGCAATCAGAATAATCCAAGTGAGCGTTTCAGGCGCTAAATTCCAAGGACGTAAGATGGCAAGGAACACATCCATGACACGTGTTTGAGTCAGTAACATCCCTGCCCAAATAAACAAAGCAAGATTTAAGAAGATGCCCGAGAACTCAACCAACTGCCCTAAGTAAATCCCTTGCCCCATTGGATAATCCATGAAGAAGGTAAACGCAATACCTGTCAAAATGGCCATAAAGGCATATAACGGTACACTGATGAGAGCTAGACCTATACTTCCACCTGACGGTGCATCTTTTGGAATTCTAAATAATTGATAGAGACTAATAAGACTTAGACTCACAAATAGAATAATCCACAACCAATACACACCTAGGGTTTCATAAGTTGAATTCACCCCAGAATGAATTACAGATTGATACTGGCTCCATACTGAGAAAGCCAACAATGCATTACCCACGACCATACTGATTGAATACACAGCAAAATCGAGCTTGGTCTTTGGTGGTCTTAAACTGATATGATGCATTTTCAATGATGCAGTGATACATGAAATCACAACCATCAACAATAAAATCAATACGCGATTTTCAGTACCAAACTTGAAAATACCAAAGAATGTGGTCTCAATGTTTCGATAAGTACGAATCGTTGGATGTTCATCTAGATATTTATTGGCCTTATCATAGTACGCATATTTTTCCTCACATTGTTGCTTCGCTGCGAGTACAGATTGACGTACATCTTGTTCTGATGTCGTACCAAAAATATCAGCAAACTCATCATTTGCATTGGATTGCATTTGTTGTGTGACCAATGCATCGACGTTCGGATTTCGATCACAGGATGGCTTTTCAGGTTCAGCTCTTAAAAAGGAATATTGCATCCCAATTTTTTCATTACCATATAAGTTTTCACCTATACGCAATAACTGACCATGAATCATCTCACCTGTCCCAATAATCAAGGTGAGCAACAATAAAGCCAAAATAGAAAATGTAGAAATCCATTCTGTCCAAATACGACCTAAAGGACCTAGTCCTGGTTTATTTTCTTTGTATTCACTCATATTAGTTCCATGTTCAGAACATCTTATTCATCAAAAGATATGATTGATATTCTTTTCCTAGAGGGGATTTCCTTCCCCTGTTTATACGTTTTTATAACATCGTATTTATGCAATGTTTTTTTATCTATTTATATGGCAGCATTTGATTTTTTTCTGTTTTTATTACAATACCTTTTTTAAATTCAGCCTAATATAGAATAAAAAAACACCATTTAAACAATTTATATTATTGATATGTTTAAAAATTTTACTCAATCACGTCAATATTCTTTTCAATATAATGATGTTTATCAAAATATAGCCTGTAAAAAATAAACATTAACGATAACAAAGCCCCCCATATAGCACCAATATAATGTGCCTCAATGAGTACTGGACTTCCGATTAATTCACTGGTTGCAAATGAACCTAAAGTTAATTCCCATACAATTTTGATCGCAACAAAACCGAGCACCATCAATGAAAAAATGCGTTCTTCTTTGTATTGGAAAAAGTAAATGGCCAGTGCAACATACATCCCATGCAAAACTCCAGAAAGACCTGCATAGGCTTCTACGTCAGGATGATCAAAGTAGAAACTTAAACTGACCAATGGCGGTAGTAAGAGTAATAAAATAATGAGATAGCGGTTACTTGCACGTGGAAATAAAAAAGGCAAACATGCAAAGGCAACCATATTCAGGACGAAATGCATCCAACCGACATGAACCCAATGCGCTGTCCACCAACGCCAAATTTCTTCAAAAAAACTCGGACGCCAATAGATAAAAAAATGTTGGTAGACTTGAAGACATCCAGAAATACAGACACAAATGGCGAGTAATAATACTTTTTGCACCAAAATTTTTTCGTTCATTTTACACTCTTATTATAATGAGAATATAAGCACCAACTGGGGTACTTATATTCTCTTCAACACTATTCAATACTTTGAATCTAGTAAAAAACTACTGTTTTATGTTGTCATCAGGCGCAGGCAAATCAAATAAATCATCATCTGCTTTATTACCTTGTTCATCCCAGAACTGAGTTAAACCATCATCAGCAGCACGAACACCTGTATGTTCAGTCCAGTAGCGGTCTGCAATCGCTTGAACCATCTGCCCCGCCATTGAGTCAATCAATCTAAATTCTGGATTGACTGGCTTGTCATCTGCGCGTGATGCAGCATATGATTTTAAAGCATCACGAATTTTTGCATCATCACCACTTGCTTGAGCGGCTACAGCATATAAAGCGTGAGACAAACGTACACCTTTTTGTTCACCAATTTGCATAGATTGTTTTAACGTTTGGTATGGATCTGGTTTACCTTCGTTAGCACCTGGTAACAATGTCCAAATCACAGCGCGTGTTGCATTCGGAGCGCCCCAATACTTATTGTTATCTAAACAAACCATACCACGTTCGACAATGGCAGCAATATCTTTAGGAACATTGACCTGACCACCTGAGTTAATGTCATTGGTCATTGCCTGCAAACCACTGAGCATGCCCAATAGATAAACAGTTTGATCAATATCCTTGCGCATTTTTGGACAAGAATCACCTAAAGTATATTTGTTTTTGGCTTGCCAACGCTCTGCGAATAATTGATAACCTGTATATTGACGTTCTGCAGCAACGGCAGCCCAACGTTTTTGTTCAATTCGAGCGTCTTGTGCTTCAGTCACCTGACCCGCTTTTGAAGCGCGCAAATAACGAAGCTCAGCATTTAAAGCACGATTTTCTGCACACATGCCCGCTGCAGAATAAAGCAATACAGCTACACGTGTTGGATCGGCGCCCATATCCTTGGTTGCCATAATGGCTGGCGTTAATGCAGTCCCCTGATTACACACCATATCTGCATCACCCATTGATAAAATAGGTGGTACTAAATGTTTTTCACTGAAACCTATTGCAACGTTTGCACCCGTCTTTACCACCTGAGAACACCCAGATAAAACGCTTGAAACAACTGTTGCGGTAAAGATAACTTGGCTTATTTTTTTAACTGTAGACATCCTAGTCCCCTAATTAATAATTGTGTCTGCCATTTTGTATTGAGAAGTTGCTTTATCAATAAAATTTACAGATTTCTTCTATTACTTTTTCAGTCTGCCATTTATTGAAATATAAGAAATTGACCCAAATCACGCTTCTAAGAAAATTTAGGCAAAAAAAAGTAGCATTGCGACGGTTCAGCACATGCTACTTGTTAAATTGAAAAGCACTAAATGACTTTCTTATTGTTAACCTTCGTTTGCTCGATTCGTTCCCTCAGCACTGTTCCTAGTCTCCCTACTACAATCGCTAAAACAATAGCAATCACTAGAAACAACCATGTATGAACTTCAGACATTTGAAATTCCTCGTTAGCTGTTGGTAGATTTAATGTACATGCTTATTGGTGCGATAGACCCAATAATTGTCTAACAATTGATCAATATTTTATTGTTGGTTTAAAAACCCGACGAATGGTAGATTTTTTCGATAAATATTTGTTTTTAATTATTTTAAATAAACAAAAAGAACCTTAATTAATTCAATTTAGCTCTAGCTAGCAGTCTTTTCCATTGTATTTGATCAATTTGGTCTTTCCAAATCACCAACGATTTTGGATTTTTTTCTTGAAAATAAATCACCATATAGAAGTGATGATCGATGATTTTTCTTAAACTGACGCGATGAATTTTTTGTTGATTTTTTAATTTCAGCGACCATTCCTGATCATCGAGTAACTCTAATACTTCCACTTGATTCGGCTTGAACAACAACCAGACCAGCAGGTATCCAACCAGTGCAATGATCCACCAGATAAGGGGTAATGACACATAAGCAAGCAAAATAATCATACAAAAAAATACACATTGGAACGCAATCGCTAAACGACTCCGCCCCAATTGATAACGATCATTCACTCCATGCATTATTCACCATGCACATAGTTTTTCAGTTTTTGAATAAACGTACGTAGCTCAGGTCTTGGAGGTTCAGAAACCTCCATAAACCAGTCCAACAAATCCGGATCTTCCTGTTCCACTAATTCAGCAAACATCTGTCTTTCAGCTGCATCTGCTTGTAGATAATGTTGCTTCACATAGGGATCAAAATATACATCAATTTCTTTTAAACCACGACGTGCACGGTAAATGACCTTACGCTCTTCAAGCGTTAATTCATCATACATAATGTTCCCCTAAATGTGTTCATCCCTAGTTTAACCGATGGTTTACGATTTTTGTTCGAAAATATGTACGAATGACCAAACACATCATTCATAGTCAACAAATGAGCATTCAACTCATTGAAGGTTTCATCAACATCTTTTATTTTTAAAATATTCTAAAAACACAAATGGATATAATCAAAATGCAATCTGCAGCAATACGCCCTTTGGACAACATGCTACCGCGCAAATTATTAACCCCTGAACATGAAGCATTCAGAGAAACTGCTCGCAAGTTCTACACCAAAGAAGTCGTACCGAATATCGAAAAATATGAACAACAACAGCATGTTGATCGCGATCTTTGGAATAAAGCAGGTGAACTTGGATTATTGTGCACCACGATGCCTGAAGAATATGGTGGTTCAGGCGTCGATCGTCTTTACAGCATGATTATGATTGAAGAACAAGCATATGCAGGCGATTCTGCTTCAGGCTTTTCATTACATTCAGATATTGTCGCAAATTACATCAACAACTTCGGTAATGAAGAGCAAAAGAAACACTGGTTACCCAAAATGGCAACTGGTGAAGTGGTTACAGCCATTGCAATGACTGAGCCTGGTACGGGTTCAGATTTACAAGCGGTGCGTACCAGCGCTGTGCTTGATGGTGATGAATATGTCATTAATGGTTCTAAGATTTTTATCACCAATGGTTATTTGTGTGATATGGCCATTGTGGTGTGTAAAACAGGCAATAGTGAAAAAGGTTCTGCCAATTTGTCATTGCTTATCGTTGAAGCCAATCGCGCTGGTTTTAGCAAAGGCAAACCTTTAAATAAGATTGGGATGAAAGGTCAAGACACTTGCGAATTGTTCTTTGACAATGTTCGTGTACCTAAAGAAAATCTACTGGGCATGGAAGGTATGGGCTTTATTATGCTCATGAAAGAACTGGCTTGGGAACGTATGCTTGTTGCAATTATTTGCCAAGCAGGTGCGGAAGCTTCTTTTGCACACACTGTACAGTACACCAAAGATCGTAAAGCTTTTGGCAAACCGATTGGTGCTTTCCAAAATACACGTTTTAAACTGGCAGAATTACGTACAGAAATTGATTTCTGTCGAACCTATCTAGACCGTTGTATGGAATTACAACTGGAAGGTACGCTTGCTGTAGATGCGGCTGCGGCAGCCAAATATAAAATTTCAGATATGTTCTCAAAAGTCGTCGATGAATGCTTACAACTACACGGTGGTTACGGCTTTATGTTGGAATATCCAATTGCTCGCGCTTATATCGACAACCGTGCAAATCGTATTTATGCAGGAACCAATGAAATCATGAAAGAATTGATTTCTCGCTCTCTATAAAATCCAAATCAAAAGAGCAGCACTTGCTGCTCTTTGTCACTTTTAAATATGCTTATGTCTTTAATCACTTTTAATCACTTCAAAATAAGTGTCCAGTGTATAACGCAGGATTAAATTAGACCGCTTCTTTTAACTGGATTTGCTGATTTAAAATCGTATGTAATTGCGCAACTGTATTTGCAATATCAATAGGTTGATACTGTGCAAGTACATCCACAGTATGCACACCATAACTTACCCCCACGCGAGGCATATCGATATTGCGTGCCATTTCCAAGTCATAAGACGTATCACCAACCATAATGGCATTTTCAGTATCAATACCTGTGACTTCCAAAATTTCAGCGAGCATGAGTGGATCTGGTTTGGACTTGGTTTCACTTGCAGCACGTGTTGCCACAAACAAATCCGTACTCTGGGTTTGTTTCAATACACGGTCCAAACCACGACGACTTTTTCCTGTTGCAACGGCAAGTAAAATCCCTTGAGATTTTAAATCACGAAGCATTTCATCGACGCCATCAAACCATTTATCTTCTTTCGAGTGTTCAACATAGTGATCACCATAAGACTTTAAAATCGCTTCATGAAGTTCTGGTACAGAAGGAAATAACACTTGAGCCACTTCTGGTAAACCCAAGCCAATGATACTTTTCGCAGCTTCATCCGTTAACGGTTGATGAAACTGATCTGCTGCAAATCTTAGACTTTTAACAATTTGACCCACTGAATCAAATAAAGTTCCATCCCAATCGAAAATAATCAGCGCTACAGGTTTTTTCATTTTTCACTCTTAGTTCAACATGCATAAACATCTTATTCAGCATCAAATCTGATACGCGGAAATGTCATCCGCATCTGTTCGAGAAAGGATGCCATTAAATAAGTCATGTTTTTGCGAAATATTCATCAAAAATAGGTAGTGAACGAGTTCTGCGGATGACAATGGTTTTGCCTACTTTTGCCAAAACAAAAGTAGGTCGAACCGAAGGTTATTTCCAATCATAAAAGTTCAATTGAAAAGACTCCGTAGTGCTATTCATTACATTTTACATTACAGGTTTATCCGCCTTCTGCGCTCTTAACTGTGCTACCAAACTCTGCATATCTTCAGGCAATGGCGCTTCAATCGTTTCATACCCTGGAATTTCCAAACGCATCGCATGTAAACATAAACGACGAGGTTTTGGACCTTTATATTCAGTTTCATGACCATATTTATCGTCACCTACCAAAGGATGACCAATACTTAAACCATGCACACGAATCTGATGCGTACGTCCAGATAATGGTGATGCATACACCAATGTGGCGTGCATAAAACGCTCTTCAACGTTCCACTGCGTTTTCGACTCCTTACCTTCTTTAGATACACGTACACGACGCTCACCATTGGCAAGCTCATAACGATGTAGTGGTGCATCAATCAGTTGTCGATCTAAAGTCACTGTGCCTTTAACGACAGCCGCATAAGTTTTTTTAATCTTATGTTCACGAAGCATATCTTGCAGTAATTTTAAAGTACTACGTTTTTTTGAAATCATCACTAAACCAGACGTATCACGGTCAATACGATGAATCAATTCAAGATACTTTTTACCAGAAGCAGCACGTAAACCCTCGATCAAACCATAGGCAACACCGCTTCCGCCATGTACTGCAATGCCTGAAGGTTTATTCACCACCATCAAACCTTCGTCTTCATAGACCACTCGGCTCAATAAACTTTGTGCAACTTTGTCAGAAACAGGGACAGCATTTTCATCTTTTTGTTCATAGCGAATAGGCGCGACACGAATTTGATCGCCAATGTTAAGCTTAGTCTCTGCTTTTATACGTTTTTTGTTAACGCGAACTTGGCCTTCACGAATTAAACGATAGATACGACTTTTCGGCACACCTTTGAGACGAGAAAACAAAAAATTGTCGATGCGCTGACCCAATTGGTGCTCATCCACTTCAAACCAAGTGACGTTTTGCCATTCTTGCGTAGAATTCATACAGTTACGTTGACCTAAAAAAATACTAAAATCGATTAAAAACTGATCATATGGACTATATATTTCACAAGAAATATCAGTATAGCCCATAGGCAGATGATGTAAGGTTTGCTATAGTCAGCGCACGGATACCACCGTAAGTGAACTTTAGTTTAGATATTTCAAAAACTTTGAAATTTAACTAAATTGTTTTGTTCACCATAAACTCGGAATGGTCCCAAAAGAATATGCCGACGCCGAAGGCTTATTATATCGGCAAAAAGGCAAGCTGTTGCGTTTAATTGTGCTTTTGCACATAAATCAGTTTGTTTAAAAAAATATGTCGCCAACGTTAAGTTGGTTTTAAACGTAAACTGATACACATCAGAATAGTCGCAACCTGATAAAGTATTCAGGCAACAACGTTAGATGCATTGGATCTGCACAAAAAGCAATGATACGACGATAATTCCGTATCAAGACGTGCTCTAAAATGAATGAGCCGATCTTCAAGCTACGTGACAGTGAAAGTAACGATCATCCAATGCACCGTATGTCCGCCAGTGAATGTTCAGGTGCCTTTGATCAGTGACAAGATTGAAGCCGTATTGCTTTCATTAATACGTGAATCAAAAAACCGAAGCCCAAAAAAAGGCCGGTTCATAAAGCTTAGATCACAGTGTGTTTTAGAGATCTGAGTTTTGATCCATGATGTTTGATGTTCGCTACGTGAATAGCGATTTTTTGTTTGTGTATCACTATTAGGTGTTACACCCATGAAACGTATGTTGATTAATGCAACACATGCCGAAGAAGTTCGCGTTGCACTCATCACTGGTCACCGCCTTTACGATTTTGACTTAGAAAATCGTACTCGTGAACAAAAGAAAGCAAACATTTATAAAGGTCACGTCACTCGCGTTGAACCTTCTTTAGAAGCAGTATTTGTTGAATATGGTGCAGGTCGTCAAGGTTTCTTGTCGATGCGCGAAATTGCCAACTCTTATTACAAAGCAGACCCTCGCCAAACTTCAAACATTCGTGAACTTATCACCGAAGGTACTGAACTTCTTGTTCAAGTGGAAAAAGAAGAGCGTGGTAATAAAGGTGCTGCGCTTTCAACGTTTATCTCACTTGCAGGTCGTTACCTTGTCTTAATGCCAAACAATCCGAAAGGTGGTGGCATTAGCCGTCAAATTTCAGGTTCAGTTCGTGAAGAATTAAAAGAGATGTTGGCATCACTGAATGTTCCTCGCGGTATGAGCGTAATTGTACGCACTGCGGGTATTGGACGTTCACAAGAAGAACTTCAACTCGACTTACAACATCTACTTGATCTTTGGACTCGTATTCAAAGCCAAGCAAGCTCTGGCCCATCTCCAATGTTGGTTCACCAAGAAGCTGGCGTGGTTACACGTGCAATTCGCGATTACTTACGTGACGATGTTGCAGAAATCCTGATTGATTCTGAGCAAGCGTATAACGAAGCATATAACTTTGTTAAAGCGGTGATGCCGAATCAACTGGATAAGTTAAAAACCTATACATTGAATGAACCTTTGTTCGCTCACTTTGGTATAGAAAGCCAAATTCAAACAGCTTATGAGCGTGAAGTAAAACTTCCTGCTGGTGGTTCAATTGTCATCGACCAAACTGAAGCGTTAGTTTCTATCGATATCAACTCTGCAAAATCAACGCGTGGTCATGATGTTGAAGAAACAGCGCTCAACACGAACTTAGAAGCTGCAGAAGAAATTGCACGCCAATTGCGTCTACGTGATATCGGCGGTTTAGTTGTGATCGACTTCATCGACATGACCAAAGAGCGCAACCAACGTATGGTTGAAGCAAAACTTCGTGAAGCTACGCAAAGCGATCGTGCCCGTATTCAATTCGGTCAATTGTCTCGCTTTGGTTTGATGGAAATGAGCCGTCAACGCTTACGCCCTTCTTTAGAAGAAGCGACTGGTTATGTCTGCCCACGCTGTCATGGCACAGGTATGGTTCGTGACCTACGCTCTTTATCACTTTCGATTATGCGTAAAGTGGAAGAGATTGCGCTGCGTGAACGTCAAGGTGAAGTACAAGTTGAAGTACCTGTTGAAATTGCTGCATTCTTATTGAATGAAAAGCGCCACAGTCTTGTTTACTTAGAACAAACATCGAATGTACGTGTAACTGTATTGCCTCACCCGCATTTAGAAACACCACATTATGAAATTTCGTTCAATCCTGAAGGTTTTGCGCCAACCAGCTATGAACGTACTGAAGCAACGCGCAACAGTGAAAAAGAGTTGGGTTATGAATCTTCTGAATGGCATTTAGAAGAAGAACAACAAGTTCAACATAATCAATCACCTGCTCAACCAAACAAAAATGCTAAACGTAAAAATGGCAATGCTACTGTTCAAGCACCTGCGCAACAAAAGCCAGTTCAAGCAAAAGTAGCGACACCATCGACTAGCCCATGTGCTTGGTTAGAAAACTTGTTTGTACAAAAACAAGCGACCACAATTGATCAATCACGTACTGCAAACAATGCTGCTGCTGCGATTGAACAAATGATCAATGGCGGTGCAGTAAGTCGCGGTCAATTTGGTCAAGTTTTATCAGAGCCAACAGCTGCACCTATTGCTGTAGAAACACGTGCAATTGCAGACACGAATGCGTATATCTCGCATACACCAGCTTTAAAACAAGAGTCTCGTGACAGCAATGAACGTTCAAATGATAAAGACGAGCGTCCTCAACGCAACAACAAGAAAAATCGTAACAAGTCCCGTGAGCCACGCGAGCAAAATCAAGATCAACATGTGATCGAAGAAGTTGTTCAAGTGTCTCGTCAAGAAGCTCGTTCAGAACAACGTTCAGAGCCTCGCAATGAGCAACGCCATGATCGTCAAGACCGTGGTGAACAACGCAATGAGCAACGTGAACAAAAATCACGTCAACCAAAACGTTCAAATCAAAATGAACAACAATTTGATGCTCCAGCAGACCAAGGTGCTTTGCCACGTCGTGACCGCAATACACAGCGTCCACCACGTCCAAACCGCAATCGCGATCAAGCTGTATTAAATGAGCAATCAGTCGCAACTATTGCACCTGCTGTACCTACAGCACCACAAGTAAAAGTGGATTTGGTTGATGTACCTCGTCATGATGACATGACAACAGCACTCATTGTGAACTTAGACAACACTCAAAGTGAAATTGTTGCTTTGAATCCTGTTCAAGCTGTTGATGTCATCGCGAATGAAAAGCCTGCGCATGTTAAAGCGAAAGTTGCACCTGAAGCAGCTGTGGTTAAAACAGCTGAAACTGCTCCTGTAGATACTGTGATTGCAGAGCAAAAGCCAGTTGAAGCGACTCAACAACCGATCGCACGTGCAAGCAATGACCCACGTCAACGTCGCCGCAATAAGCATCGTGATGTGAACAAAGCGAAAACTGAAGCACCAAAAATCAACCCGTCACAAGTGCCTGCATTGGCTCAACACACGGTGATTAGCTTAATCCGCCATGTGTATGGTACAGATTGTTCAGTCCTGATTGAACAGTTTGGTTTAATTCCAACATTTAACCGCGCATTGCAAAAATTCACCAATGAATATATTGCAAGCTTGACTGTTGAAAGCAATGAACCTGTGGCAGAACAAAAACCTGTCACTCGTGATGTTGTCATTCAACCTGTTAAAGTTGAAGCAGAACCTGCACCAGTTCTTGATTTGACACCACCTAAACCTGTGTCAAATCGTGTTGCAAACGATCCACGTGAGCGTCGTCGCTTGGCAAAACTTGCAGCTGAGCAGGCGAAAAAAGCACGTTTAGAAGAAGCTGTTGCCCAAGATGCCGCCGCAGCTGAATCTCAAGTTGCTGAAGCACCTTCTCATACAGAACAACCAACTGAAGCAGAAGTTCAAGCACAGCAAGGTTTGACTGAGCCAGCAGTTGCAGTAAAAACTGAGGCAAAAGTCGAAAATGTAGCTGTAGCCGAAGCGCCATCTGCTCAAGTTGAAGATGTAAAAACTGAACAAGTTAAAGCATCTGAAACACAAGTTCAGCCAACGGATGTGAAGGCTGATGTTGCTACAGCAAAAGCTGAAAAAGCAGTGCCTGCTGAGAAAAAACCAACTGAAACTGTAGCTGAAAAAGCAGAATCTAAGGATGAAGCAGAAGGCGATGAAGAGGACAAGCCAGCTCGCCCTCGTCGTCCACGTGGTCGTCCGCCTAAAAAAGCGAATCCAACAGCTGAATAATTTGCAAAAATAACATGCAAATTCAGAAAACCTAGTCATTACGGTGACTAGGTTTTTTTGTTATGTTGTGTATGACTTTGTCTGATTTCGATAAAAATAAAGTGAGTTTGATTTTTTAATACCATAAAGTGCATATAAAAATGCAAATTCCGATAAAATTAAAGACAAGTCCCCTAATTTTGAATGGAAAATGACAACAAATAGGATTGATATGAGCCAACCCCAACACAGTGATCTGATTCGATTAGTAGATGTTGCCAAACGTTTACCAAAACTTGCCGTTAAACTCCCAAATATCGCGATGGGTTTGTCACAAGCTTATTTAAGAACCCCAAAAACTCCAGCTGGTCTTGCTTTGGCATTTGAACGTGCAGTTAAACGCAATCCAAAAGGTACAGCGTTGCTATTTGAAGAGCAAAAATATAGCTATACTGAACTTAATGAATGGGCAAACCAGATCGCACACCTCTATCTTGATCAAGGTGTAAAAAAGGGTGATGTCATTGCGGTAATTATTGAAAACCGTTCAGAACTTGTAGCAACAACTTTAGCTCTGGCTAAAATTGGGGTGATTGCAGCACTTGTTAATACCTCTCAAACAGGTAAAGTGCTTACACATAGTGTGAATCTAGTTAAACCTGTTGCGGTCATTGTCGGTGAAGAATGTCGAAAAGCTGTAGATACTGTACGAGATAGCCTGTCAGTTGCTCAAGATCAATTCTATTGGTTTGCTGACCAGCAAACACGTCAAGATGCGGGCGAAGAACCCAAACAGTACACTAACCTCGCAAAGAAAATTAAAGAATATTCAAAAGATAACCCTAACGAGACTCATCATGTCGCAGGTCAAGATGGCTTATTCTATATTTATACCTCTGGAACGACAGGTCTGCCGAAAGCCGTTATTTTCTCAAATAGCCGCTGGATGCTTGCATATGGTACGTATGGGCATGTACTCAATCTAAATAAAGACGATGTCATGTATGTCACCCTTCCGCTGTATCATGCAACAGGGATGGTCGTATGTTGGTGTGGTGTCATCGCAGGAAGTAGTGCACTGGCGATTCGCCGTAAATTCTCAACCTCTTGCTTCTGGACAGATGTTCAAAAACATAATGCTTCAGCCATTGGCTATGTGGGTGAACTTTGCCGTTACCTCATGGATGCTCCAGAGAGCCCGAATGACCGTAAACACCGTGTCACCAAGATGATTGGGAATGGTATGCGCCCTAACATTTGGGATGGCTTTAAACAACGATTTGGCATAGAGGAAGTATTAGAGTTATATGCATCGAGTGAAGGCAATGTCGGCTTTTCCAATGTCTTTAACTTTAACAATACTGTCGGCTTCTCCCCTGTTCCATTTTCGATTATTCAATACGATAAAGAAAAAGACCAACCGGTACGTGACAGCAAAGGTCATTGCATCAAAGTCAAAAAAGGTGAAACAGGTTTATTGATTGGGAAAATTACGCACCGGAGCCCATTTGATGGCTATACCGACCCTGAAAAAAATAAATCATCGATTATGCATGACGTGTTTAAAAAAGGTGACTCATACTTCAATACGGGTGACTTAGTCCGTGATATCGGTTTTCGTCATGCTCAATTTGTCGACCGCTTAGGTGATACTTTCCGCTGGAAAGGTGAAAATGTATCCACCACTGAAGTTGAAAACATTTGCAGTGACTATGAAAAAATTTCAGAAGCTGTGGTATATGGTGTAGAAATACCCAACACCAATGGTCGTGCAGGTATGGCTGCGATCACATTAAAAGAAAACACCACACTAGATGATGAAGATTTAGTCAAAATGGCAGCGGCTTTTAAAAGTGAATTGCCGCCGTATGCTGTTCCAGTCTTTTTACGTGTTCAAGAAAAGATCGAAACCACAGGAACTTTTAAATATCAAAAGAGCAAATTGAAAGAAGAAGCATTTTATCCAGACAAAACTTCTGACCGCTTGCTCATTTTATTACCTAATTCAGATCGCTATTGTGACATTACACCTGAAATTTTAAGCAATATTGAACACTACAAATATCGTTTTTAAGGTGAAATAGTACATTTTTTGGCTATAAAACACGAAATCGTGTTATTTCTAGCCAAACGTAACAAAGAATTAGATTTTTTACTTGCGCTCGTCAGATAACTTGCTAAAATACGCAACATCAAAACGAGATGGGTCGTTAGCTCAGCTGGTAGAGCAGCGGACTTTTAATCCGTTGGTCCCGCGTTCGAATCGCGGACGACCCACCACTTATTTTGAAACCCCTATGGGTCGTTAGCTCAGCTGGTAGAGCAGCGGACTTTTAATCCGTTGGTCCCGCGTTCGAATCGCGGACGACCCACCAAATTCTTAAAAAAGCCTGTCAATTTGACAGGCTTTTTTTTATCTTAAAAATAATTGTAGCTTAATGTTTATGAGTTCCCTTTTTAAACATTTTATTGGTTAAAATTAAAGTTCAAGGAAATATGTAAATTTCACGATAGATTTCAATTTGTGTAAATCACTTATGCTCTTGTTTTGAAATAATTAAAATACTTGCTATGCAGGTAAACTATTATTGATTAACAAATATTTGGGTTGTTAGCTCAGTTGGTAGAGCAGTAGACTCTTAATCTATTGGTCGAGGGTTCGATCCCCTCACAACCCACCAGATTTTTACGCATGTCTAACAAAGACAGATGACAAAACAAAACCTAGAAACTGATTACAGATATTCACTGCAAGATTCCTAGCAATGCCCTCAAATGATCATTTCACTTTTTGTAAGGTGTAGTTGTGCAAAGGAATAGGATTACCTTCTGCAAAATAAGCTCGGTTTAATTCATTAAAATCGATGGTCTTTGGAATATTAAAAATTAAATTGTCTTCAGCATCTAAATTGTAAAAAAAGAATAAGCCATTTGAACGATGAATAATAATTTGTTGTTCGGATTCATCATAGGTCCAGTGATCATCAAAATAATCATTGGTTGTCGTAGAAATCTTTCCTAAATGCACAATAGTCCGATGTGCCGTACCATCTTCTAACAAGTTGAGAATAAACTCAGCATCACCTTGAGTACAATTGACGATCGGATCATTACAACTAATTTCAGTATGATATCGACCTACGAAAGGTCTCAAAGACTCTGAAATGGTTGGAACTTCCTCATTTCCCTTCGAGCTTGCTTGATTCGATCTGGATTTGCTGGCTGCATCACTGAGCCTTTGACCTTGTTCTTGCACAGTCAATGAGGAAAGGTTTTGATATTCTTGGTTTTTACGATCTTCTTCAAGGACATCCATGGAAGATTGTTGTGTGCATGAAATTAAAAGTACTGTGCTCAATAGTGTGATTAAAAAAGAAGATAACCTCCAATCTGGAAGAATTAAATTTATCGTCTTGATCAATTTATACATCCTCTCATCACAATCATACACACTCTGAGATGTCACTCCACTCATGTCAATGAAGAAGAGGAATAAGTTTTAATCCAGTGAGTTTCTTTGCCAATATACACGATGTTCTTACTTCAATTTCGTGAACTAGATCACATTAATTCAAGATGTTACATAAAATAACGTGATTTATTTTGCCAGCACTTTAAAAATATTCAATGCATCTCCATAAAATATTCATACAGTTGAGATAAATTAAATACTCAGTGTATGTCCACACTAATTGGTTTTAAGGAGACCTAGATGGCCAATGTTGGTTTATATCGCTCGAACCGCCGTAATATGATTGCTGGGGTAATGGGTGGTATTGCTGAACGCTTTGGTTGGAACGTGACTTTATTACGTATTATTTTCGTTGTCGTATCCTGTATGAGCGCAGCTTTCCCAGGTATTTTAGTATATTTAGTGTTATGGCTTGTCATGCCAAAGAAAGCACTAAATGACGACCCATTATCATCGAATTATGATCATCCAATGCGCACCGTCAATCCAAAATAAAGACCTTCGATCATCTTGGAACTTATTCATTTAAAGCTTTAAAAAAAGCTACGATCTGGATTTCAGTATCGTAGCTTTTTTAATATTTTACTTTTATTTTGGTTTTAAATCATTTTTAAAACGCCTGATTATAAATCAACATATTCACGCAGTTGATCCACACGCTTTCTATATTCTTGCATTGGACAATATGAGTACATAGGTGAACCAATAAATGTACCAGCATTGTCACATTCTTTGTCTACATATGATTTCCATAAGCGTTGAGATTTTAAAATATTCAAATAACGATCAGGCTGGCTCTCTTGCTGACTTTCTTGGCGAATTTTATCCAGAACGGTAATAATCTGTTTTTCATACACCGCTTTGGTCTCATTACTGCATGATTGAACAATGGTGTTATTGATCTTATCTAACTTTAATTTTTGTAGCGTATGATCCACGCACTGATCATAAAGATCACTTTTATCTGAAGTTGTATGAGCAAAAGAAAATTGCGTGAAAAATACAATCAAGAGTGGTATGAGTTTTCTATACAACTGTTTCATGATTTTAATCTCTAAGTCTTTAAATTATGTATTTAAAATTTAGTAAAGGACTGAAATAACATTTGTTTTATAGATCAGCTTCCTTAATCACATGTTTATATGAGATGGTGAATAATCACTTTTTCAATACATGCGTTAACATATTTTATACTGAGCATTTTAGTGATTAAATATTCATATGCAATGGGTTTCTTTGACGCAATTCTCAATTCATTGAATTTAAATCGTATATTGTTAATGCTTTTTATTCTCTAAATAAATAATGTGCTGATTTAACACAGCAATCATATCTGAACGACTCACCATTCCTACCAAGCACGCCCCTTCTACCACAGGAATATAATTAAATGACTTTTCAACAAAATATGGAATCAGATCATGTATCGGCTGTTGGGGTCTTACTGTCACCACCTGTCGCTGCATAATGTGTTTCACTTGATTTTCCCAACTCCCTCTAAGATCAATCGAGCGTTGCAACCATTCCATCACATTATACAGAGCCAATGTTCCCACAAGTTCATCTTGCTCATTAACCACAGGCAAGCTCATTAAATTCATGTGTTTAAAGACATTGAGCGCAACTTGAATATCATCGGTCTGCTTTAACCGAATCACATCTTTACTCATGATCTCTTGGCATGTGAAAGGAACATTGGCTCGTGCATTAACCTTTTCTTGCACGGCTAATATCAGTTTTTGTATGTCGTATTCACTGACATCTAAAAGTTCAGTTTGTTGCTCAAGTACATCTTGAATATCTTGAGGCTGAATCGTGACTCTTTGTGTGGGAGTTGGATCTGTAGTTCGTGTATTGACTTGCGCAACTTGAGGGTAATCCTTACCCAACAAGCGATTATAAATAATCGCAATGGCTAATAATAAAACTGAATTGAGGAGTACTGGGTAAATCACAAACTGGTAACCGAGTTCGTGTACTGAATGGCCACCCAAGACCGCTGTAATCGCTACTGCCCCACTCGGTGGATGTAAGGAATCTGTGCTCATCATCAGAATAATAGACAATGCTACAGCCACACTAAATGCTTCGGTTAAATTGGGCATATACAATGCACATGTAACCCCAATCATCGCAGCGATACTATTGCCGACTACGATATTCCAAGGCTGTGCCAGAGGGCTTGCAGGAACGGCGAATAGCAAAACCGATGAGGCCCCCATCGGAGCGATATACCATGCATTCAAATCACCCAATACCCACCAGCTGATTAGGGATGAAAGTGCCAATCCTAATAAAGCACCGATGCCACACAATAATCTTTCTTTAAACGGAAGTACTTTAAAATTAGGTTTGAGGGTATTGAGCCATTGAGAAGAAAACTGTGACACGAATAAAACCTCATGCATGGTATGTATGTTTTGAAGAATGATATAAAACTTAACCAGAGAAATCTGATTCATTTATGATTGTCAGTTCAACTAATCGGCTTTATATCAGTTATACGATTCGGAATAATAAAATTTACAAGGACTATGCAATATGCTGAAAACTGAATGGATTGCGATTTTCATCTGTGTATTTGCTGCATTATTACATGGTCTAAGTGGTTTCGGTTTTCCAATGATGAGTACCGCCGCATTGTCTACGCAATACAGTTTAAGCCAATCTGTTGCATTTGTAATTCTCCCCTGCCTTGTGCTGAATTTGTTTTTACTGAATGCCGATCCACAACGCTCCATCATCCAAAGCATCGCATATTATGGCCGCAGCTATTACCCGATTATTTCCAGCAGTATTCTGGGTAGCTTCTTGGGTGTTCGTCTTTTACTTTGGCTGAATGAAGGTTATTTAAAATTATTCATGGGTACCATACTTATTTTGTATGTACTCGATCAGTTTCGACGACAACCTTGGCAAGTCAAAACATCGACAATCAATATGATTATATTTGGTTTTTTGGCAGGAATTGTTGGTGGTGCAACCAATGCTATGGCGCCATTTTTAATGATATATTTGCTCAGCAGTCAACTCCCAAAGAAAGATATTATTATCGTTAGCAATTTAAACTTTATGGCTGGGAAACTGATTCAACTGATCATGCTTTTCCCAATTTTAATGAATTTAAATACCCATCAACATGTTTTAATTTTGCTGATCGCGATATTTGCTTTATTGGGTGTATGGACAGGACAAAAACTTCAAGTACATTTATCTCAACAGCATTTCCGTGTTTTAATTTTTGTATTACTTTTCCTTTTAGGTCTACATGCATTGTGGCAAAGTGCAAATTTATTGCAATATACGCATTCGCTCTTAAAATAGTCAATTTTCTTAAACTGTATACATCAAAATCATTTGAAGATTTAAAACGGTTCAAAATAAAAATGTCATAAAGGAATATTTATGAATGAAAATTTAGCTACCACGACAAATGCCATGCCGAAGGGTATTGCAAAAGGTTGGATCATCATTGTCATTGCTGCGCTTATATCATACGGTTTGTTTCACGTGTTGCCATATGATCTCAATGCCAATAAAGGGCTTGCGCTGCTCTGTTTTATTGGCATCTTGTGGTTAACCGAGGCAATTCACATCACTATTACCGCACTTTTAGTTCCAGTTCTGGCAGTGTTAATCGGTATGCCGATGGCCAAGGGTGATGAACTCGTCCCTATCACCACACAAGCAGCCCTGACTACATTTGCAGATCCAACAATCTTCCTATTCTTTGGCGGCTTTGCTTTAGCCACAGCATTGCATATTCAAAAGCTTGATAAGAAAATTGCCATGTGGATTATTTCTATGTCTGGCGGTCATTTGGGTATCTCTGTACTGGCGATTTTTATTGTCACTGCTTTGCTGTCGATGTGGATTTCCAATACTGCAACAGCAGCCATGATGTTGCCTCTGGCTTTAGGTTTATTGGCACATTTGGATGTTACACGTGAACGTAAAACTTTTGTGTTTATTCTGCTTGGTATTGCATATTCAGCCAGTATTGGTGGTCTAGGTACAGTTGTAGGCTCTCCTCCGAATGCTATTGCAGCCAAAGCACTTGGTTACGATTTTGCCGACTGGATGAAAATCGGACTTCCGATGATGCTGATCATTCTGCCTGCAATGCTGATTAGTCTTTATTTGGTATTACGTCCAAAGCTCAATCACAAAGTTGAATTTGTCACGGAAAATATTCCTTGGACACGCACCCGTATTGCAACTATGGCTCTGTTCTTGTCTACCGCTTTAGCATGGATTTTAAGTAAAAAATTAACTGAGTTATTGAACATCAGCCAACCTGATACTTGGATTGCCGTGCTTGCTGCCTGTCTCGTGGTTGTACTAGGCACAGCAACGTGGAAACAAGTATCTGAAAACACCGACTGGGGTGTACTTTATTTGTTTGGTGGTGGATTAACTTTAAGCGCAGTACTCAAAGATTCAGGTACTTCTTTAGTCCTCGGTCAGACTTTGGCAAATACTTTTGGAGATGCCTCTCCATTGGTGATCATTTTTGTTGTTGCGACCTTTATTATCTTCCTGACTGAATTTACCAGTAATACTGCATCTGCTGCACTTTTAGTGCCTGTGTTTGCTGCTATTGCCGATCAGATGGGAATGCCGAAGGAAATCTTGGTGATTGTCATTGGTATTGGTGCATCTTGTGCATTCATGTTACCAGTTGCAACTCCTCCAAATGCGATTGTATTTGGTACAGGACATATTCAACAGTCTGAAATGATGAAGGTCGGATTTGTGCTGAACATCATGTGTATTTTCTTGGTCTCTCTATTTGTCTACTGGTTCTTTATCTAACAACATTATTGAAACCAACTTCTAAAAAGCACGCTAAAGCGTGCTTTTTTCTTTTCATTATTTTGCTTTATTGACACCTAACCAGGTGATTTGAGCAGGAACACTATTCAGTTGAATCCGCTGTTTAACTTCTCCTGTAGCCAAATCAATTTTTAAAATTTCTTTATTTTCTGGATCACTTAAGAACACTTCATCAAGCTGACCATGTGCAATCAATTGAGACTTCGCCAATTGTACTGAATTAATCTTAAGAACTTGAGGATGAGACTTCTCTTGCCAAGTTTTTGCATCAAAAATGTGTAAAGTACCTGAGCCATCTAAGAGCACAAAATATTGACCTGTGGCGCTATAGACTTGTTTCAAACGCTGAACATCGGGTTGCTCAGACCATTTCAATTGGCGAACTGATTTTTGCGTAGCGTCGATAACAAATAAGTCAGGTGTGGTTGATGCAATACCTACTAAATTTGGAGCATTGACATTACCCAATACCGTACCAATGCGTACATTCAATGGGAGTTTAAAATCGACAAATTTTTGCCCCTGTTGTTCCACCAGTAATACACCATCTTCACAACCAAATGCGGTATAACGTTGAATGGACGATGCGCCATGCAAACTAGGGCATTCATTGACTAAAGTTTGCTCTTCATGAAAATGATCACCATGCAACTGGTAGCTTTTCACTAGACTCAGCTTGGTCGCACCGACAGGTAAATAGGTACTTAACACCATTTCTCCGCGCGGTTCTGCTACGCCATGATGCGCTAGCGGTAACTTTTGGCTAGCTACAAGCTTCTTTGTAATATCTGCATCCTTAAACACATCGAACTTTGAACCTTGCTGGTCATCACCATCATAGAAAATGGCAGATTGTCCATTGAATGAACGGTAATGCGTCGGTTTTGCACCGAACAATTGATAATTTAGAAGTTGTGGAGTTTGTTCAGCCACTATACCGTTGTTTAGACTTAATCCTGAATCGTAGAAACTCACTACCCCCTGATCACGCTCCATCAGCACGGCATAGCGATAATCTGGACTGCTATACAATCCAGACACAGCTTGTTTCAGTTGGATGTTATGAATGCTCTTTTCAAGCTTTAAATCATAAAGGTTTAAATTCGGTCGATCAGTGTTGTCATCTACGATTACCAATCGTCCTTCTGTATTTAAGCTTTGTTCAGGTTGTGGCTTAGGTTCAGATGGTGTTGATGTAGATGAATCTGATGATCCATCACCACCACATGCGACCAATACCATACTTGCCATCAATATACTCAAAAGCGGTTGTCTTTTTTTCATGTCATATTTCACTCTTGTTGTTGTGCTTACAGCAAAAAAAGGGTTCAATCAACTTTATCGATTTGATTGTTGTTATGTTATAACATAACAACAATAAGATATCAGATTAGTTTTCCAACAAGTGTGTAATGAAATTAGAAAAGTTTGAAATATGATAAAGTTAACACTTTAGAAACCGATGGATGGTGTAATACTCATTATCATACAGATAAAGAACATACTTACAGACAGCAAAAACAGTTAAAATAATCAGAGATAAGACTAGTAAAATTAATAAAACATTATGAGAAAAATTAAATATGAAGACCATTTAGAAAGTTTAGGTCTGTGCGAATGCCTAATCCCCTTGATCCAATTTGAAGTCAAGCAAGGTAATAAAATTATGGGATATGACACCAATGGAGGCTGGCCTGAAAAAGGGAGCCATTTAATTTATTTAAGACAACAACTACATTTAAAACATCCTGACTTTCCTCAGCACCCAAACGTCAATGCTATGATCAATCGAGACATACACTGCAACTGGAAAACAGATGCGTATTGTAATTTTCATCATCATTTAATTATTGGATGAACTAATGATGAATGCGCCTAAAGAAAACGACTTATTTGAAATTCGGATTTTACTTCGAAGCTACCTCAATACAACTATAAACACGTATTGGGATAAGTCTCTTTAACAGCCAACTTAGAGTCAAATACTGGCTGAATAGGAATTTCATCTGTTCTGAAATAGCACTTCTCTCTCCATTTCATGGCTTCTTCTTCGTCTTTAGGCAATCCATTTAAACCATGATAATAATTTTGAAACATATTCTCTAAGGCATTTGAATATCCTAAATTTGCTGATTTCACATACCATTCCGTAGAAACTTTCCCATTTTTCTCTACACCTAGCCCTCGCTGGTACAACACACCTATATTATTCATAGCAGCTGGATTGCCCTGCTCTACAGCCTTTTCATACCAATATTTAGCTTTTTGATAATCTGTTTCTGTACCTAATCCTGAATGATAATATTCACCAAGTCTAAACTGCGCATCAGCATTACCAAGCTCAGCAGATTCTTTCAGTAGTCTAAAAATTTCAGGGTATAATTCAGGGTTATGCTTATATTGATAAAGTCTTGCTAAATTTAATTTTGCTAAAGGACTTCCTTGCTGAGCAGATTTTTTAAACAACTTTTCAATTTCTAACTCTTTTTTTGAGGGTTGATCATCCTCAGCTAGGTGTCTATCCTTAAAACTGTCATGAATATTCTTATAATACAGTAAGGCAGCATAACGGTTTAGCTCATCACCTTTCAGTTCTTGAGTCTTATAATGATAAGTCGCTAAGAGATAATTCGAGTTGTTCTTTACGTAACTACCAATATAAAAAATGACAAAAGCAAATAGAACCAAAGCATAATATTTTTTGTAATTCATAGCATTCTTAGTTAATTTTTTTTATATTTTATACATTTTCGAAGATTGTAACAGTTTTTATTTTGTTATTTTTATACACTTTTACTCGACAATAAATAAATATAAAATTAGATTCACCTAATAAAATTTATAAGCTATTCGATATGAAAAAAATACATTCAACAATTAAATTTCAACCCAAATTAGCATTAATTATTAGCCCATTAATTCCAATTTCATTATTTATGCTGTATTTCCTACTGAGAGGCTCTTTTGAGTTAGATATTTTACAAATTGTGGGTACATTTGCTGGAATCTATTTCATCATTCTTTTTCCTGCTCTACTCAAATTATGCAATATACTCATAACCAAAAATCTTTTTATATTTCCTTTCATGTGGCTAGGAGCGCATATCACATTAGCACTCATCTACTTTTTTATGACGATTCTCAAGAATATTCATCGTAGCGATCCTATATTTGAATATGTTGGTTCAATTATTTGGCATAATGTTTTTTCAATCTCCATGTTGATTATTAGTTGTATTCTCGCTCTACTTTTTTGGTCGATAGCTTCACTTATACCTAAATTAAAAGCAAAAAAAATATCAAACAACTTAACTTGAGCAATGTAAACACTGCTGAAACTATTGAAGAATTCTCTCCAACGAATTCCCCTAGGTTTCAGCGAAGCGTTTCATATTGAATGATTCTTCATAATAATTTACAAATACCATTAGCCCAAAATACATCTTAACCATTTTATTTTAAATGAAAAATTTTAAAATCACTACATTTCAATTGGGTTCTACCCTCCTAATAGCACCAATACCATATTTAATATTTCTGATTTATTTCTATAAGGAATTTTTTTATGAAGCAAGTGTTCTACAAGCACTTATGAGCTTCGCAAGCATTTTTAGCGTCTTTATCGTGATCTATATTTTAATTTGCTGCCCGATATTTTATATAATTTGCCTAAAACTGATAAAGCACGATAGCTTCAATCCCCTTACAATCCTTATCGTTACTACACTCATCACGGCTTTGTATTATTTGTACGCATTTTTAGTCACAAGTTCAAATACACAATCAGACTTAATCTATTTCCCTCCACTCTATATCTTTAGTGTTCTAAATGTACTAGGTTTCCTTAGCGCGCTACATTTTTTTCATTTTTCAAATCTTAAATTAAACGATAAAAACTAAGTAGAGGCTTTGCCACTCCTCTGTAAAATCCTTATACTTAGAGCCAATTTTTTTCTAATTTTAAGTGGATGACCATGAGTCGCGCCATATCGCATATTGATACCTTCCAAGGCTTAATTCTTGCCTTACAAAACTACTGGGCTGAACAAGGTTGCGTCGTATTGCAACCATACGACATGGAAATGGGCGCAGGGACATTCCACACTGCAACATTCCTACGTGCGCTTGGTCCAGAAACTTGGAATGCCGCTTACGTTCAACCATCACGTCGTCCGAAAGATGGTCGTTATGGCGAAAACCCAAACCGTTTGCAACACTACTACCAATTCCAAGTCGTGCTTAAGCCAAACCCAGACAACATTCAACAGTTGTACCTTGACTCGCTTAAAGCGATTGGTATTGATCCGTTGGTACACGACATTCGTTTCGTAGAAGACAACTGGGAATCTCCAACACTGGGTGCTTGGGGATTAGGTTGGGAAGTTTGGCTCAACGGTATGGAAGTGACTCAGTTCACTTACTTCCAACAAGTGGGCGGTGTTGAATGCTACCCAGTGACAGGTGAAATCACTTACGGTCTTGAACGTCTTGCAATGTACTTGCAAGGTGTAGACTCAGTTTACGATTTGGTTTGGACCAAAGGTCAATTCGGTACTGTGACTTATGGCGATGTGTTCCATCAAAATGAAGTCGAACAATCAACGTATAACTTTGAATATGCACCAGTCGACAAAATGTTTGAACTCTTCGACTTCTACGAAGCTGAAGCGACTCGATTAATTGAAGCTGAGCTTCCACTGCCTGCTTATGAGCAAGTGATCAAAGCTTCACACAGCTTTAACTTGTTAGATGCACGTGGTGCAATCTCGGTAACTGAACGTCAACGTTACATTTTACGTGTACGTACTTTGGCACGTTCGATTGCACAAAGTTACGTGGCTGCTCGTGCGAAACTTGGTTTCCCTATGGCAGAACCAGCTTTACGTGATGAAGTTTTAGCACAGTTAAAAGCACAAGTTGAAGCGGAAGCAAAAGTTGAATCTAAGGAGAGCAAATAATGTCTAAACATACAGTATTGTTCGAATTAGGCTGTGAAGAACTTCCGCCAAAAAGCTTAAAAAAATTACGTGATGCTTTAAAAGTTGAAACTGAAAAAGGCTTAAAAGATGCAGGTCTTGCATTCGACTCAATCGAAGCGTATGCAGCACCTCGTCGTCTTGCGCTTAAAATCGTAAACGTTGATGGTGCGCAAGCAGACACTCAAAAACGTTTCGATGGCCCTGCAAAACAAGCAGCGTTTGATGCGGAAGGTAAACCAACTAAAGCTTTAGAAGGCTTTATGCGTGGTCAAGGTATCACTGTAGATCAAATCTCAACTTTCCAAGCAGGTAAAGTTGAGAAAGTGTGCTACTTAAAAGACGTGAAAGGTCAAAGCCTTGACGTGCTTTTACCACAAATTTTACAAAATGCTTTGGACAACCTTCCAATTGCAAAACGTATGCGTTCTGCGGCAAGCCGTAATGAATTTGTACGTCCTGTAAAATGGATGGTATTACTTAAAGATACAGAAGTGCTTCCTGCCACCATTCAAGGTTTAACTTCAGGTGTTAAAACTGAGCAAGGTTTTGTAACTGGACGATATAGTTTAGGACATCGTTTCCATCATCCAGATATGGTTGAAATTAAGCATCCTGATGAATATCTTGATGCCTTACGTCAAGCATATGTAATTGCTAACTTTGAAGAGCGTCAAGCGATCATTGATGGTCAAGTAAAAGCGTTGGCTGATGAAGTGAATGCCATTGCGATTGTTCCAAGTGACCTTCGTGACGAAGTGACTGCGCTTGTTGAATGGCCTGTTGCGCTTCGTGCAAGCTTTGAAGAACGCTTCCTTGCTGTTCCTCAAGAAGCACTCATCACCACCATGCAGGACAACCAAAAGTACTTCTGTTTAGTGAATAGCGATAACAAACTTCAACCTTACTTCATTACGGTGTCAAACATTGAGTCGAAAGATCCGACACAAATTATTGAAGGTAACGAGAAAGTGGTTCGTCCACGTTTGTCGGATGCTGAATTCTTCTTCTTACAAGACCAAAAACAACCACTTGCTTCTCGTAAAGAGAAATTGGCAAACATGGTCTTCCAAGCAGAACTCGGTACGCTTTGGGACAAATCGACACGTATTGCAAAATTGGCTGTTGCTTTAGCGCCAATTACAGGTGCAAAAGCAGAAGATGCTGAAAAAGCTGCTCTTCTTGCGAAATGTGACTTAACCTCTGAGCTTGTGGGTGAATTCCCAGAACTTCAAGGTATTGCAGGAACTTACTACGCACGTCTTGAAGGCGAAAATGATGAAGTTGCTGAGTCTTTAGGTGAGCAATATTTACCTAAATTCGCAGGTGATGTTTTACCGAAAACCAAAACAGGTACAACCATTGCCCTTGCCGACCGTTTAGACACACTCACAGGTATTTTTGGTATTGGTCAAGCGCCTACAGGTTCTAAAGACCCGTTTGCACTACGTCGTTCTGCCATTGGTATTTTACGTCTTGTGACTGAAAATGAGCTTGATGTGTCGATTGAAGACCTTATTAAGCTTGCACTTGCTGCGTACGGCGATGTATTGAAAGACCACGACAAGACTTTAAACGATGCTGTTGCATTCTTAGAAGGTCGTTACCGTGCCAAATACGAAGACCAGGGCGTTGCGGTTGATGTGATTCAAGCGGTTCAAGCGTTGTCACCAAAATCTCCGCTTGATTTTGACAAGCGTGTAAATGCGGTGAATCACTTCCGTGCATTGCCTGAAGCTGCTGCGCTTGCTGCTGCGAATAAGCGTGTTGCGAATATCTTAGCAAAAGAAGCTGAGCCTACAGGTGATGTAGTTGAAGCAAACTTGGTTGAAGATGCTGAGAAAGCATTATTCGCTGAACTTGCGAAAATCACGCCTGAAGTTGAGCCGTTATTTGCTGCAAAAGACTACACTGCTGCCTTGTCTAAGCTTGCTGCTTTACGTGCACCAGTCGATGCCTTCTTTGAAGGCGTGATGGTCATGGCAGATGATGCTGAACTGAAAGCAAACCGTTTACGTTTACTTGCTCAGCTTCGTGACTTGTTTACCAAAGTGGCTGATATTTCGGTGTTACAGCACTAATTATTAAACATTAAAAAAACCCGCTTTAGAGCGGGTTTTTTATTATGACTATGTAATTAAAAGAATAATGAACTCAAACCTCATTAAGTTAGTTGAAATATCCTTACCCACTATTAAGATCTAAATATATTAAATTGATGTTAAATGGGTATTTTCAGCATAATAATTTATAAAACAAAAACAATTTTAAATCGATATTAATGAAAATTTAATTTTTTTACATGAAATAAGAACATAAATTAAGGTGATTTAAAAAAATATTTATATTTATAAATCAGAATCTTAATAAAGAACATTGATTATATTATGTGAATTTAAGTAATTTTTTTATGTGAATTGTTAAGTTTAAATTAAAGTCATTGTTATATCATCTGTTTATTATTTAATCTCATATCTTTATCTCATTAAGTAAAAAGGGACTACAAAAAATGCTTATCGAGGTCCACGAATTAAAAAAGATAATCAATGCTCAGGTTCAAGCAGCATTATGGGAGTGCTGTCATCCGAACTTTGCAAATGATGTTTCAGATGATGCTAAATATTCTTTATTGATTGATCAAATCTTTGAAGATGCTGCTGCATATTGTAAAAAGGATCCAGCCTCAAGAAATTGTATCGCCAGTATTTTACAAACTTACACATCCTTCAAAGCAATCCTGCACTATCGCATTGCACATTTCATTCATAAACATTCAAATTCTATAGACAAGGAGCATTACGCTCTATTCATATCTAATCGTGGAAAAATACTATCTGGTGCTGAACTTCATTACAAATGTGAAATTGGTAAGAATTTTGTTTTAGACCATGGTTACGGAACAGTGATTGGTGAAACCAGCGTCATTGGAAGTGATTGCTATATTTTAGGTGGGGTAGTTTTAGGTGCAACAGGTATTGCAAATAACGCGATTGGTAGAAGACACCCTAAAGTTGGAAATAATGTCGAAATAGGTGCATTCAGCCGAATTTTTGGAGATGTAGAAATTGGCAATAATGTGTTTATCGGTCCTAATTGTGTCGTTTTAGAAGATGTCCCTACTGGCTACAGAATCATCACCAAAACATCGAATCAAATTATGCGGAGTATAATGTAATGCTTGAAACGATGAATGAGTACTATGACAATTACTTTAAATTTAATGGTAAATCCAAAATAATCCGAATCGAAAATAATAAATTATATTTTGATAAAACAATTTTTTATGCTGAAAGTGGTGGTCAAGAAAGTGATCTTGGACTGGTTAAACTAAATGATGTGGAACTCAATATTAGCAATGTGCAATATGAAAAAGAAAATGGACTTTGGAAAACAGCACACTATGTAGAAACTGAAGAAGATCTGAATCAATATTTTCAAGTTAATGATGAAATCAATTTAGTGTTAAACACAGATCGTAGAAACAATTTATCAGCCTACCATACCGCCTCTCACCTACTTTTCATTGCCGCTGAAAAAGTCAGAAATGGAATTCAAAAGAGTGTCATTGGCTGTCATATCAAAGAAGACAGTGCCCGATTTGATTTCATCACCGATCTCAAATTTACAGAAGATGAATTAAACATCATCGCAAATCATGTAAATAGTATGATTTCCAACCAATTAAATATTCGCACATTTCTCAAAAATGAAGCCACCAATGAAAGAGTCTGGGAATGCGATGGTTTTGAAATTCCTTGTGGTGGTACTCATTTAACCAATACAGGTTTTCTAGAACCCTTAAAAGTAAAAAGAAAAGGAATTGGAAAAGGCAAAGAACGTCTGATTTGCATAAGTAGTCAAGACAATATTATTCATGGAGAACTTGGTGCGCACATTACCTAATTACATTTACTTTTTACTCATTGGTCAGGGGATTAATTTAATTACTGCAGTGCTTTCAGTTACTGTCGCCGCCATTGTAGGTTTAAGCCTTGCTCCAGAATCAAGTTATGCAACCATACCCTATGGTTTGCAGTTTTTTGCGATATTAATCAGTACAATTATTTTTTCTAATTTAATGAAAAAATTTGGACGATATTTTGTTTTTATTATCGGTATCTTTTTTTTGTTTGCATCGGGTATTAGTGGGTTCTTAGCAATTACTCAAAGTCAATTTGTACTTTTATGTTTAAGTCATTTCCTGTTAGGGCTGTTTATATCAACTGCAAATTTTTATCGATTTGCGGCTACCGATGGCTTGGCGTCTGAACTCATCCCTAAAGCAACTTCTATGGTCATTTCTGGTGGTGTGATAGCTGCCATTATTGCTCCTTTACTGGCAATCAAGTTTGAAAAAATTGGGCAATATCCTCACTATTCATTCATCTACTTAATTCTAAGTGCTTTATCAATTATTTTATTCTTTGTGATTTATTTATGGCATAAATCTTCATCTCAAAATCGTCTTCAAGTTGACACCGAAAAACCTAAATCCGTCAGTATTTCTTATACACCTGAAACAAGAAAAATTATTTTGATCGGAATCATTGGTGGCGCATTAGGTTACTACTTAATGAACTTGATGATGATCGTTTCGTCCTTACATTTAAAGGTAAATCACTCATTCCACTACGCTTCATTTGCAATTCAATTGCATGTGTTAGCCATGTTTCTGCCTTCATTTATTGTGCCTAAATTGATTAAACATATCGGCAGTGTTCGAATCATTACGCTAGGATTCTTACTAATTTCTCTTTCATCTTTGCTACCAATTATTTTTGATCGTTCAGTATTTATCAATATTTCGCTCATTATTCTTGGGATTGGTTGGAACTTTGCGTATTCAGGAGGATCAACACTTATTGGAAGCTTGCAAAGTGAAGACAGAATAAAAATTCAGGGACTCAGCGAAACTGCAGTGGCCTTTTTTGCAACATTAGGTGCTTTTCTTCCAGCACCAATTTTAAATCATTTTGGTTGGATCAATACCAATCTAATTTCAATGATTATGTCTTTAAGCATCGTCATTATCATTTTTCTATTGATTTATTATTATGAAAGGAGAAATCATGAAATTCACTGAATTATTGAATGTGACTGAAAATATATTGGTCAAAATGGAAATGAATAATATTTCTGGAAGTCATAAATATAGAGCAGCGAATTATATTATTGAAACAGGCATCAATAATAATTTAATTCATAAAGATACAACTATTATTGAAAAAACTGGAGGCAATTTTGGCTTTGGTTTATTGGCCGCATGTTTAAAAAGAAATATATCGGTTGAATTGGCGATTGGTTTGAATTTTAGTCAAGAAAAGAAAGACAAATTACAAAAGCTAGGTGCACGATTAATCGGTCAAGAAATGCTTGAAGCTGGAAAAACGCCAAAAGAAGTTGTGGAATGGCATCTAAATCACCAACAAAAACTTGGTAAAAATTATTTTTATACAGATCAATTCAATAATTCAGGTAGTTATCTATCTCATTTAGAAACGGGTAATGAAATCTCAATACAACTAAAACAAGATTATCCTCAAGTCAAAGAGTTAATTTTTGTGGGATGTGCTGGAACGGGTGCTAGTTTTACAGGCGTTTCAGAAGCCTTGATTAAAAATGGCTATAAACTTAAAACAGTATTAGTAGAACCCTCTGGCTGTGATAGTAAAAATAATGTATTCACCCCTCATAATTTAGAAGGGATGAGCGTTGGAGTATGCCCTCCATTTTTAAAATGGAATCAGATTGATATGATTTATCATGTTGCTGATCATGAAATCAACGAAGTAAAAAAAGAAATCTTTAGTTCACATGGCGTGCTTGTCGGGAATACATCTGCTGCGTGCTATAAAGCAGCTAGTAGTTTTCAAGATCAGTGCAACCCATCCAGAAAGATCCTCACTTTCTTTTATGATAGTGGCATTTGGTATAAGTAATAATTTCGATTACCCAATTTTCTTTATTCAATATACAACTAGATTAATTTTTGCAAAGATTAATCTATTCTAATTACTTCATCATATTAATAATTTTATATTTGTTTAAATATCATTATCTTGTATTATTTTAAATCTAAATTAAGCATTTGATATCTTTGTTAAAACTGGTTTATTCTATCTGAATATATGTAGTCAAACATTTATGTATTCCATATACTTAACATTCAAATTCATCTAACAGCACAAATTGTTATGAAATTCCAAACCCTCTGCATCATCGCTTTTACAGCACTTTCTCTTAGCGCCTGCACCCTCTCCCCAAAAAACCAATCTACAGATCCTGCTGCATTTGTCATTGAACAGCACAAAGACATAGATGCTGAGCCTAAAACCAAACACAACGTCGCACAATTACTCAAACATGGTGATTATTGCGATATTGAATTCACTGCTTACTTACATACAGGCACAGCAACCGAACACTGGATTTTCAAAGATGAACGTTTACTCTCAGCATTTACCCTAATTGATACTGAAGTGCAGAAAAAACAAATCATTTTTGATCCAAGCCAAGAGCACCCTCAAGCCAACTTCAAAGCACTTAAAAGTAATTTCTCAAATGAAAACCTAGAGCAGTGCAACTTTAAATAAAACCATGTTTATTTAAAAAACTGCAATAACTGAAAAAACGGCATTTGTCGTTTTTTCATGACAAAATTACAAAGCATTAAACTTGTAAAGTACAACAACACCATACTTTTAAAAATTTATATAAAACAAAAATCTATTTAAATCTCTATTTTTACCTTTTTCACAAGACTCACCACTATGTAACATCAACGTTGCATGCCTGTGTAGATTTAATTTCTAAGCCGTATAAAGCCTGAGTATTTCTCTATGATGCGTCACTATCAGTCTCATGAGCCCACACCATGAGCATCCATATTAGGCATAACCCAGATATAGGAAAGTACTCATGAAAATAATTCAAATGACAGTCATTGCCACTGCATTACTCGCTTCAGGTAGCCTATTTGCCAATACAACCAGTACGACTACATCGGCAACTACAGGTGTTGGCACAACGACTGATAGCACTACACAAAACCCGGGTGTCATCAGCAATGTCAAACAAGGGATTAGCAATACAGCGAACAAAGTAGAGAATGGAATTGAAAAAGGTGTCGATAACACCAAAGAATTTACCAAAGAAAACTGGCAAAAAACTAAGAATTTTACAGCTGAAAAATCTGAATCTGTGAAAGAAAAGTCTGGTGAAATTAAGCATTCTGTTGCCAAAGACAGCAAAAAAACCAAAAACTACTTAGGTGAAAAATCGGATGAAGCGAAATCATTCACCAAAGAGAAATGGAAAAAAACCAAAGACGTTTTTAAGCCAGAAAGTAAAGAAGTACAACAGCCAACAACTGAGGCTGGCTTAAACAACAATGCAAATCTTGAGCTCGGAACACCTGCACGTAGCAAAACAGGTACAACAACTGAAAGTACCCAATAACGGTTCAACAGTTTAAATATCAGCTCAACGTTGAATAAATCCAGAGTTTAATCAATTCAAAGTATTCATTATCCGTAAAAGAGCCTCCTAAGGGTTCACTTCAAGTGGGCCTTTAGGATTTTAAGGTTTCGCTATTTTAAATAGCGAAACTTTGAATTCTGATCAAAAAACATGTGTTGTAGCAAAATTACGACTGTTGTATACATCTCTTCACATCAAGTCCTACACTTCTTCTTCATCTCAGATTATGATGGTTTTCAAAGACATTGGTATATGCCCGCTCCATATGGGTCTAAATCCAAGTGAGAGATTTTGCTTCACTTCATCTATTTTGGGATAAAAGCAAGAATGAATATGTTTAAAAAATCAATGATGACTAGCGCTGTTTTGGCAATGTTGAGTACAGCTGTTTTTGCCGAAACGACAAACACCAGTAAAGCTGCACCTGCCTATGGTGATAATCCAAACTTACTGAAAGTCATTGCGGTAAAAACTCAGGAAAAAGTGCAAAACACCGCTGAAAAAGTAGGTGCTGCAACTGAACGTGGTATCGCTAAAATTAAACCTGGGGTCGATAGAACGTGGAACAAAACTAAAAGTGTGACAACAGAAACTGCCGAAACGGCGAAGGAATCAACCCGTAAAGGCATCGACACAACTGTAAAAACAGTGAGAAATACCAAAGAAACTGTTTTAGGTACAAAAGATGCAGGCAGTGTTCCCATAGAACGGGGTGGCTTAAGTGAAAATAATAGCCCTGTTCAACCTGTTCAACCTGTTCAACCTGTTCAACAAAGCATGATTACCCCAGATTCATCACAACAAGTGATAAGTAGTACTCCTGCTACGAATGAAGTTGAACCAGAGATTAATAGACAATCTATCTCAATTGATGCGCCTGCATCGCAACCAACTCAGCAAAATAAAGATGGCTTTGAGGGTGTTCCTCGCTAAGCAATATGATGAATAGATTTCCATTTACACATTTTTTATGATGGTGTAGATCAACAAAAGCCTATTTTTAAATAGGCTTTTTTGTATTCTTGTTTAATAAGTCATTCATAATCATGATAAAAAAATGCGCTCATTGAGCACATTCTTTATTAATGATCATGCTTTGTTTGACAGAACCACAAACAATGAAAATGCTTAATCACTGGTTTAATCCATCAATTCACTTGGCGTATTGGTTGAGCCTTTTGAAATGCTTCTACATTTTCCACCATCTGCTGCACAATACGTTGACGTGCATCCACACTGCCCCATGCACTATGCGGAGTAATAATTAAATTTGGAATATCATTAGCCAGCAGTGCATTCCCTTCAGTGGGTGGCTCAATACTAAGAACATCTGTTGCAGCGCCTGCAATCTGCCCTTGACGTAAAGCATGTGCAAGAGCTTGCTCATTGACGATACCACCTCGAGCACAATTAATTAAAAATGCAGTCGATTTCATTTTTTCAAGTTCCGCCGCATCAATTAAATCACGTGTTTCATCATTCAAAGGACAATGCAAACTTAAGTAATCCACTTGTGCTAACAAATCAGCAAAAGGTACTCGATTTTCTTTGACTGGTCGGTTCGGCAGTGATGCAACCAAGACTTTCATGCCAAATGCTTCCGCCAATTTCGCTACAGCTTGCCCCAACTCACCATAGCCCACAATACCCAGTGTCTTTCCTGTCAATTCAACAATGGGGAAATCCAGTAAGCAAAATTGTTTTGCTTTTTGCCACTCACCTTGTTTTACAGCACGATCATATTGAATCAGTGAAGTGGATAATGCCAGCATAAGTGCCATGGTATGCTGCGCTACAGCAGCTGTGCCATATGCCTGACAGTTACATACCACAATGCCTTGTTCACGTGCCTGTGCTAAATCAACGTTATTGGTGCCCGTAGCAGAAATCAAAATCAGTTTCAGTTTTGCACATTGGCGAATGACATCACCACTGATCATCACTTTATTGGTAATGACCACCTCTGCATCGTGAATGCGGTCGAATACCTCTTCTTCTTGAACTGCAGGATATAAAATCAGATCGCTAAAAACTGCCTTTAATGCGCTGAAATCTAAGTCATCCTGATCTAAAGATTTGTAATCTAAAAAAACAGCTTTCATTGCATTTATCCCTACACATTTTTTACAGACAAAGAAGATCTCGAGTAAATCCCAAGTTTAAGCATTTACCCGATAAATTTGAAAATAATATAAAAAACACAATAATAATGTTGAATGATTGTTTGCTATTTCAAAATCAATCTCAATATTGCGGTCTAAACATTATGTTTAATCATCATGTCTCGTCATCAGCTTTAACGTTGGCATCTTTCATAATAAATGAATTATTTTTCAGTGCGGTGAGATAAGCAATACCAGCGCGATAACCTTCTTGGCAAATGGCTTCTGAGATATAATTTTCAGTGTAATAGCCATGTTTCATACAAGTGAAAATCAGTTCAATCAAAATAGTCAATGTATCTGGTTGTCTTGGGATATAATTGTCAACATTGATTGCCAGTAGCGCTTGACGAATAGCAAAGCTAACTTTTCTGAGTTCAACTTGATATTCCAAATAATTATCTTGCGTTGCACCACCACTTAGAATCAGTAACGTCGCAATTTTAGATTCATTTAAAAATTGTGCTGCAGCTTTAATCATGGCTGAAGTGATTAAACGCCCATAGGCTTCTATGGGTTGATTGGGATTTTCCAAGAAAACACGCATTGCTTCATTACGAAGCTTTTGAATCAAATTATTCAAATGTGAAATTGCAATATAGTTCAACAGATCATATTTGGTTGGGAAAAATTGGTAAATACTGGCGCGAGGGACTTCTGAGGCAATGGCGACCTCTGGAATTGAAATTTTTTCTATCCCTACCTGCAACAATAACTCCTCTGTTGCACGAATCACCTGTTCCATTCGCTTTTGCGTTCTTTCTTGTTTAGGACGATTAAGTTGTTTACTGCTTTTTTTATACTGAAGTGTTGACTCTGTTGATACCATCATATACTCTCACTCAAAATCCGACATTTGTTGGTTTTTTGTACAAATCCTTTGCTATACCAATATCATAGATGAAACTGGATATGAATTTACCCTTAACCGATGCAAAAACAACCAACAAACAAAAAATAAAATTGTTTGCTGATCCTGAAGACGAACTGCGTACCCATCGCATCCGAAAAGGGATCTTGGAAGCGGGTAATCAACTCCGTTCAGAACATCCTTGGTTGGTCAAATATCAAGACCAAATCGGTATGGGCATCCTCATTACATCTGTAACTGGCATTATTTTCAATATTACGCAATATGCGCGTGGCAAAATGCCTTGGTATATTGCAGTTCCCCTATCTGCATTTTGGATGTCTATTTTGCATGAGCTTGAGCATGACCTCATTCACCTCATGTACCATCGAAAAAATAAAAAGATCAATAATGCGATGCTTGCAGCTGTTTATGCATTTAGACCGAGTACGATTAACCCTTGGATTCGTCGTCAAATCCATTTGCATCATCATAAATCATCTGGCACCCCTTCTGATGTAGAAGAACGTGGCATTAACAATGGTGATAAATGGGGAATTAAACGCTTACTCATGACAGGTGATAATTTACTGGCCATTGCACTTCGCCCCATTGAAACACTAAATGCTTCGAATCACTTTATAAAAGCACAAAAAGATTTAAATTTCAAAGACAAGCTGAAATTAAAAACCAAACTGGCATTGGGATATTCACCTTTAGGCAATATTCATTACGGTTTATGGTATAGCTTCTTGTTTATGAGTGTTTCAAAACTGGGCATGAAAGCACTGAAGATTCAAGCGCCCACAAATCGAGTTTGGCGTTGGGTCGACAAAACCACCAAATTTTACGCAGTGAGCATTGCTGCGCCAAATTTCTTACGCACATTGAGCTTACATTTCACCAGTTCAAATTTGCATTATTATGGTGATGTTGAAGATGGCAACACCGTTCAACAGTGTCAAATTTGGACAGACTGGCGTATCAAACCCTTACAGGCTTTCTGTTTTAACTTTGGTGGCACACATGCCTTACATCATTTTGTGGTTCGTGATCCATTCTATATTCGACAAGCGATTGCCAAAAAGTGCTATCCGTTGATGAGTGAAAATGGCGTTCGCTTTAATGATTTTGGAACATTTAAACGTGCCAATCGTCGTTTAGAAAAGGCTTAAACCTCATTCAAAAAATTTACAGTTTATAAGGGGCTAAGACATTGCCCCTTTTTTTATGCATCCATAAAATAAATTAGATATACTTGGTTGAAAATAATAAAAAATAGGTGAAATCTTGCTTAGACATTCTTCAAATTCTTTTTTATTCAAACTGATCACGATGTTTTTAATTTGGTTTGTTTGCAGTTCTGCCTATAGCGCCGAAGTCGTTTTGCAGTCCGTGAGTAATATTGATAATGACGAAATTCATAATTCACATGATGGAAATTCGTTTAAATTAATCAAGCTTGATCAAGGATGTAAAATTGAATCTCATTTTTATCTTTCAGATCAGAATCAGCTGTCACATTATACTTTTATGAAAAAAGATCTGCTAAAGGTCACTCGTAAAACGTTCCGATATCACTATGAAAAAGACTTTGAAGGTTCTTTAGGTCATGTCACAGATATATATTTAGCTTCAAGTACCAATTTAAATATTCACGACCCAGACGTAAAAAAGGACTTTAATCGTTATAAAGCCCTTTTTCCAAATCAATACCTAAAACATTGTGAGCATTAACTGATAGAGAATTTTTCAGCTTCACCTACGGTTTCAGATTCAAATAAACAGTTGCCTGATTCATCACAGCGCATATAGACATTTTTATAGGCTAAGCTATAAAAACCAGAACCCTTCTTGATGACTAAAGGATTCATATCGGATGATAGTTCATCATCCTGCTTAAACAGTTTGGTCACACGGCGATCATTCATACAAATCAAATACGTCTGTTTTTTCACTTCAACCGTAGCTAAACCACTGTGTTCAACATGCAATGGAATAATATATTTTCCATTCACATCAATCACTTTTTGGTCATAGCTTTCAAGTTTTTGAGTAATCACATTAAAAACCAAAACTTTGCCATAACTGTCCAAAAGCTGCGTTTTGTCTTCGAATGGGAGATTAATCGAAATACCGAGCTTTTGTAGATCTTGCTCATCAACACGTTTATTGTTCAGCAAAATACGGGTAATGGTTTGCTTTAAGCTGGCATCAAAAAAGGTGCTGTCCAGTTGCAAATCAATGGTTTTTAGAATTTTACCTAGGGCTTCATTGTGATTTCCTAGCAAATGCGCAATCACACTACGATAGTAAAACTTGCTGTTCTTTTTAACCGCACGAATCTGCTGATAAAAATAAGTCTTATCAAATGGACGTTCAATAAAATCATGTAATAGCGCAGAATTGGCTAGCACCGCAATCGCATCATGCCCAGTATATGGCAAATGCAAAGTATGCAATTGTGGAATCAGAGGCTGAATCTTTTTATAGTGTTCACGATCCAAATCAAAATATGGATCATACACAATAATGTATTCGCAATTTTCCGAAATATCCGCAGCCTGAATACGCATATCACCATTGGTTTCAGCATCGTAGAAATCGGTATAACGGCGGTCTTCGACTTCCTCAGGATTAATCGAATACTGGGGCACCATAGCAACCACACGATTCATCTTGAAGGGTTTAGCATACTTAATGGCTGCATAGCCCCCCATTGAACCGCCATAGCCTACAACACGCTTAAATTCAGCCAGAATCGGCTGTATCGCAGCAAGCACACCAAGCATACTCACAGCAGGAAACCATGACTTCTGCTTGGGCATAATGCCAATCACACTGTATTCGTACTTACTTAATGACTTTTCTGCATTAATGGAATTTCCTTTGGCACGGGTAATTAAGTCGCCAAAAGATAAAACCAAAGTATCAGAAGATCCTTTTAAATAAATTGCTCTGATGTGTTCATCTTCAAATACTATTTGTTTATCCATTGCAATTCCAAAAAAAGGCTCTCATAACGTTTGTTTGCAAAATTAATAACAGTTAACTTGCCTATTCATCGCACCCAGTGTCATATTTTATAGATACTGCTCAGATAAAAAAGCGCAAAATATGACACATTCTTTACATCCTGCTGCTGAGCAAGGGTTTAGTTCTGCGGCAGCACTTTATCAACGAGTACGTCCAAATTATCCAGCAGACATTGTTCATTGGTTGCTAGAAGATTTAAAAATTACACCCCAATCTTACGTGGTAGATCTCGGTGCTGGCACAGGAAAATTTTTAGATTATCTGACGCAAACCACAGCACATGTCATTGCTGTTGAACCCATTGCAGAAATGCTTGAACAGTTGAAAATAGTACATCCTGACGTACAAACTCAACAAGCCTCTAGCGAAGACATTGAACTAAATTCCAACAGTATCGACGCAATTGTCTGTGCACAATCCTTTCATTGGTTTGCAAACCTCAAAAGTTTGACTGAAATACATCGTATTTTAAAAACTCAAGGTCGCTTAGGGCTGGTATGGAATCAACGAGATGAAACGGTAGACTGGGTCAAAGCTTTGGCAGATCTGCTGGCAAAATATGAAGCAGATACTCCGCGTTTTCATAGTTACCAATGGCAAAATGTATTTAAGCAACAAAACTTATTTGAATTTCAAGCAGAGAAAGTATTTGTGCAGTACCAAACGGGAACAGTTGAAGATGTGGTATCCAATCGTTTACTCTCCACGAGCTTTATTGCAGCGATGCCTCCAGAGCAGCAACAGCACATGAAACTTCAATTCGAACAGATCGTGTATCAATACACAGGAAAAACGGCGCAGGATACTATTGATTTTCCTTACGTCACTCATGCTTATCTTTATGTAAAAATTTAACCTCTAAACATTACACATTTAAAGATTTAAACGTTTTAGAAAACAACAATATTCAGCAGCAAATGAAGCACCTCATATTCAATTCAGCTCGCCGAATTAAACTTTTATGTGTTTTATAGCATTCATTTTAAAGGACTGATCTCATGCGATTTACTTTAACCTCTCGACTGTTCATGACTGCATTGATTGCAAGCGTTGTCTGTGTCTCGGCATGTAGCCCTAAAAATGAAAAATCTGAATACGCCAAAACTGATTCAGCGGATGCTTCAGATGAGCTCAAACAACAAATTGAAGCCAAGCCTGTCAAAGTGTTCGCAATAACACCTGAGGATGCAAATGACATTGCCCTTCTTGAACAATACGATCAAAATTTTAATGAGGTCAGTGCTGCATTGGAAAATGATCTTAAAGAATTGGAGGCTCAAGGTAACTTAACTGAGGACATGAAAAATCAACGCAAACGTGATTTGATTCAGTCCTCTTTAAATATGCTCAAAGAGTTGGACCTAAAAACAGAGCAAGGACGCTATATACAAGGTTTGTTCGCCCTATATTGGGAAAATCAAATGGATGTTTATAGCGAATTGGTCAACTCCCCTGAAAATGATTTACAAGATCCAACCGATGCAGTCAAAGGAATGGGAGACTATTACACTGCTGAAGCTCAACTCAAACATTGGAAATCACAGCAGAAATAAAAAACATATGCCATAGAAAAGGGATGTTAATACATCCCTTTCTCATTGCAGATTAATGCAGCATATCGCTGAATCATGAAACACGAATACGGCATAACCACTGTTCAGTGGGTTCTTTATTGGATTCCCAAGAACGCACGTGAACCAACTCAATCAGCTCTTGACCTGGTTGTTCAGCACGAAAACTAAAAGACTTCTCTCCACCCATGCCAAGTACAGGCTTATCGGTCTCTGGTTGCAAGAATGTTTCTTCAGTTTTAAAGAGTTTTAAAGGTTGAACCAATTGCCATGCGTATCCTGTACTTGGATTTTCAGGGGCATTAAATTGTAAAATTTCACCGACCTTCATGACCAATAAAGTTGGACACTTTTGTTTAAGCGTATAGTGGTGAACTTTTTCAATTCGATTTGGCGTAGAACTTTGGCATGCTGATAGCCCAAGAATCACACACAAACCACTCATCCAGAATAACGTTCTCATTTTGTTCTACTCTTTTGCCAAATTTGATTAACTTTAATTCTCGTTCCTGATCATGAACAATTGGCTTGTTGCATGAGTCCACTTTGCATTTCATGTTTATTTACATGCAGTTTATTTAGATGTTGTTTATTACGATGCCACATCACAGCACTTGCGTACACATATTAGACGTGCATCATGGTCCCAGTCTGTGATCAATCCCCAAGCGATCTCGTCTGTACATCATTTTTTATTGTACTGTTTTTTACAAGCGCTGTTCAAAAATAAATCAAGCCAATTTCAGGACTATTTTGAGTGCCTTGAATTAGACCTCGACAAGGAAAATCACCACTGCCTTACTTTAATACCTCATTAGCCTCATTTGTGTTGTTTATAGCCCTTAACACAATGCATGTCTGAACTGTCAACAGACCCTAAATTAGGCTTCAAAGTTTATCGATGTATAGGAATACATCACATATTTTGACGTTCTACCCATTGTATTGATTCAACACGAATCAGCTTACAGGCACCGTCGCCCACACCATTCCAATCCAGTGCAGATTTCCACACCAAATCTTTAGCATTGATTTGTACCAGTTCACCTTTCAGTCGAACCAAATCACCACGTTTTACTTTTTTAATTTCTTTGGCAATTTCTGGATTGGCCGGAATAATATGCATATTGCTGACCAATTGCGTTGCTAATTTTGGAGGTACAGGTGGTCGAGCCATTTTCCAATTTAGAAAACGATCATACTGATTAATACTGATTTGACGTGCGATTTCAGGTTCGGTAAATATGCCTCGGGTCACCGCATAGTCAATCGGGGAAAATTGAGCTTGCGCATCATGGGTATATTCTTTTGATCCTAAAATTCTGAATTCACCAGCAAAGGGTTCTAGCACAGAAATTTTCTGATCTTGAGAGACAGGTGCCAAGCCTTTGGCAATATTGTAATCTGTAGATTGTCTTGCTTGAACTTGTAGACTACTCAATGCCAATAACGCCGCACACAATACTGTTTTTAGCTTCACGGTTTTTAGCTTCACGGTTTTTAGCATCGTTGTCTTACCAAGCGCTGGTGTTAAGATCATTGTTTTAACCATGGTCATCTCCCCTATACATCTCAAATCTATCTTACGCTTCAAATCCCAATTTGTTTATACACATAATTGCTCTATTTACATCAGACGTCTATTCATACTTTTATACAAAGATCATGCTTTTATACAAAGAATTGACTTTAAGTTTTAGCATTGCTTCTTTATAAACCAATGATTGAGACATAAAATTAAGACTTGGTAACCGTTTACTGCCTTTTAGTCACTTTTTTGTTTTCAATACTTGCAGCAGAATTTTCATTTAGCGCTTTAGTGTTTGATGATCTTGTATCTATGCATCTAAAAATTCTTCATCCATCCTCATCAACCGTCATGGTTTTAAACTAAAAAATAAAAATACATATCGCTTTTTAGAAGGTGTAATGAAAAACCTACTCGATGATTTGAGCGTCTTAGCCTTCGTCATTAAAATCTATACGTACAGTTTCAAAGCGTACTCTTCCATCTCGTATGGCATCAGCAATCGCCATTTGACCTTTGGTCAGTCGTGCTCCACCACTTTTAATATCCATGAGTACCACTTCAATATCCTCGGCTGAACCATCCCCATCTCTAAAGTCGGTATAGCCATCAAAAATCACATAATCGACTGGATCACCAAGGAATTTTGCATCACTGGGTAGATAACGAAATTCAGGCATAATCGGTGCAAGTTGTTCAGCCATCTTGCCTTTTAATACTGCACGGCTGGTATTCACACTGCGTTTTTGGGCATGAACTAAAGCTTGTTGATGCTCTAATTCTAGTTCTGCAATGTATTGTTCATATTCAGCTTTGATTTTACCGTTGCGTGTACCAGACAACACAATCGTGGTGATCACAATCCCAATACATGCCCCAATTAACATTGCCATCCATATGGACATGCTTTCTTCCCCTTTTTAACTCAACACAATGTAAACAACATCGAAGCTTTTGTCATGTGGCTTGACCCTTAAACATTCCACCTATTGAAACACGTAGCCGATAAAATGATGCTAAGCTAAGCCTAAATATACCTAGCCAACCGAATATATTGTAGATCATGAAAACGATACTTATTGCGAATCAAAAAGGGGGTTGTGGTAAAACAATGACTGCAATCACCTTAGCAACTGCACTGGCGCAAAAAGGCTATAAAGTGGCATTGGCAGATGCCGACAGTCAAAAATCTGCTTTACACTGGCTCAAACAACGTCCTGACTCCGCAACAGAAATCCAAACGTTAGATTGGCGTCATGAAAAATCCATTGGTGATGCTCCCAAAAAACTCGAATATTTGATTATTGACACACCTGGTGCGCTTAAAGGTGATCACGCAGAGCATCTGATTGCAGAGTGCCATGCCATTGTTACTCCTCTTCAGCCCTCTTTCTTTGATATTGATAGCACCAAACGTTTTCTAAAAAATATCCAAGAGATCAAACGTATACGTAAAGGAAAAGTACAGGTTCATTTACTGGCCAATCGTGTTAAACCTTCTGGAGCAACAGCCAAAGAAATACAGCAGTTTTTTGACAAGATTGAGCAAAAGCCTGTGGCATGGATTACTGAACGTGCAGCATATGGTCAATTGGCAATGCAAGGTTTAAGTATTTTTGATAAGCATCAAAAAATGTATTTATCTATTCAAAATCAATGGCAACCTTTACTCGATGCGCTCATTGAAGATGAGAGTGACTGGTTTTAAAAATCTGATATATATTGAAACGCAATTTCGCTTCATTTTCATATATGATGAACTATGTGCTGGATGATCCAACTTCGTTCAGGTTAATTTTTAAAATATTAAAATAGATCAGAGACATTCGTGCAAGATTCTTACCCAACTTTACAACGTGCTTTACTCTTTGGATTGTTTTTTATCCTACTTTACTTAGGATATGACATCATTAAGTACTTTATTGTTCCAGTTTTATGGGCATGTATTATTGCCTATATGACTTGGCCAATCTATAAGCGCGTGCAACGTTTATGTGGTTTGAATCGTCCTAATTTAAGTGCCACAGTGATGACAGGTATGCTGATTTTAGTGGTAGGCTTACCTTTCACTTTTGCCATTTTCTTACTGCAACACGAAGGTCGAAATCTGTTTATTGACGTACAACGTCAACTCTCTTCAGGTCAACTGAGTGTTCCTGATGTGATTCGCCAACTGCCAATCGTGGGTAAAGAACTGACTCGAATTGTGAATGACATAAACAGTGATCCGAGTATGTTCTTTAGTAATGTCAGTGTGTGGATACAAGGACATTTAAACTACGGTAAGTTCGTTTTGAGTGAAATTACCCGGAATTTAATTAAACTCGGTTTTGCCTTGTTATCACTGTTCTTCTTCTATCGTGATGGTCATACCATTGTTGAGCAAGTCAGTAAGGCCATGGAAAAAGTGATTGGTCCTCGTATTCAACATTACATTGACACCATCTCTGAAACAACTCGTGCGGTAGTCTATGGTGTTGGTTTAACAGCTGTAGCCCAAGCTGCTTTGGCAGGTGTAAGTTATTATGTGGCTGGCGTACCTAATCCGATGGTACTGACCATGGCGACGTTCTTAATGGCGCTTATTCCTTTTGGCCCTCCTGTTGCTTATACAGCGGTTTCACTCTGGTTGTTTTCACAAGGTCAGACTGTCGAAGCGATTGGTGTCATGGCTTGGGGTGTATGTATTGTCAGTACTGCAGATAACGTGATTCGCCCACTGGTGATCTCGGGTGCAACACAAATCCCATTCTTATTGATCATGTTTGGTGTATTGGGTGGCTTGGCAAGTTTTGGGCTTGTTGGCTTATTTATTGGACCCGTGATTTTAGCTGTGCTTTTAGCCATTTGGCGTGAATGGCTGAATGAAACAGTCGAACCAGAGCCTTTGCCTAAAGGAACCTTGGCCTATGATTTGGATAGCGATATTGACAGTCAAAATCAAATGAAATGAGCTTAGCTTGCCCTCTGTTAATAATTTTTATACATTCAAACACTTAATGATTATTGCTTTAAATATATTATTTTGTTTGAATTTTATACACAGAATAAATAAGGGTGCAAAAATGCCGATTCATACATTAAAAATATCTGTTTTATGCGCATTAATCGGTTTTACTACAGTCGCTTGCCGAACAACTCCAAATACCCTTGATAAAAAAAATCATGCACCTATACAAACCATCGTGGTAAATGAGGTTAGTGCAGAAGGTATTGGAAAAAAAATTGGAACAATCACGTTTCAAGACAGCCCTCAGGGCTTAACCATTCATACTCAGTTATCAGACTTGCCTTCGGGTTTCCATGGCTTTCATATTCATGAAAAAGGCTCTTGTCAGCCCGCTGAAAAAGATGGAAAAATGGGTGCTGCAATCGCTGCTGGCGGACACTTTAACCCTTTAAAAGTTGCACATCATGGCACACCAAATGAAGGACATTTAGGTGATTTACCTGTGTTAAATGTTGACTCTACAGGCGCCGCTAAAACGATGGTCATTGCACCACGTTTAAAATTGGCTGATGTACAAGGTCTTGCCATTATGGTTCATGCAGGTGGTGACAACTACTCAGATCATCCTAAACCATTGGGCGGTGGCGGTGACCGTATTGCCTGTGGTGTGATTCTCTAAGCAATTTTTTAGAGTTGTGGATAAGTCTTGATTTATACACAATCGGATTGATCCAAAATCATTTGTAATAAACCGTATTTTCCATAAGAGAGCTCGATTCATTGGGCTCTCTTTATCTATATTTGCTATCTGTACTTGTTATCCATCATTGAACGATTGAGTTTTTCACATTTGAATCGAGATACACTACACTTTGTCTTTTATTTGAATGATAAATTTTATGAATATTCAAAGTTTGCGTGTTGTGGGGACAATTGAAGGCATTTCATTCTTACTTCTTTTATTTGTTGCGATGCCAGTCAAATACTTTTTAGGTAACCCAATTTTGGTGAAATATATCGGTATGGGGCACGGCGTATTATTTGTTTTGTTTTTGCTGGTTCTATTCATCGTCTGCGAACGACAAAAATGGTCCATTCAGATTTTTCTATTGGGTTTATTTGCGTCAGTTTTACCTTTTGCACCATTTTTCTTTGACCGAAAATTGAAAAAATTACAGCAACAGCAAGATCAGACATCATCTCAATAAATAAAATAATCTCCCGAATAGGGAGATTTTTTATGTTCATCAAATCTATCAATAAATTTTTTTACTTATCTACACTTTTCACTCAAGACAAATAATTTTAATTTATGAATACTATTTTTGAAGCCAATATACATCATGCATCAGAATAACAATCCTCATATACACTTACTCGATCAGAATAAATACTCTGAGATCGAGATAAATCATGATGAAATTGTTTTTTATTTCAATCAACTTGATTTATACATTAAAAATACTGCCGAATTCCAACACATTAAAATGGCTTTGCTTCAACACATAAAAGAGGCCAGAAAATATCTCAATAAGAGTATTAAACTTTTGCAAAAAGAATATTCTGAAATTAACTTGTTAAATTTGGATATGAAAGTCTTCAATCAACATGAAAAAAAACAAAGGATTAACAATATTGAGGAAATGGAAAATCAAATTCGAAAACTCATTAGCACAATTGATGAGCGTGTATTTCTGATTAAAACATTTTCATTTTCAGATACTAAAGCTCATGCAAGATTGCTCGCTTCTGCAATGATTGAACTCATGGAAATACAACATCTTTATATTTATCCTTACCGTGAAGATTTAATCCCTGACTTTTTGAAAAATATTGATTTCAAAGAAAAAATTAAATTGAAAAAATAAATGTAATCTAATTTATAGATGATACTTTAATGAAAATCAAAAAAAGATTTAAACTTGGAATAACATTATGAAATTTAAAAAATCTGCTTTAACATTTTTAGGCCTAACCACTCTATTCATCCATCAAAGTTCGTATGCAATTTCGAATGATGAATTAAAAGCAATCATTGAGTGCAAAAGTAACACAGATCATTATCAGGAACTGACCGAAGATTACGAAAAAACTTTAAGTCAATTGGGTTGGAAACGTAATGATGATCCAGAGCACCCCCTTCTTTATATTTATCACCATACAAAAGCCTTAGATGTTTTTGGTCAGCCTACACAAGAAATTGCTTTGGCTGGACAAGCCATTGCTGCGGTTTATAGAAATAAAGACTACAAACCATTTGCTCAAAAATTTGCAATTTCGCAGCAACCTGATTTTGTGAATATCCAGATATTTCGTGGTGAAAAATTAGTACGGACAGAGCCTGCGACCCCAGATCGTTTTACCTTTTACAATAAATTGGTGCTGTCTGAGCTCACAGGAAAATCGCCTATGAGTATTTTAGGATGTAGCTATGAAGCAGATAAAGCTGAAGCCGAGGCTTTATTTAACGATGAATAATTCTAAATAAACTGATTATAAAATGCCTCAAATTCCAAGATAAATGAATGACATTTATATATTTTCTTATCTTGGATATATAAATAAATTCTAACTAATCTATTCGAACGGTTAGAACTCCCCTTTCGCCAAACGTTCTTGCATGATGTTTTTGACAATACGTCTCGGGAAAGTAAACCACAAAGCAATTAACGCAAAGCAGGTTAATGCATATGCCCACATACCATGACTTTCATAGGTGATACGAACCAACTCAATCACAATAAAGAATGCCACCATCATGATCATACCCACTGCGGCTGCAACCGTACCTTGTGACACTGGCGATGAACTTAGCGCAAAACGATATAACACTGAAAAGCTACACCCCTCACCAAAACTGATCAGCGTCATTCCAACAATTAAGCTCCACAGTAAATAGTCTTTCCAAATCACACCTGCGATTAAGATCAATGTGCCCAAAAGCATAAGCGGCAAAGTCAGCATAACTGTTTTACCCAACGGCAAACGATCAATAATATTGATCAGCGCAATATTGCCAATGATTAAACCACCAAGAACAGGCACTTGAGCTAGGCCATATTGCATATTGGTCAGACCCAAATGTTCTACCAATATCACAGGTGACAATGCAATCCATAGAATAAGCGGAATAGATACCATCGGAATGGATAAAGCCAATCCCAGAAAACGACGATTGCGAAACACCGCTTTAAAATCATCCCAAATATAACTTAACGGCTTTTTTGTAACACTCAATTGATAATTCGGCATTTTGGCTTTAAGCCCAAACCAACTTAAAGCCGCCAAAATAGCAATGCCAATAAAGCCCCAATGCCATGACACATGTTCAATCATAAATGCCCCCAAGACAGGGCCAAGCAATGGTGCAATAAGTGAAATATTTGCCATCAGTGCCATAACCTTGATGGCATCTCGTTCTTCAAAAATCTCTTGAATGGCAGCGTAACCGACAGCAGAAATGATGGTTAAGCCAATGCCTTGTAAAAATCGAAAGGCTAGAAATTGATGAATGCTTTGAGTAAAAATAATCAAAAGACAGCAAATGACGAAGAATATCACGCCTGCCAAGAGCATTTTCTTTCGACCAATTCGGTCGGACAATGGACCAAGTAACCATGCCAAGCACGCGCCACCCAATAAGAAAAAAGACATGGAAGAGGGTGCCCACGAACTACTTACTCCAAAATCTTGGGTAATGGCGAGCATGGCAGGTTGGACTAAGTCATTACAGATATAAACTGAAAACTCAAATAGCACCAAAGCCAATGGGAATAAGAGTGTCGTTCGATTCAACTGAACTTTGGGAAGATTTTGCATAAAGACGAAAAAGCTCATTCATCTAGATATTGAATGTCTAGAATTTTGATTTATTTAGATTTGGCACAGTCTAACAGAGTTCTATTTCAAAAGCTTTTTATGCACAGTTATGCTTTAAAGAAACGAATTTTATTCTGTCTCGATGGCTTTATAACGAATAAAATTACCCGTTTTTATATCATCAAAGGCTTCTAAAATTTCGTCATAGGTATTCATCACAAATGGTCCATGTCCATTGATCGGTTCATGAAATGGCGTAGCACTTAAATATAAAATATGGCTATCTCTTAACGCTGTAATTTCAACATCTTCCTGTAGATTCGACATGACCGCTAAGCCATGATCATCCCATTCTTCGTGACTTGTTTCACTCGTCCCATGGTCATCTTGTGGTAGTTTAGCCCGTCCAGAACGCATATACAGCATTGTGGTATCGCCAGATTTTGCAGGAAGTTGAATGGTGTGCCCTTGTTTTACGAACACATCATACACGTGTAATGGAGAATGAACTTTTGCTGGTCCCATATACTCTTTATACCGCCCCGCTATGACTCGAATATAGCCTGCATCATGCTCTAACATCACTTTGGGGATATTGGCATCTTGAAGGCTTTGATAACGTGGTGGATTCATTTTGTCTTTTGCAGGTAAGTTGACCCAGAGTTGTAGCATTTCAAATACACCGCCCTGTTTTGCAAAATTTTGGCTAAAAATTTCTTTGTGTATGACCCCTGATGCTGCTGTCATCCATTGCACATCTCCTGCGGAAATAATACCGCCTCCACCTGATGAATCTCGATGTTCAAGCTCACCTTGAAACATGATGGTCACTGTTTCAAAACCCCGATGTGGATGTTCACTCACGCCTTTTAGAATGCTGTTGGGTTTAAGCCGCCCAGGACCTAAATGGTCTAGTAACAGAAACGGCGAAACGGTGTTGCCCAATTCGTAATGGGAAAATACAGACAGAACAGGTGAAAAGTCACCGACTGAAAAGCGAGTGTCGTTACGATGGATAAATGCGAGGGTTTTCATATTATTTTTGGAATGTTGTTGGATGTTTTGATCATAACCTAGCAAATGCTGAGATTCGATAGGCTAAATGATTTTCTGTGTTGCGGATTTAGGATGCTTCTTGAATTGTAGAAATTTCTCGAATTCCGAAGTTAATTTTTGGGTTAGGAAGAAATTTTAGCCAACCTTTTTTCATCCATTTTTCAATAATTTCATTCCCTAATATATCTAATAAATTATTTAACAATCTCGGTGCATCATTTTCATAGTAATAAACTATTACTGTACATAGCACTCTTTCCTTTCGATTCAAGGAAAAAATTTCACGAATATAGCTTTCATCTGATTCTGCTAAAGAATGTCCCCAAATAAAAATATTAATCTCCCTCCTACCCACATTTGAATTTTCTAACATATTTTTAATATTTTGGTTTTCTTCTAAAAAAAGATAATCTGTATTTTTTAATAATTTTTGATGATATTTAGTAAAACTATAGTTTTTAAATTTTTTAAGAAATTGATTTTTTAAATCCGGTATTCCTAATACTAATTCATTTCCAACTTGTCCATGCACAAACTCTACTTTAGCTGATGCATCATAGAATCTTTTATACGTATTTGTATAATTAAAAGATAAAACTGTTAAATCATTCATAGGGAAATTTAAATTATCTTTAATAATTTCATTCTTTAGATTTAATTTTTCAATAATTTTGATCAAATACCAGTCAAATAAATCAATAAAATAATTTAAGTCTTTTTCAAGATCCTTAATTAAAGAATGAAAATCAAAATCTAAGTTCGTATCTTTATTCCTATAGTATTTTGAATTAATTTGTGATCTATTGATTAGACTTGTATTTGGTAAAGTATTTAAAATATTGAGCAATGATAACTTTTCTAAAGTTTTTTCTTTAAAATTTAAATATTTATAATTAGGATCTTCTTGATCTAATTTACATAGAACTGACTGCTCCAATTTTTCATGCTTATTATAAATTCTTTCTGCTTTTTCAATAAAATTTGCTACTAAATCCAATGCTCTTGAAAATTCAATTTCAAAATCAATCCATGTATCTATTTCATTTACGTGATGATTAAAAAATTGATACCACACATTTCCTTTTAACTTTTCTTTTAATACCTCAATTTCATTGAAGTATATTTCAATTTCATCAGTTCTATACAAAGCTTTTGTTTTTTCAAAGAACCTAGACTCTGACTCATATAGTAAAGAAAATAAGTCATCAAATTTCATATTCTGACTAGACTCTGGCCAATTTTCTATTACAGTCATTACTTTAATAAAGTGATGGTACTTCGTCGGCAAATAATGCGATAAATCAAAACCATTCCCCACAATTAAAATATTCATTAAAAACCCCAAAAAAAACATAAAAGTGCATAAGTCGATAGGTTTTTTTATGAACTAAAATTCTTACTTTTACAATCAAAATAATTAGAAAAACAAGTTTGTATTTTTCTATACCACTGACCTGTCAAATCCCTCACACTAAAATTTCAATTTCTGGTCAAGGCCAAATAATTGTCCGACAATTCAACTTAAAACTGACATTTATCTAAAATTTTCCATCACCATTCCTGTAAAAAAACTAAAATTCTTTACAAAACAAATTTTTATCCATCCTCAAAAGAATGTAAAAAAAATAGTAAGTTAATTTTATTTACCCATTTTGATGTAACTATTAAGTAATTTTTCAATTGTTTCATTACCCAACTTAACCAGCCAATAACCCGACTACATTGAAATATTTTTCACAGATGCAAACATAGCGCTTAAGGTTAGCCATCGGCTTTTCCCCCACTATAAATGAAAAATTATAGTGTTCTCCCAGAAAGCATTATGCAATTAAAGCATGATGAAAAATATTAGGAAAAATGATGAAAAACAATCTAGTAGAATTAAACCAAGACGAAATTCAAACTGTATCTGGTGCTGGTCGTGTATCTGACTTCGTTGGCGACCTTGGTGAACGTTACAACTTCGGTCGTAATGCTGAAAACCGTATCATCAAAGCAAGTGATACCACTCAAGACGTTTTGAACAAAGTAGGCTTACCACTTGTTTCAAATCTTATTAAATTTATTCTCTAATTTGTAATTAAAGAATAATAAACCTAAGGAAAATAATTTTAAGATATTATTTTTCTTAGGTTTTTGTAATTTTGTTTATACCAAGCCTTTCTATATAAAATTTGAGTGGATTCAGAAATAATCTCAAAAAACTCTTACTAAAAATCAAATAATTTGGTGGGTTCTTCAAGTTTAATCATGAGTACTTCTAAAGATCATGTTATAAAAAAAGTGCATCTTATGACGCACTTTTCTAATCGATAGAATTAATTCTGTAAGATTCAGAGCACAATTTACACTGACTCTTGCAATCAATTCATGCGCTTATGAACATAAATTCGTTTGGAATTCTTTAGAACTTCCTCTTTGACATTGATATTCCTTTTTGGTCTCAATCAACACCCAATCATCCTTAAAATTCTTAAAACTATATACGGTACGAATTGAACGAACCGAATCATCCATTAATCCAGTTTCAGTGACTTTTACTTGTGCCACGCTTGGGTTTTCTACACGATTAAAATACTGACGAATTTCAACCGTACTAAGCTTTTTCCTTAAATCTGGGCGCTCTTTCAACACTTGAGCAAGCGGCGTATCACTCGATAAAAAATTCACTTTATGAGCCAACTTCTCTGTGGTTGCACAGCCAGACAACAATGCCAAAGACAAAACAGACATAGATATTAAATTACGCATTGGGGACAGTCCCTGATCAAAAGGCATAGCCCATCATGCTACGCCTTTTCAAATCAATCTGTAGAAACTCTGTTGTTTTAACGAAAGATTATTTAAAACATCTTGTATTTATGGGCAAAGTTTCTTGGTGAAATTTTTAGTATCTGGTCCACGACCACAACGCCATGTGTCTTCTTTACGTATTTCTTTCCACTGCCCATCTATAAATTTAAAATCATATTTCACACGTTCAGCCTCCACCGAATCATCTGCCAGCCCCTCTTTGGTCAAGATCACTGTCGCTTCGTTTTTACTAGATTGAGGCGAATTAAATTCTTGACGAATATCTAAGATTCGAAAGTCATTTAAATCTTTAACCTTCTTAAATACTTGATCAATTGGAGAATTCTCGATCGCACTGGCATCAGGCGTTTCAGTCGGTGGGGTTTCATCTACGATTTGAGCAGCAGAAGCTGTTGAAGATTCTGCGGTATTACTCGTTTTTTGTTCACCACAACCCAATAAAAATGTCGTCGTAAGTGATGTCAAAATGAGTATTGGGAGGAAGTTATTTTTAAACATTTTATTCTCAAGTATAAAAAAACAGCACCCACTAGGATGCTGTATTTTGATAAATAACAATATATTGCGTATGTAACTTAGCTTAATTCACTACGTTAAAACTTTAGTTTAAATCAAACAATTTACCTGGGTTCATAATACCGTTTGGATCGAACACTTGTTTTAAGGCTTTCATGTATTCGATTTCTTCTGCTGAACGTGTGTAATCTAAGTATGGCTTTTTAGTCATACCTACGCCATGTTCCGCGGAAATTGAACCGTCATATTTTTTCACGGTTTCAAACACATATTTATTGACCACCTGACATTTTCCAAAGAACTCATCTTTGCTTAAATCAGCAGGTTTTAAAATATTTAAATGTAAGTTCCCGTCACCAATATGACCAAACCAACAGATTTCAAAGTCAGGATAGTTCTCAGACACAATCGCATCAATTTCTTTAATAAATGCAGGCACGTGTGTGATTAACACTGAAATATCATTTTTGTATGGGGTAAAAGGCGCAATAGATTCAGAAATATCTTCACGTAAACGCCATAAGCTTTCAACTTGCTCCAAACTTTGGCTCAGTACGCCATCAAGCACCCAGCCTTGTTCCATACAGTGCTCAAAAATTTCCATCGCCTTGTCCATAATCGGCTCAAACGGCGCTTCAAATTCAAGCAATACATAAAATGGGCATTCGGTTTCAAATGGACGTTGTACATGACCATTTGCCAAAACCTTTTGCATTGCAAGCTCACCAAAGAACTCAAATGCAGTTAAATCGATTTTTGCTTGAAAGGCATGAAGGACTGGCATCACCGCATCAAAATCTGGAACACCCAATACCATCACTTGTAGATCTTGTGGCTGACGCTCCAACTTAATTTCAGCTTCAGTCACTAAACCTAAAGTCCCTTCACCACCAATAAACAAGTGTTGAAGTGCATAACCAGTTGCGTTCTTGATCATGCCTTTGTTTAAACGAAGGATGTCACCCTTACCAGTCACTACGGTTAGACCGAGTACCCAATTACGTGTCATGCCGTATTTAATGACTTTAATACCGCCAGCGTTGGTCCCGATGTTTCCGCCGATTTGACTAGACCCTGCCGAAGCAAAATCGACTGGATAATACATGCCCTGTTCTTCAGCATAATTTTGCAGTTGTTCAGTCACTACGCCTGCTTGAACACGCACCATACGATCTGCTGGGAAAAATTCCAGAATTTGGTTCATTTTGTCCATGCTGATGACAATTTCACCATTGGCAGCCACTGCACCTGCTGAAAGACCTGTACGACCGCCACTAGGCATAATCGCGACATTAAACTGGTTAGCGAGTTTTACAATCGCTTGCACTTGTTCCGTGGTCGATGGAAAAACAATAACAGATGGGTTTGGATCGAAATGTTTTGTATGATCTCGACCCCAATTTTGGAGACTATCCGCATCAGTTTTAATGCGGTTTTCACCCACAATGGCTGTTAATTGGGTCAATAACTCAGGTGTTAAAGCGACTGGAGCGTTCATCGTTTGCAGACCTAGCAAGAAATATTCAAGTAATGGTGCGTCTATAAAGTGTTCATATTTAATGAATTAAAAATGAGCGTCCCTCAAGACTAAAGTAAATAAATTTCAACATCAATGTTGTTGAAGTTTCCCACGATTCAGCATTATAAGGCATTTTGCCTTGAAACCCTGATAAAAATGGACATTTTGATAATGTAGCTTAAATATTACGAGCTTAATTAGACCAAGCTTGACCTATTTTCACTATATATTGCAAAAATACCTATGCACGATGTCATAAAGGAAATGTATATAGACCGCTCACGTATGGTATCATATCGCGACTAAATTTGGCCTTTGTAGCGGAGCCGTAATGAGCCAACATCTCTCTTTGCCTAAAGATAAAATTCGTTTCTTGTTATTAGAAGGCGTTCATCAAAACGCGATCGACACATTAAACGCTGCTGGGTACACCAACATCGACTATCGTAAAACTGCGCTTGAGGGTGAAGCGCTGAAAGAAGCGATTAAAGATGCTCACTTTATTGGTATTCGTTCACGCACTCAATTGACTGAAGAAGTCTTTGAAGCGGCGAACAAACTCATTGCTGTGGGTTGTTTCTGTATTGGTACCAACCAAGTAAATCTAGATGCAGCGATGCGTCGTGGTATTCCAGTATTCAATGCACCTTACTCAAATACGCGTTCTGTAGCGGAACTTGTATTGGCTGAAGCCATTCTTCTTCTTCGCCGTGTACCTGAAAAATCAACAGATACACATGCAGGTGGTTGGAATAAATCAGCAGTGGGTTCGTTCGAAACACGTGGTAAAACTTTAGGTATCGTCGGTTACGGTTCTATTGGTTCACAACTTTCAGTTTTGGCTGAAGGTTTAGGTATGCATGTCATCTATTATGATGCTGTGACTAAATTGCCTTTGGGTAATGCTCGCCAAGTGGGTTCTTTAAATGAACTTTTGGCAACTGCAGACGTGGTTTCAATTCACGTACCAGATGTACCTTCAACACGTAACTTCATGGGTAAAGAACAATTTGCTCAAATGAAAGAAGGTTCTATCTTCATCAATGCTGCACGTGGTACATGTGTTGTGATTGAAGACCTCGCTGATGCATTGAAATCTGGTCACATTGCTGGTGCTGCGGTTGACGTATTCCCGAAAGAACCTAAAGCAAATGGTGAAGAATTCGTATCACCACTTCGCAACATTCCAAACGTGATCTTAACACCTCACGTCGGTGGTTCGACCATGGAAGCGCAAGCGAACATTGGTTTAGAAGTGGGTGAGAAATTTGTGGCTTACTCAGATAAGGGTATGACTTTATCTGCAGTAAACTTCCCAGAAATTGCGTTGCCATTGACTGAAGGTAAACACCGTTTACTTCATATTCATAAAAACATTCCAGGTGTATTGTCAAAAATCAACAACTTGTTTGCTGAGCACAACATCAACATCTCTGGTCAGTCTTTAATGACTAAAGGTGATGTCGGTTACTTAGTGATGGACGTTGATGCAACTGCATCGAAAGAAGCTTTAGATACACTTCATAACGTTGAAGGTACAATTCGCGTACGCGTATTGTTCTAAAATATCTTAGGTTCTGAAAACCACAGCTTTCGAGCTGTGGTTTTTTATTTGAATTTTTTCATATTCAAATCTCAGCATACCCCATTCTATTTTCTCCGCTCCCTTTCGTGAAAACGAAACAAATTTAGTTCATGTTGTGTTTATGCTGAGTTTAAAAAACAAACCCCATTTACAAGCTTTGCTGTTATTGCTGATCGCCATGATCAGCGTGCAAAGCAGTGGCACACTTGCCAAAGTACTGTTCAATCACTTTCCAGTCTTGACTGTTGCAGCAATGCGTCTGCTCTTAAGCTCGCTCATTTTGGCTGTGATTTTTAAAATTTGGACTATCGACTTTAAACAAGTTCGTTGGAAAGCCATCATCAGTTATGGTCTGGCGCTAGCTGGCATGAATGCTTTATTTTATATGTCAATCCATAGACTTCCTTTAGGTATTGCGGTTTCTTTTGAGTTTATTGGCCCCTTAAGTGTTGCGCTGTTTTATGCACGACAAAAATTTGATTTTGTTTGGGTTGGCTTAGCCATTTTAGGACTGATTTTACTTTTCCCATTTGATCAAGTTTCCCATAGCCTAGACCCCATAGGAATTGCTTTTGCCTTAGGTGCAGGTGCATGTTGGGCACTTTATATTGTGGCAGGACAGAAACCTTCTGGTATTTCAGGCAATCATACCGTGTGCTTGGGTATGTTTATTGGGATGCTGTGCATTCTGCCAATTGCACTATTTACAGGAATGTCTCCGACTGTTTTTGAGCCATCCAACCTCATGTATTTTATTGCTTTGGCTGTGTTGGCAAGTGCATTACCTTTTTCTTTAGAAATGATTGCACTTCGAAATTTAACTGCATTGAGCTTTGGAACACTGATGAGTGTAGAACCTGCCATTGCGGCACTGTCGGGATTTATCGTTTTGGGCGAAGAGTTGTTGTGGAATCAGTGGTTGGCATTGGCAACGATTATTACGGCTTCAATTGGATGCACCTATACCACGCAGAAAGCGCGTAAACAAAAAGAAAAAGTTAATAAAACCACCTCGTAGGGTGGTTTTAATTAGATCCTTATTTTGCTAATGATAAAATGTAATGGATTCATTCGATGAAGATTAGGATATTCCACTACTCAAAATATTTTGAAGCCATAAGGCATAGCGCATACACAATCATTTATTTTAAAGATCAAGGACAGCATTAAAATGCTAAAATTTCGTACAAGTTTTAAGCCTGAATTTTAAATGCCAAACTCCCAATTACTCGCTGTGCTATTCATGGTTTTATCTATGGTGGCTTATCAGATTAGTGCATCATTCGCAAAACAATTAATCTCAGTACTCGATCCATTGACCGTGGTCACACTACGCTTATGTTTTGCTTCAATTCTAATTTTAATCATGTTCCGCTCATGGAAAATCATCAAGCGACTCCCCTATTTAAAATGGCGTAATTTGTTGTTTTATAGCGCTTCTGTTTGCCTGATGAATGCATTATTTTATGCATCTTTAGGACGTTTACCACAAGGGATTGCAGTTGGGTTGGAGTTTCTTGGACCACTCACACTCGCCCTTATTTCGATTCAATATAAAAGTGATTATATTTGGGTTGCCTTAGCGATATTGGGTATTGGGCTGATGGTGCCTTGGCAAGATGCCAATCAAAGTAATTTTTCATATCTAGGCGCAGCCATGGCATTAGGTGCAGGTGTTTTTTGGGCATTTTATATTTATTTTGGTCAAAAAGTTGTACGTCAAAATATTGGCATGCATGCCTTGACTATTGCGATTACGCTTTCAGCATTGGTCATGCTGTCTGTAAGTGTGGTACATAATCCCACAGCACTTATACAGACTCAATATTGGCCTCAAGCATTGGTGATAGCTGTATTGGCCACTGCCATCCCCTATGCTTTAGATCTGATGGCACTGAAAAGTTTAAGTAAAATGACTTATGGTACGCTTTCAAGTTTATCTCCTGCACTGGGTGCAATTGCAGGTTGGTTTTTATTGCATGAACATATTAGCCTGCTTCAAAGTATTGCACTGGTCTGTATTATGATTGCTTCAATTGGGGTGACATACAGAGCCAGTAAACAGAAATCTATCCCTGATATGTCCTAGACAAAGAAAAGTGCATATAAAAATGTAAAAAAAAAGATGGTGATCACCATCTTTTTTATTCACTTTGAATTGAAGACCACTGACATTAAGTCAAACTGTCCTTCTCGATTTTCTTGTACTTGTTATATTCTTTCTGATATTTCTTCGCTAAAGATTCTTTTTCTTTATCGTCTAAAATTTTACCTGCCTGCTGGAAAAAACCGTGCTCTTCTTCTTTTAAATGATGATGAACCGTTTCCGACAGCTTTTTCGCGATTGCTAACCAACCCGGATTGCTAAATTCAGTTTCAGTGAGCTGTTCAAGTAATTCATCCATTTCATGGTGCTCAGCCAAAGCATGACGAGTGATGCTTAGACCAGAGTCTGTCATCATCAGAGGAATATAAAAATAGCGATCCTCAGCGACAGAATGGGCAAACAATTCATTTTTTAATTTTTCAAATAATTCACGGCGTTGTTCAGTATCACCTGAAGTCTGAACCAGTTTTTCAGCAAGATCTCGCTGAATATCATGACTTTCCCTTAAAGCTTCAAAAATGTTCATCATTATTTTCCTTATTCATTTTGCACTATGATTTATCTATGAAAATCTGCCGATAAAAAAGGAAAGTATCTTTAAGCTGATACTTCCCTTTTGAATTTGGGTTGATTCATCTTAGTAAATTTATGAATTTGAAAGTGTGAAACTATGAAGTGTTTTGTATGAAAAAGTTTAGTAATGAGAATGAGTTACATTAGAAATGTTTGATAAGCCAAACGACAAATCAATACACTCACCAATATTAAAAATAAAATACGAATAAAGCCGCTGCCATATTTTAAAGCCATTTTAACGCCGACGAGCGAGCCCATAACATTGGCAACCGCCATCATTAAACCCAAACCAAATAGCACATGTCCGGTAGGAATAAAAAAACTGAGTGCTGCAAAATTGGTCATAAAATTTCCAATTTTGGACAATGCTGAAGCATGTAAAAAATCAACTTTTAAATATCGAATAAAAAAGAAGATGAAAAAACTGCCCGTACCTGGTCCAAAAATTCCATCATAGAAACCAATGAGAATTCCACCAATACCTGCGGTCATCAGCATTTTATTGGTCAATTCTCTTTGAAAATGCACCTGACCAAATTGCTTTTTCATGAAAGTATAAATGGCAATCACAATCAGCATAAACAGTACAAAGGGTCGCAGTACATTTTGTGGAATCATCGATACACAGGCAGCCCCACCAAATGAACTAATACATGCAGTGACTGCAATAACAGCAAGCAATTTCCATTGTAATTTGACCTGACGCATATAAGAATACGCAGCAGATGCTGTACCACAAATAGAGGCAACTTTATTGGTACCAAAGATGGTGGCAGTTGACGAATGTGGTAATGCCCCCATAAGGGCAGGAATTTGAATTAAACCGCCTCCCCCGACGGCTGCATCAATAGCACCTGCACAAAAGGCAAAAAATAATAAACTGAGTATGAGGTCTAGTTCCATGTGCGATCTCGATTACAACTTGAGAACACGTTTAGGTACTAAACGACGCTTATCGGTAATCTCTGCCAGACCTAAGCACTTTTCACCATCGAAAACCAGCACCTGAGCTTCAGCCTCATGTTGGATATTACTTTCTAAGCCATTGCCAAAATGTGTTGCGCGCCCTTCTGGAATTTGTACACGTGGAAAATGTTGCACAGGCGCATAAGTAGGAAGTAATAAGGCTTCACGCTCTTGTTCAGTTAAACTTTCTAAATATTCTATGGTGTATTCAGGAATAATTTCAAAATGACCTGTTTGAATGCGATGCAAAGCTGTTAAATGTCCATAAGTCCCTAATGCTTTGGCAATGTCCTCACCAACCACACGAATATATGTACCTTTGGAACAGGTAATATCTAATGTCAGACTATTTTCAGTAAAGTCTAAAATTTCAATTGCTGACAAATGAATAGGACGAGCCTCACGTTCAATTTCGATTCCTTTACGTGCAAGCTCATATAAAGGACGACCTTCTTTTTTTAGGGCGGAATACATCGGTGGAATTTGCGTGGTATCGCCAATAAATGTTGCAATGACCTGCTGAATTTTATCTAAAGTCAGCGGTGGAACCGCTTTTTCTAATAACACATCACCTTCAACATCACCTGTTGTCGTGCTATGTCCTAAGTGAATGGTGGTTTGATAGCGTTTATTTGAATCGAGTAAATAGTGGGAAAATTTGGTAGCCTCACCTAAACAAATGGGCAATAATCCCGATGCGAGTGGATCCAATGCCCCAGTATGTCCACCTTTTTCAGCTCTAAATAACCAACGGACTTTTTGTAAAGCTGCATTTGAACTAATCCCTAAAGGTTTATTCAACAAAAAAACACCGTTGATTGGGCGACGTACGATTTTGGGCGATTTAGACGACATTATGAGAAAAATTCATCGAGGATTTCACCCTATCTTAGCAAATCCACTCACTATTTTTTACAAAATTCACTGTAGAAATGTGCATGAATATGGCAAATTAGCTGTTCATTAAAACAATAAGTCGAATATTTCAAAGGATTTGAAATGCAAAAACGTAAAATTTTTATTGGCCTTGGTATCGCTATCGTCATTCTTTTGGTGATTGCACTGATTTTATGGCTTAAACCCAATCAAAGCACCAATGATTCAGCTCAAATTAAAAATGCCGATGCCACGATGAGTGCATCCTCTGTTATTGACAGTCCCAACGCTGCAAATAAAAGTCCTTTTGCAAGTACCAGCCAACAAGATATTCAAATTAATTGTCAGCTTAAAGTCGACAGTAGCAACCATTTAATTGTGAATGAAGGCACGAAAAACTGTTTTGAATTTTTCATTACCCAGTATGGTGAAAAAACACTAGATCAAATCAAAGCAGATTTTTTACGTTATTGCGAGGCTACATATAAAGACCCTTTAAAATCACAAGTGATTGATTTATGGACACGATATTTACAATATCGTGAAAAATTGGGTGACATTCAAGAGCCAAGTGCCGATAAAGAAGATCCAAAATATTACAAAGCCGTCTTTGCTGAGATGAAAAATCTACGTAAAAAATTCTTCTCAAATTATGAAATAGACGGCTTATTTGGACCAGAAGATGTCTACAACGACTATACCATCAGCCGTATGGAAGTGATGAATGACAAAAGTTTAACTGCTGAACAAAAAGCAAAAAAACTTAAAGCATTATTTGACGATTTACCAGAAGACTGGAAAGAAAATCTACAACAAATTTCTCAATTAGATGACTTAAGAAAACTGACAGCGGAAATCAAAGCACGTGGTGGTAGCGCCGACGAACTTCGTCAAATGCGAACCAATTTAGTGGGCCCTGCTGCAACTGAACGTTTAGAAAAATTAGATGTACAACGTAGTCAATGGAAAGGTCGTGTCAGCGATTATCTGGCGCAACGTGACACCATTATGAAAAGTAATATGAGTGATTCTGCAAAACAAACAGCCATTGAAAATATGCGTAAACAAAACTTCTCAAATGAGCAAGAACAATTACGTATTCAAACTTTCGAATCCATACATGATCAAGGAGGACAATTACCTTTTGGCGATTAGAGAAATGTAATTTTTTTATAAAATTATCTTTATCCTAACTCGCTGTAAAAATTGGAAATCTAAAAAAATGAAATAAAAAATACTTAGAGCATAAGGAATGCACATGAAAACCGTAATGAAAAAAATAAAAACTGCGACATTTATCGGGGCAACATTACTGGCTACAGGACTCTCCAGTGATGTACAAGCAGCCGCAGGCATTTTACAGATTAAAGAAACTGTAAAATCTGATTATGCAAAAACCCAATATCCTATTGTCATGACACATGGCTGGTTAGGTTGGTCGCGGATTGGCAATGATAGCTTCAATATCGATTACTGGTATCAGATTTTGCCAGATATGGCTCGCAATGGCTCAACAGTATTTGCTGCACAAATCTCACCTGCACATACCACAACTTTCCGAGGAGAACAGTTGATTCAACAGGTTGAAGAAGTGATTGCATTAACTGGAAAATCAAAGGTCAATTTGATAGGTCATAGTCATGGGGGACCCACAGTTCAGTACGTAGCCGCTGTTAAACCGCAATATGTCGCGTCTGTCACTGGTGTAGGTGGAACGTACCGTGGCTCAAAAGTTGCTGATAAAATTCAAAGCAATACAGCCAGTCGTACCCTCTTTAATATTTTAGGTGATTACATCGTCCCACCACTGATTGCTTGGGCTGAAGGTCGTCCAGACATGCCGCTCAGTTTCGATGCGTCTATGACCTCATTGACTGAAGTTGAATCTGCTAAATTTAATGCAAAATATCCAACGACTGCATTGGCCAATGACTGTAAGAAATCTGGAACTAAAGTGGATCGTGGTATTTATTATTATTCATGGGGTGGTGTGGCTCAAACCACGAACCTCTTAGATATAGATACCATCCTCATGCAGCTTGGGCCTTTAGCTTATGGCAATAAAGATAACGATGGTATGGTTGCACGTTGTAGCACACACATCGGGCAAGTGATTCGCGATAATTACAATCTGAATCATACAGATCTCGCCAATATGATGTTTGGCCTTAAAGGCATATTGGCACCTGACCCTGTCGCTTTATTTAGACAACATGCCAACCGTTTAAAATTACAAGGTCTTTAACTCATGATCATTACGAATGCTTCAATCAGCATTCGTAATGAACGTATATAAAATGCCGACCAAAAGATTATATTTTAATCAACAACTTATGTATAATTTTTAGACTATAAAAAAAACGAAGGGAAACGAATGAAAAAAACATTCATCAGTACAGGATTCGTACTTGCTTTAATTATGTTGAGTTTTACTGCTGAAGCGAAGTCAACAGTTCAGACTCATGCGCTACAAGCAAAATCGAGTTTTGTTTTATCAAATTATGCAAAAACCCAATATCCTATTGTATTCAATCACGGGATGTTAGGCTTTAACACGGTTGGAATTGACGGATTTGGCATTGATTATTTTTATCAAGTCCTTCCCAATATCGCAAGAAACGGTGGCAATGTCTGGGCAAGTCGTGTTTCGCCATTCAACAGCAATGAAGTGCGCGGTGAGCAACTCTATCAACAAGTTCAACAAATTTTAGCCATTACTGGGGCTAAAAAAGTGAACCTGATTGGACACTCTCAAGGTGGCCCCACAAGTCGTTATGTTGCAGGTGTTGCTCCTGAGCTTGTCGCATCCATTACTTCTGTAGGATCGCCGCATAAAGGCTCACCCATCTCCGATACAATCTTACAAGTCGAAAATACTGCACTTGAAAAACCCGTTGTCAGTGTTGTGAATTTTATTTCTAAAGCCATTGTATTTGCGCAAACCTTAAATAGTTCAGATTTTCCCCACAATTCACTTGCCACTGCAAAAAGTCTCAGCTTAAGTGGTGCTGCTGAATTTAATCGTAAATTTACAGCAGGTATGCCAACAAACGCATGTGGTGAAGGCAAAGCCGTTGACAATAATATTTACAACTATTCATTTAATGGTGTTGGTGCAACCACTAACCTTTTGGATGTCGATTCAGTATTGGGTGTCACCAGTTTAATGATCAATAACGGTGGTGATAATGACGGTTTAGTTCCTCGTTGCAGTGCTAAATATGGGAAAACAATCCGTGATAATTACAACTGGAACCATTTAGATGAAGTCAATCAGTTGCTGGGTTTAAAAGCAGTTTTCGCTCCAGACCCTGTTGATGTTTATCTACAACATGCAAATCGCTTGAAACAGCAGGGACTGTAATTTTTCAACCTCAATAAATTAAGGGCAATAGAACATTAAATTTATTGCCCTTTTTTTATGAATTCAATCCATCCATTTTGAATAATGGAGTTATTTTCACTCAACGCTATAAATTTATAATTGAAATAAATGAATAGCATTATGTGGACAAATTGAATTGTCCATTCAACACACAAGGAATTAAAAAAAATGAATTACCTTTCAAAAACAATCGCTTTAACTATGCTGCTCAGCATCAGTAGTTCTTCAGTATTTGCTGCTGGCATTGCAAAAGGTACATCTAAATTTGTGATTTCAAACTATGCTAAAACAAAATATCCAATGCTCATGGTACATGGTTTTGCAGGGTTTACTCGCTTAGGTACAGAAAACTTTGGCTTAGACTATTGGTATCAAATTTTGCCAGATTTGGCCACCAATGGTGCAACTGTTTATGCCGCTCAACTCTCTCCAGTTGAATCTACTGAAATTCGTGGTGAACAACTCCTTCGCCAAGTGGATGATGTGATTGCATTAACAGGAAAAAATAAAGTAAACCTTATTGGTCATAGCCATGGTGGTCCTACCATTCAATATATTGAAGCCATTGCACCTGAAAAAGTCGCATCCTTAACTGCTGTTGCAGGCGCGATGAAAGGTTCAACTATTGCCAATACCATCTCTGAAAATAATTTATTGCTTCCGGTTGCCAAAGCACTTTTTAATATTTTAGGTCCTACACTGACTTTCTTAGAAGGCAATACAGAACTTTCAATCAATCCGAAAAATGCTTTGAATTCATTAACCACACAAGGCTTAGACAAGTTTAATCAAACATATCCAACAGCCGCTATTCCTAAAAACTGCAACGACAAAGGGCAAAAAATTACAGCCAATGGGGTTTATCATTACTCATGGATGGGAAATAAACAAATTACCAATCCACTAGATATTATTGATACTGCGGTTATTGGCTTAAGTGCTTCACTCATGCAAGAAAAAAATCATGATGGTTTTGTTTCAGTATGTAGTGGCAATTATGGTCAAGTCATTCGAAATGACTACAACCTAAACCACTTAGATGAAATTAATCAAATTTTAGGTCTTAAAGGTATTTTTGCACCAGATCCAGTTTCAATTTATCGTCAGCATGCTAATCGATTGAAACTTGAAGGTTTATAAGTTCTATACTTGATCAGCATTTGAGTCCAATCATCTATCTAATGATTGGACTTTTTATTAATACATCTAAAAATGCATTTAATCTAAATTTACAAATTAATATTGGTTATTTTTCTCTCTTTTATTCATATTTATTTTGATGGTGATAAGGAATATCACGATCTGTCTTAAATACAACAAAAAAAGAGTAAATCGCAATGAAAACTGGAATTTTAAAAGCTGGACTTTGCCTTGGTTTAATATTTTCAACCCTGAATACCAACGCTGAAGTTCATGAAGTCACTGGAAAAGCCACAAGTGATTATGCACAAACCAAGTACCCTCTGTTTTTTATACATGGGATGTTTGGCTTTAGTAAATTAGGTCTTGAAAAATTCGGTGTAGATTATTGGTATCAGATTCTTCCAGATTTGAAGAGAAATGGTGCTCAAGTGTTCGCATCACAACTTTCCCCACTACACACCACAGAGTTCCGTGGAGAGCAAGCCCTCATTCAACTTGAAGAAGTTCTTGCAATTTCTGGAAGCCCAAAAGTGAATTTGATTGGGCATAGTCAAGGTGGACCAACTGCACGTTACATTAGTGGTGTAGCACCTGAAAAAGTCGCGTCAGTGACTGGTGTTAGTGGCACCAATTTAGGCTCCCCTGTAGCTGACTTAGTGGAAGGAAAAAAGCCGTTAAATAATATTTTAGCGCCACTGGTCAATGGGGTTGTTTCGCCAATTATCAGTTTTGCCCAATTAATCAAAAATCTTCCAAGCGATTTTAAAGGCTCAATCAATAGCCTAACGCTTGCGGGTAGTCTTAAGTTTAATGAACGATTTCCAATGGGCATGCCTGCAAATCAGGCATGTACAGATGGACCGCATCAACAACAAGGCATTTACTTTTATTCTTGGATTGGTAATGCCAATAGAACAAATTTCTTAGATCCGGATACCATTTTCACTGCGCTTGGACCATATGCTTTTGATAAGCAGGAAAATGATGGTCTTGTCAGTGTTTGTAGCAGTAAGTTTGGTAAAACTATTCGAGATGATTATAAGCTCAATCATTTCGATGCAATTAACCAAGTCCTTGGTCTTAAAAGTAAATCAGCACCTGACCCTGTGGCTTTATACCGTCAACATGCAAATCGATTAAAACTTCAAGGTCTATAAAGTTCTCAACTCTATTCAAGTCAGACTTACAGGGGACACCCTGTAAGTCGCGCATCTATTTAAATCTATTCAACAATTATTCAACAAATCTCAATTCTAAATTGATTCTGTTTTCTCTCTTTTATTTTTACAACGATCACTGTGTTTTTTTATCTCAAGACTCCAAACTTTTAACATGGCTAGTTTTAACATTCATTAATTCCAACAATATTAATGATGATTATTTAAGGATGAAAAATGAAAATCAAAATGTACATTCACTACGCTATTACTCTCAGTAGCTTTATTTTATGCACTATTTCCAATGCATCTGGATTGATTCATGTCAAATCATCACAAGTTAATTCTGATTATGCAAAGACCAAATACCCTATTGTAATGGCGCACGGGTTTGCTTTAGGTTTCAGTCGAATTGGTACTGAAAAATTTGGTCTTGATCAGTTCTATCAAATTACCCCAGATCTTGTTCGCAATGGAGCAAATGTTTTTGTTGCACAAATGTCCCCTGTAGAATCCACGATAGTCCGTGGTGAACAATTACTACAACAAGTTGATCAGGTACTAGCATTATCTGGAGCACAAAAAGTTAATCTCATCGGACATAGTCATGGTGGACCAACCGTTCGTTATATAGAAGCAGTAGCACCACAGAAGGTCGCATCTCTGACAGCTGTAGCAGGTAGTATGAAAGGCACTCCATTGAGTGCAGGTTTAACCAATAGCAATTTTTTGAGTAAAGCTGGAAAGATCGTTATTGGAAATCTTCTTGCACCCGCAATTACAATTTTAGAAGGTAATCCTAAGCTTTCTATCAATTATGAGGCTGCAATGTATGATTTATCAGAACAAGGAGCCTTAGCATTCAACCAAAAATTTCCATCTGCTGCACTTCCTAAGGACTGCAATTCAAATGGTGTACCACGTACAGAAAATGGCATTTACCATTACTCCTGGATTGGCTCATCTAAAGTAACGAATGTTTTAGATGTATTAGATACCGCTATAGTCGCAACAGGTGTTGTGCTTATGCCGAATGAAAAAAATCATGATGGCTTAGTTCCTATTTGTAGCGCCAAATACGGTAAAGTGATTCGTGACAATTATAATTTGAATCATTTTGATGAGGTTAATCAAGTCTTGGGGTTAAAAAGTGTTTTTGCTCCTGACCCTATTTCTATTTTTAGACAACACGCCAATCGATTAAAACTTCAAGGCTTATAACTTTCAATACAATATTTTCAAAACAGCAGACATAAAAAATGCGCCTAAAGGCGCATTTTTTAACTCAAAGTAAAACCCAAAATTAAGCTTTAACTTTACGAGCAGGTAATTTTTCACGAATACGAGCAGCTTTACCAGACAATTCACGTAGGTAGTAAAGTTTAGCACGACGAACGTCACCACGACGTTTCACTTCGATTTTAGCAACGATTGGAGAGTGAGTTTGGAATACACGCTCAACACCAACACCGCTAGAGATTTTGCGAACTGTGAACGCAGAGTTCAAGCCACGGTTTTTAATCGCAATAACAACACCTTCAAATGCTTGAAGACGTTCGCGATCACCCTCTTTAACTTTTACTTGGACAACTACTGTGTCACCTGGTGCAAAAGCAGGGATGTCTTGTTTAAGCTGAGCATTTTCTACAGCTTGTACTAAAGGATGCTTACCGCTCATGGGGTATCTCCGATTAGTGCGGGTCAGAAGAGGTCTGATATCCGCCGGGTATAGAGGCTAAAGCGCATGTTACCCATTTAACTTTCCCTTTATGCTTGACCACTTCAATGCATAAAGAGCCTATGTAAAATACTTAAAGTTACCTTTAAATATTTGAATCCTTGAGCCATTTTTTTTGCTGCTTGGTCAACTCTACTTTTTCAACCAACTCTGGTCGACGTTCTAGTGTCCGTTGAAATCGCTGCAAAAAGCGCCATTTTTCAATATTGGCATGATGCCCTGATTTTAATACTTCAGGAACATCCAAACCTTGAAAATGGTCTGGCTTTGTATATTGTGGGCAGTCTAAAAGACCATCCACAAATGAGTCTTGCACGTGTGATTGCTCATCAGACATTGCCCCCGGAAGTCTCCGAATAATACTGTCCAATAAAACCATCGCAGGAAGTTCCCCGCCTGATAAAACGTAATCCCCAATGGACCATTCCTGATCGACAAACTTTTGGATCAAACGTTCATCAACCCCTTCATAACGTCCACACAGTACAATCAATCCATCATATTCGACAAACTGTTTCACTGCAGGTTCATTTAAGGTTTTGCCTTGCGGTGACATATACACCACAGGAACATTGGCACAACCTGCTTGCGTTGCAAGCGCTTTGGCATGTTCAATTGCTTGAGACAATGGCTCAGCCATCATCACCATACCTGGACCACCACCAAATGGACGTTCATCCACTCTTTTATAGTTACCCGTTGCAAAATCACGTGGATTAATACAAGTGACTTGTACTAATTCCGCTTTTGCTGCACGCCCGCTAATACCGTAGGCTGTAATCGCTTCAAACATTTCAGGAAAAAGCGTAATGACTGCAAAAAACATCGCAGACTCCTCTATTTTCCTGCTGCGCCTAAGCTCTTTCGAGTTTAGTAATCTACGCCCCAATTCACGTAAATACGACCAGCTTCAAGATCAACACGCTGTACCACATCTTTATGCCATGGAATCATACGCTCTTCAGTATCAACGCTATCTGGTGTTGCGTGAACCACCATCACATCGTTAGCACCAGTCTCAAACATTTCATGGATTTTACCAAGATTTACTTCTTGTTCAGCATCATCCAAACCTAACACCGTTAAGCCTTTCAAATCTGACCAGTAAAACTCATCCATTCCTGCTTTTGGAAGTTGCGATTTTGAAATCCAAACATTGCTACCAACCAAGCCGTCTGCCGCAGTGCGATCACTCACACCTTTTAAGCTTACAACCAAGCCTTTGCCATGAGGTTTCCAACGTTTTACATCGACACTTTGCCAACCTGCTTTGGTCTCAATGTACCAAGGAAGATAGTCAAAGATATTGCTCATAGGTTCTGTATTGGAATAGATCCAGAGCCACCCATTTAATCCATAGGCTGAACGTAACTGTCCAATCTGAATACGATCTTCGGGAACATTCTGTACTGGTGTCATGGGCTTCTACTACTTAATTTAAAATTACGCAGCAGCTGCAGCTTTCTTAGCTTGAGCAGCTAAAGAAGCAACACGTTCAGACGGTTGAGCGCCTTGAGCAACCCAATGAGCAAAACGGTCAGCATCTAAACGAAGTTTTTCTGCTTTACCTTGAGCTGTAGGGTTAAAGAAACCAATACGTTCGATGAAACGACCGTCACGCGCATTGCGGCTATCAGTAACGATTACTTGATAGAAAGGACGTTTTTTAGCACCACCGCGTGCTAGACGAATTACAACCATGATAGAACCTTATAGTTTTTACGGATTATCCACGAACCGACCATCGGAACATTTCAAACCCCTTTCATAGAGGGCGATATTTTACGTCATCTTTGACTCGAAAGAAAGATCAAATTTTAGTTATCCACAATTTTGAATTTGGATTTAATTAATCCCATTTAGATGAGACCGATAAAGCACAAGTGTTGGCCTTTTCTATCCAACACTTGTATCCATTAGAATCAAGCATAATTACACCATTACCATCCGTTTTTGTTTTTTTAATTGGTGTTGCTTTAAGCACCCAAGATGAAGAGTTTGGAATCTCTAAACTCAATGTATAAAGTTGATCACCATCGACTTCCCTAGGAAAAGTCAGTGGCGCTCCATATATATTTTTATTTGATAAACTGGCGTCGGTATAATTTCCATTAGCAATTTTATAGTTTGCTAGATTACGGCCTATTTGAACCATCTGAGCCTGTACATCTATTCTATGTGTTTTCATTACATATTTTGTATAAGCAGGATAGCCTACCGCTGCCAAAATACCAATAATTGCAACAACGATTAAAAGCTCTATGAGAGTAAAACCAGATTCATTACTTTTCGCTACCATGTCTCCACCGTATCCCCATTCCCACAATTATTAAACTCAATATTAGATACTGTTGCGCATCTCAATCCTGTGCTATTCATAAGCAAATTATAATTAAGCTTGTCCGTCGATTGAGCACGTATTACCCATCCTAAACCACGAGCTTGATCTGAAGTTAAAGCTAAATTTGCATTATTTAAGTCTCGAATATCGATCACATATTTTATACGACTTTCTTCCGCTCCTATCGGAAATTTAATCTGAGACATATCGCCTGTTTGACCATAAAGGAAAGAAGGATTAAACCCCTGATAGGTGTAATTTTTAACCCGATGCCTTTCCAATTGCTCTGCTAACTTTAAAATTTCTTGTTGAGCTTGTGCACGAGCAGCCTTACGTGTATAGGACTGGTATGCTGGTAAAGTAATCGCCATTAAAATGGCAATCACAAAAGTTACTATCATCAATTCGACTAATGTGAAGCCTTTAAGGCTCACATTAGTCATGATTTTATTATGGATCTGATTAATTTGCTTTGACATATTTTTCGTACCAACGCGTAGGGTTCAAAACACGACTACAATTCCACTCTCCGCTTCCTTCAGTATTGCCTAACAGGGTTAAGCTACCGCAACTATTTTTTTCATTATTATTCACTTGGTTTTTCGGTCCAAGGGTGATGCCACGAATACCAGTTCCAAGTACATTTTGGTTCTTTCCATCAATAATGACTAACCCAGTACCCTTTTCTGCCTCAAGATCTTTAACGTTCCTCGACTTAAAACAGACTCCATAAGGCAAGCAGAATTTTTGGCTATCACTCTCCCCAACAATACGCGGTTGACATGCATCACCTGGTTCTACACCTGTTCCCTCTGGATCATAAACAGGAATGATCAAGTTATTTGTAATCGCAATAGGTTCCTCTTCAAATGCTTTAATACCACCAGCAGTACGATTTACATTTTCAGCTCCTGTATAATCACTAGACAATGAACGATACCAGCCTTGTTTTTTGGTCGTACTATATGGAAAGAAAGTAGGAACTACTTGTATACCCTCTAAAGTTTGTGGATTTTTTTGTAATTTACTTAAATTAATATCCTTAGATTTAAGTTCCACATTACTACTCATTAATGAACGATTAATAAAATCATGATCCATTAATCCATAAACTTTATTGGTAGGTCTATTTGACAATGCAGTTGAAGGAAGCATACCTTCACGCCCACGACTTGGAGATACATCTAATGGTGTACTTCTATCTCCAGAAGCAATTGCAACGAGAATAAACGTATTTTGTCCTTCATCATGTATTGTTAGAGTAGGCGGTTGATAAAAACGTGGAGCATCGCCGTTCGTTATATTATTGCCATTTTCGTCAGTTGCTAGATTTGCCAATCTTACTGCTCTGACACCAAATCCAGACGTTGAGGTTGCATTATTATTTAAATCAACTCTGAATACTTGACCACCTAAATCACCGAAGTACAAATGATCTATAAGACCATCAGCATTTCTATCTAATGTACTCACACGTGAAACAATGCTGTGCTTCATGTCTGCATTATTTGTATCTGCACCACTGTTGCTCGCCCACCATAAACGTTTACCAGTTTCAGCATCGATGATATAAACAGCATTACCATCTGCTCTGGTTTTATTACAACCACCACCGTACTCAGCAGAATTCGCTGTACCAAGTTTGAAACGTGGATTTTCATAACACATGTCATATCCACCGCCTACTATAAGGACACGTTTAATTTTTCCATCGTAACGGATATTTGCAATAACTGGCTTAGACCATGATTGCCCCATTCGGCTAAAATATGATTGATCTGCACCAATTCTAAATAGTAATTTTGGACTTTGTGGATTCATTACATCTAATGCATAATAACTTTTCCCTCCCATCCTCATACCGCCATATACTTTCATCGCTTTCGCTTCAACAGCAGAAGCCCCTTCTTTTGAACCTCTTTTTAACTCATATGATGGATCAGCAACCCAAGCCCCACCCATACCATAAGCAATTGAACCACCTGATGTTGTCCGTAATGCGCGAGATGCTTCTTGATCTGCTAATATTTCATGAGGAACGAAAACCATTTGTTCTAGCCCAGTTGAAGCATCTACAATGTGTAAACCACCCTCCATACTGCCAAACAATACTGATTGCTTGCGAATTGTTGTTAAATCTCCTCTTTCATCCAACTCACCTGAATAAGTCAACTGGACAGGGAATGAATGAATACTTCCACCCAAATTGACGAAAGGCTTGGATGGAACTGGCAAAGTTGAAGGTAGTTCTGTCGTCGAAGTTAAATCTAAGTCATAACCTAAATAATTTAAAATTTTAATTTTCAATGGAATAGGGAAATCTTTCAAAACATTTTGGGTTCTCATTTGAGACAGAACATAAGCACCATTTGCAGAATTTGAGTAAGTAGGTAAAGCCAAAAGAGTTCCCGTATCTTTACCAATCAACTCTCCATCTACATTCACCGAATCCACATTCGTATATAAATGTCGCAATGCATTCGGTCTAGCTTTAATTGCGGGGACCGCTCTGATATTATTTGCAGCATTTCCTGATATAGCCGCTACATCATTTGTTGGAACTGGAATATTCCAATATACACCACCTTGGTTGACCACCCCCCCATCAGCTACAGATGTAGGATTCCAGATATCTTTGGTGGTTAAATCAAATTCACCTTTTTTATCAAATATTGTTTTGCTATTAACATCAATAACATCATTACTTGCATCAACAAGAGCCCCCCCATTAATATGATATTTCTTTAAGTTGCCAGCCCAGCTCTTAACCATCTGTCCTGGATTCGGTGACAAAGCTCGCAAGTAACCGAATGGTTGAAATCCATTGGGATTTAAATCATCTTGCGGTACAGAAATAGCACCTGTAGGTACTGGATCAATAACACCATCACCTAAGTTTTTAATAAACTGAATAACGCTGTTTGTAACATCTTGGGCTTGGTTAGCAATAAAGAAACCTCCATTACCATATCCTGGATTGGAATGTGTAGATGTTGGTGAGCAACTATCATCACTTTTACGATCTACTTGTGTCCTTGAACTCATTTGACATGCATTTTTTGCATCTTGAGTGTTTAAATTATTAAGTGCAGCTCCAAATCCAACAAAGGCGGTTTGAATTGAAACACCAGCAGGGTTTGTATTTCTGTCAAAAAGCTTTTTGGCAAAAATACTCATACAATTCCAATTTGTCCCCCCAGTTAGACCATTAGAGCAACTAAATGATGTATCATTCAGAGCTTGCGCAAGAACATCGGTATTCACGGTATCAGTAGGAACACCATCTGATAAAATATAAACTCCTTGACCATCACAACTTTGACGGTCCTCAGCAGCCGGTAAGGGTGAGATATAATTATTTGTTGTTCTTATTTTCGCACCAGAACTTGAGTCCGCTTGCAAAAAGCCACTTTCATTAACATCTACTTGAACCATATGAGTGTAATAGGTTGTATTACCGACCGTATTCTGATCATAGTTTGTTACATTAGGTGCGGAACTAAGATTAGACCAAGAGTAACAATCTCGAGTACGAGTATTAAAATTGACACCGTAATAAGTTGAACACTGACTATAAGTGTAGGTTGAGTTATTATTTAATATTCGCCTAAATTGTTGCTGGCGCACTGCTATGAGAGTACTTGTTCCCATTAAATAAGCAGCTGCTTCAGCGAAAGCATTTGCTGTTGGTGTACCATTATATGCTGATAAATTCGCTACCTGTGTTCTAAGTCTATTCCGCTGTGTAGAATTCACATCTCCTAATTCTTCAGCTGCAACAAGTATTTTTCCTGCCATAGCATCAGCCAAACCATCACCATTTTTATCTGCAGAATAGTTTCCCAATCCGATTTTTGTACTTGGTAAATAAGGATCAGTACTATTCAGTAGTGCGAACATACCATCCTTTAAACGTGTTATACGGTCATAACAACGATATGCACTATTTGTTGTGTTACTAATTTTTTCACAACCTGTTCCTGTCTGTGCACCAGAAGCATCTAAACCTTTTACTCTGTTTGTTGCACTATTGGCTGCCACATAACAGAAGTTTCTTCTATAGACAGGTGTTGTAGTGGAGTTAACATAGTAAACCCCATTATTTGAATAAGAAGTGCTACTACTAGGAGAAGCCGTTTGAGATGAAGTACCACAATTCGTCAAACCATAATCATCATAATAACTAAAGCCACTTCCCTTCATCGAGCCCATACTACCTGAAGTATCAAGCATCATAATAATGGTTTTTTTACCTGCTGTTGGAGTCGCATATATTTGCAAATCACTGGCTTGAACAACAGAACTCGTAAAAATATAGGTAACAAGAGTGCTACTCAAAGCAACCAAGAATTTAAGTTGATAATTGTTTTTATTTGTAGTTTCTTTGGAATTAAATTTCATTAGATTTCCCCTAACTTAAGGTGCTTCAATTTGTTCATAAAATGTTTGTAAGTTAAATTCTTGCGTTTGACTATTTACAGGTATACCTAAACCAGCCAAACAACTTGCAACTGTTTTAAAGTCTGCTTGTTCTGGATCGGTATTATCATTTATATAACCAGGTTTTGAAGCATCTACACCTATACATGCTTGAGCTTTAGCAAGATCTGTTGCATATGATGGAACGATTGATGTTGTTGTGATTCGTACACGCTGTTGGTCTGCAATATTTATTTGAGAACTAGTACCTGAACTCAAATTGGTTCCTCTTGGCAAAGAACCACCTGGTGCAATTTCATCCATTTCTGTTTGAGGAATTTTGATTGCAACTTGGGTTACAATCGCCTTTCGACTACTACCGAAATCTTTTTCTAAATTACAAAATCCATCTGCTCCACCAGTCGCGACTGTAGCCAAGCCATCTTTACTAGATGGCACTCTTAAAGTTGTTACACCGAGTGAAGCTCCAAATTTTTCACTTGATGTAGGTCTATAACAAAATATATATTCTTTACCTGGCTCTTTTTTATTTTCTTGCAAGGCATAGCCAATTACTCCACTAATATCATAAACTTTAGATACATCACTCGTATAAAACTGATTCAATGGTGTATCTGCCGTTTGACCTAAAAGTTGACCTAACTGAGCATTTGTTGAAATATTTAAGGAAGTTAATGCAACACGTATAGCAAGCACCCCTACTATCGTAATCATTAGGAGTACAACTAAAACAACAATGAGAGTTGCACCTTTTTGAGATTTTTTAATCATAGTGTTTCCCCCAAAGCATTACGTAAGGCTACTGTCGTCACATATAATCGACGCAAATATGGTGTCTTTGAATCAGTTGAACTCAGATTTGAATCATCTGTTGCTTCAGTTCCTACTGAAGGGTCGACCATTTTACTTGCTGTACTATCTTTGGATCGAACAATCACTTCAATTTTCACGGAGACAATTCTTGGAGGCTCATTGGAAGCAGATCGGGCATTATTTGCCACTTCAATATATTTAGGAATTGTGTAATAACCTAAATTTTCGCCTTTATTTGATTGTGCACCTAAATAAAATTTTAAATGGTCGACACGTGGCATAATGATCTCACCCTGATCATCACCACCGAAATTCTCAATAGAAGCAGCCGTTGTTCCATTAGGTTTATTTGCATCACATGCCAATGCAAGATCATTAGCTTGCCCATTGGCATCTGGTCTCAAAAAATATCTTTGAATAACATACTGATCTTTTTCTACAAGTTGACCTTCACAATTCACCATATCATTAGGTGCAATAAATTGAATGGTTAGTTGATCGCTTTTGATGTTTACGTTACTCGGCAAATCGGACTTAGTAATATCATCATCACCTACGGCAGAACTGATTACATTGAAATTGCCATCAGTTGTTGATCTTGATAAAACAATACCACCTGAAGTTGTTTCATCATTTAAATTGGGGCGGGTAATATTTCCAAAATTAACCAATCGAACATCTCTGGCAATATATTCAAGACCAAATAAACCACTATCTTGTAATTCAGCACTCGCTTGTTGCATACGAGTAGAAATCAATCCTCCCATAAACAATTGCAAAGCTGCAGCACTAATAATAATTCCTAGTCCCAACGCAACCAGTAACTCAACCAATGTAAAACCTTGGGTATTTTTAATATTTATTATTTTAATTTTCATATTAATAAGCTTCCATCATTATGCAATTTGCAAGCGGTTTATAAACACCATTGGAACTCATACAATCGCTATAATTTGTTTTATCGGTTATTTTTGTATCTTTCCAAACTGCAAACAAACACTTTCTTTCAATGGATTGAACACCTGGGCAATTCGTCATCGTAATATTTATGCCAAGCTGATAAGCAGTTTTCCCAACCAAATATGCATCGTAAGCAGCCATATTTTTCGCACTACAACTCGTATTTAAACATTTAGTTTGTATTGTTGGTTTAGTGGTCATATTGGAATATTTTTGAACTTCCTCAGCGTAGAATTCTTGTCCAGATTTATTCGCTCTTATACTTTCAGTTAAGCCTCTTAAAAGCGTCGTAGCCTGTGATCGAGCCAAGGATTCACCACTCGCCTCCACCGCCCGGAATTGAAGGGCTGCAAAACCTAAAACACCAACGGCAAGAATGATTAAAGCCACTAAAACCTCAACCATTCCAACCCCAGTCTGATTGGAATTCATTAACATGCCCCCCCTTTGACTTGTTCAACACCACCAATAATTGAAATATTGATATTCTTAGATTCCGCTTCACCACAAAAACTGAAGGTTTTCTTCTCTTTTGCAGTTCCATCAGCATTAAATGAAGCACCAATAGCTGAACTACTTGATAACGTAATGGCTTTGGGAATGTTTGCAATAAAAACTCTATTTTGTTGAATTAGTTCAGATGCAGAACTTGTCGATCCCAACTCATTTTCAACACATTTTTCTTTGGTGATCTCTTTATCTGCAGTATCTTTATTTGGACAAACAACAACAAAATTTCTTACCAATGAGGCTTTCGATCTTGCTTCATTTAATACAACTGACATTTCCCTAGCAGCATCATCCAAACTCTTGGTCTGCATCATGGTATTAAATCTTGGAAGAGCCATTGAAGCCACAATGGCTAATATAGCCAGTGTAATCATCAGCTCTATTAAGGTAAAAGCTTTATTTTTATTCATTTTATCCAGAAATCACAAAAAAATACGCTATTAAAAATAATAAACGTTTTGCATACAAATCCAATACAACATAGATAAAAGGTAAAAAAAATCAGATAACTGCAAATTACAGTTATCTGATTCTATAGTTTTGTGATTTTATTCAGCTTGTACGACTTGTATTCTTAACTCTTTTGGAAGACTAAAAGTAATATTCTCCTCAGTACCTTTAAGCTCCTGCGGTGCGATCGCACCCCAATCTTGTAAACGCTGAATCACTTGTTTGATTAAAATTTCAGGCGCTGAAGCCCCAGCAGTCACACCAACTTTAGCATGAGCAGCAAACCATTCCTGCTTCAATTCATCTGCATTATCGATCAAATACGCATGTTTCCCCATGCGCTCAGCCAGTTCACGTAATCGGTTTGAATTTGACGAATTTGGTGATCCAACCACTAAAACCACATCACATTGCGTTGCCAAATCACGAACCGCATCTTGCCGATTTTGCGTTGCATAGCAAATGTCGTCTTTACGAGGACCCTGAATCTGAGGGAATTTACGACGCAAGGCATCAATGACTTTTGCTGTGTCATCAATAGACAACGTTGTTTGTGTGACAAAAGCCAGTTTTTCAGGGTGACGAACTTTTAGCGCATTAACATCATCTTCATCTTCAACCAGATAAATATCTCCGCCTTTGTTTTTGTCATATTGACCCATGGTGCCTTCAACTTCAGGATGACCTTCGTGACCAATTAGAATTGCCTCTGTACCTTCACGGGCATATTTTGTCACCTCAATATGCACTTTGGTGACCAAAGGACATGTTGCATCAAAGACTTTAAGACCACGGCGTTCAGCTTCTTGTTGTACCGCTTTCGATACACCATGCGCACTGAAAATCACAATGTTGTCATCCGGAACTTCATCGAGTTCATCGACAAAAATCGCACCACGCTGACGTAAGTCATCAACCACAAATTTGTTATGCACCACTTCATGTCTGACATAAATGGGTGGACTAAAACATTCGAGGGCACGGTTTACGATCGCAATAGCACGGTCCACCCCTGCACAAAAACCACGCGGATTAGCCAATACAATTTCCATAGAGTCCTCAATGTTCATTTAAATTCATGGACGATTCACAATAAATTTTCAAACAAAATGCGAATTGCTATTTAGTTTGAATCTCGTCTGCTCTAAAATAGAGAAGATATTTTATCATATCAGGAAAAATATCATGTCGGGTCTCTTGTTTGTCGTTTCGGCTGCATCCGGAACAGGCAAAACATCTTTAGTGAAAGCCCTACTTGAGCGTGTCAGCAACTTACACGTTTCTGTTTCTCACACTACCCGTGGTCAACGCCCTGGCGAACTTGATGGCGTTCACTATCACTTTACCGCTAAAGAAACCTTTCTCGAACAAGTGCAACAAGGTGGTTTTATCGAATACGCTGAAGTATTTGGTAACTACTATGGTACATCTCAAGCTACTGTAAAAAAACAGTTAGCTAAAGGTCATGATGTTTTGCTTGAAATTGATTGGCAAGGTGCTGAGCAGGTACGTAAGCTTTTTCCTGAATCGAAACAAATTTTTATTTTGCCACCGACTCAGTTTGATTTACGTCAGCGTTTGTCAAACCGTGGCACAGACTCAGTAGAAGTGATCGAGCATCGTTTAAGCTGTGCAGTTGAAGACATGCAACAGTATGTCAACTTTGACTACATTATTTTAAATGATGACTTTAACAAAGCGCTTCATGATTTAGAGTCTGTTATTAATGCCAATCGTCTCTCATTGCAACAGCAAGCGATTCGTCATCGTGATTTGATTCAAAAATTAATTACCCCGAAGCACTGATTAAACTTGAGTCTACAGCGAAAGCATTTTATACTGTTTAGTCTGTTAAAAATTTATATACAAACGAGAACTCTTATGGCACGCGTAACCGTTGAAGATTGTTTAGACCATGTAGACAACCGCTTTGAGCTTGTACTAGTGGCAAGCAAACGCGCGCGTCAACTTGCTCGCCAAGGTATTGAGCCGACTGTAGAATGGGATAACGACAAACCAACAGTAGTTGCTTTACGTGAAATCGCTGAAGGTCACGTGACTAAAGATATTCTTAAGCAACGTGATCAAGACTACCAAACATCTAGTCTTGACCTTGCTCTTTCAGCAAACAGCTTAAACTTGGATGGTTTCTCTTTCCAATAATTGTCAGCTGTATAAAAAAGCCTAGTTTTTGCACTAGGCTTTTTTATTCCTTTTTTTCAGAGAATCAGTCGACAAATAACTAAAAATTTGTTAAATAAAATGAATAGTTATTTTATTTAGCAAATTGACAAGTAGCGCAATTATGTTTTTTGATAAAAACATAGAATATATAGTGTTTTATTAACGAGTTAAAAGGTGCAATATGCCAGGCCCAATGGTCAGCCAAGCCAAGCAACAATTAAAAAGTATCATCGACGCGTATTTAGATGTAGGCGATGTCGATCGAGTTCTTGTTGCTTGTGATTATGCCGATATTGCACACGATGGTATAACTCGTAAAAGTGGTGAACCTTATATTCTTCATCCCATTGCTGTTAGTTGCATTTTGGCGCATATGCGTCTAGATGCAGAAACACTTATGGCTGCCCTGCTCCATGATGTCATTGAAGATACAGAATTTAGCAAAGAAGACATTAGCCAAAAATTTGGGCGAATTGTTGCTGAACTAGTCGATGGTGTGACAAAACTCAGCCATTCCAGCGATAAAGAATATAATAAAGCCGCATCCTTCCGAAAAATCCTGCAAGCCACGCTTCACGATCCGCGAGTGATTATTGTTAAACTTGCAGATCGGTATCACAACATGACTACTCTCGGTGCACTTCGACCTGATAAACGTGCCCGTATTGCTCAAGAAACCTTTGATATTTTTGTACCCATGGCACGACTAGTGGGTATGAATGAAATGGCTGATAATCTTGAATTGCTCTGCTATCAAAATCTTGACTTAGATATGTTTAACAACGTGCAAGAAGCGTTATTAAAAACCAAACCTGAACGTTGTAAATATCAAGCCACGTGGGAACAAAAGCTTGGTCAGCTACTCAACGAACATAATTTCCCAGGTCGCATCAAAAAGAAAAATAACAATATCGAACTCCTTCGCCACTTTGTCAAAAATGAAATTGATCTTCAAGAATTGACGCATAGTCATGCTTTTGAAATTATTTTACAAAGCATTGCTGACTGTGACAGTCTGGTTGAAGCACTCAAAGAAAATTTCCAAGTTTTACATTATGAAGATCACATTCGTCGCCCGCTTCCTGGTGGCAACCAATCTTTAATGATTCGTTTAAAAGGTGAAAAAACCACTTTATCTTTAACCATACAAACTGAGTTGATGCGTAAAGCAGCACGATTTGGTTTAGTGTTAGGTGAAAATGCCCCTCAAGCGTGTCGCTCAGCGATTCAGGCATCCATGCAAAATCTGAATTTGTTGGTTGGTGGCGATTGTGCCAAAACCACATTCAATGATCTTTTAGACTATTTGCATCAAGAAAAAATTTGGGTCTATACCCCACATGGTCAGCTACATGAATTGCCTCAAGGCGCAACAGTTGTTGATTTTGCCTACTCTGCGAGCCTATTTCTTGGCAATCATGCTGTAGGGGCAAAAATTAATGGTGAAATGAAGCCATTGTCGACCCCACTTACCAGTGGTCAAGTGATTGAAGTGATTACGGATGTGTTGGCCTCACCAAATCCAGATTGGCTTAGCTTTATTAATACACAAAAAGCGCGCCGTTCTATTCAAAACATTTTAAAAGACCAAGATATTGAAGAACAACGTTTAGTTGGACAACAAGCCTTGAATCGTGCGTTAAAACTTTATAATGTTTCAATCAAAGATCTGTCTGAAGATGATTGGATTGAGCTTTTACAGTGGCGTCATTTACCCACTAAAAATGCCTTATTTGAAAAGATTGCAGTCGGTGATTTACTGCCACAATTGGTGGCAAACCATTTATTTGCACAAAGCAGTGATGAAAGTGTTACGTCTAATCGCTTGATCATTGGGACAGAAGGTATTGATGTTAAATATGCACATTGTTGTAATCCAGTTCTAGATGACCCGATTCAAGGACATTTGTCTCGTCGTGGTTTGATTGTGCATCGTGAACGCTGTCATAACCTACTCAATGAACAGCATCTTCATCCAGAAAACATCATGCCGTTACAGTGGACGACAGAAAAAGATGCTGAAATCAATTTCAATGCGTATTTGAGTATAGATTTAATGCTCAATGATGAACAAGTTTCTGAACTCATCTATGTCTGTCGCAAAGCCAAAATCGGGATTGAGTCAGTACGTAAACATGATGCGAAAACCTATTTAAATATTGTGGTGCATAATCGTAAAGAAATTGCTCAAATTATTCGTGAGTTACGCATGCAATTTGGTTTTCCACGCATCTCTCGCATGGCCATGCCTTTAGCTGTACCCGAGGTATCTAAAGCTGGTTAATCTTTTACGATTTAGCTTTCATGATCACCATGCATGCCTTATGATAATTTCATACGAACTATAGGAGAAAGCGATGTCCCGCCAAGTGATTCATACTGAAAATGCTCCAGCAGCTATTGGCACTTACTCTCAAGCTATTTTAGTAGGTGATACTCTTTATCTTTCAGGTCAAATTGGCTTAGACCCATACAGTATGGAATTGGTTACGGGAATTGAAGCGCAAATCCGTCGTGTTTTTGACAATGTAAAAGCAGTCTGCGAAGCAGCTGGTGGCAGTTTAACCGATATCGTAAAACTCAATATCTTTCTTACTGATCTTTCACACTTCCAGCTCGTAAACCAAATTATGGGTGAATACTTTGCTCAACCCTACCCAGCTCGCGCAGCATTGGGCGTGGCAAGCTTGCCAAAAGGGGCTTTAGTCGAGATGGATGGCATTGTAGTTATCTCAAAATAAAATCAATAAATTCAAAAACTTAACAGTTTTTAATTAATACCACCGATAAGGTGGTATTTTTTTATTAAAAAAGCCAATCAAGATAATCAGTATTTTAAATGAATGTCATTGACAAACGATAATAATTATCAATAATATCAACTATCGCATTTAACTTTGTGGTTGAGTCTTATGTACGTTTGTTTATGTCGTGGTATCACTGATCAAGATATTAAAGATGCCGTGGCTGAAGGTGCTGAATCATATCGTGAAATTCGTGAAATGTTAGATTTAGGGACCTGCTGTGGTCGCTGTGCCCCTGAAGCTCGCAGCATTATTAATGAAGAACTGTCATTAATCGCTGCACGCATTTCTATCGCCGCATAATAATTCGAATACCCCAACATAACCATAATAAGACAATGAATCTCAACTATTTCTCCTCCCGCTTTGACTCAAGCGGGATTATTTTTTTATAAAAACCCAATTTCACTGTATTTGATTGCGATTTTCATTTGCTGTTCCATAAATTACTCGTATCCCCAATTGAAGTTGTTTAAGATAAGGAAATAAATTGTCTTAAGTTGATTTAAGACAGACTGTTTTTGGGAGTTTTACAATGAAAGGCAATCGCGAAGTTATTAATCAACTCAATCAAGTGCTCTATCATCATTTGACTGCCATTAACCAATATTTTCTACATTCTCGTATGTTTAATGATTGGGGCATTGAAAAACTAGGCTCAGCAGAATACAAAGAATCTATTCGCCAGATGAAACATGCCGATAAAATTATTGAGCGTATTTTATTTTTAGAAGGTTTACCAAATCTACAACACCTTGGCAAACTGTATATTGGTCAACATACCGAAGAAGTGTTGAAATGTGATGTGCGTAAAGTTAAAGAAAACATTGAAGCATTACAACAAGCCGTAAGCCTTGCTGAAAAACAGTTAGACTATGTTACACGTGACTTAGTCCAAGAAATTTTAGAGAAAGAAGAAGAGTATTGGGATTGGACTACAACGCAACTTGACCTCATTGAAACTGTGAGCGTTGAAAACTATATTCAAAGCCAAATTTAATATTCAAATCGAATCTAAAAAAATCCCCGAATTCGGGGATTTTTTTATTATGACTAGAATTGCACTTACTTCTTGGCATCTACTCCTGATGGCTTAAGTAAATCTGCATAGCGATGCTCCTCTTTATGCAGTTCTTTTAAGATCCAAAGTTGATGTTCCGCCTCTTGTCGATGACCATTGAAAGCCAAAACTTGTGCGTATTTTAATAGGTCATATTTTGAAGCTAAGTTGGCGACCATTTTTCCAATATGTGCTAACTGCTCATTCGACATCTGTGTTTGTGAATCCAGCTGAATCCACCAAATTCGCTCTTTAAACTGTGTTAAAAGTAAAATATCTTGATCTAATATTTTTTGCTGAGTCGGATTAATTGGCGTTTTTTGTGCAACGATCGCACTCTGTTGTTTATATAAAATATAATCTTTCACCGAAATGATTGCACCAGCAATACTCAATGCGCCCACCAACCACAACCATTTTGCATGAATCGTGACTGAAGGCAATCTTGTATACTGCCCCTGAATAATTCCGAGTAATACGCCCACAGGTAATAAAAAATAAGCATAATGAAGTGGATACTCAAGCATGCCGTGTATAAGCACAGCACAGACCATGAGTGTAGCGACAATCGATATATGTTCTTTTACACCTTTATTTAACCAATATAACCATGCTACAAAATAAAATATTATGAGTAGACCCAATGGAATCCCGTTCCAAACCAACAGGTCTAAAACCATATTGTGTGCGCTTTTGTACCATTCATGCGTTGGGTATATATCAAAAGCGGCAATTTGTGCCATCCCTGTTTGGTTCCATCCATACCCCAACCAAGGATGTTCACCAATCGCAATCAGTACTTGTGTCCACATCTCTAGCCGCATAAAACCGGATGTTGCACGATTTACTACTGATGTGGTTTCCGTAACTTGCTGACCAAATACAGCACTGACGCCCTGATTTAAATAAGGTAAAAAGAAAATACACACGATAAAAAAACCGATCCACATTGCCAATTTCGGGAAATGCATGAGGTGAGGTCTTTTAAATTGTTTAATTGACCAATATCCCAAAACAAATAGGCACATGATCCAAGAAGTACGCGATTGTGTCAGTGCTAAACTAAAAACTAGCAGTAGTGCGATTGGGAATAGATATTGGGTTTTTATTTTTTGGGTTTCATAGAAATATAGACATGCCATCAATGACAGGCTAAATAATGTCGCTAAATTATTCGGTTGAGCCAAATTTGCATACGGACGGTTGCCTTTGAGTGGGTACATTAAGCCTGAAAAATATGAACTTATACTTAACCACTGGCAAAATGCGATTACACTTGAGGCTAGTCCAATGACAATAAAAAATGCACAAATCGCGCTAAACAGTTGCTCTCGATTTTTTGGTGTATCTGACAGATTATAGCCAACAACAATCATTGCCCAGAATAATATTGCGTAATTCAAACATGCCAATGCATTGCTCAAATAGAGAATTTGTCCAAATAAGAACTGCACAGCTGGTATCAACATCAATGGCAATAATAATATTTGCGGCTTTTCAATTTTGATCATTTTTTGATGAGATGCGAAAAGCAATGTTGCAGCCGCAATGAGGCTTAGTATTTCAGATCCGAAAGTTGGCCAAGGGGTCTGATGGTAAGGCAACAGGTAGGCTAATCCCAAAGCCAACGCTGAAATTAACAAAAAGACTTTGTTCATATACGCATAAGGTGAATTACTTTGAAGCTATTATAGGGCTTTGTTGTTTTCTATCTAAAATTATTTAGGATGAATAACTCCGAGCTTTGTAATTAATTCAACACCCAACCTTTAGGTCAGGTGCTGAATATGAATAAATTACTGTAAAGTGGCCTGCAAATTTTGCATTGAATAATCGGATTTAAAAAATTTATTTAAAATCAGAAGTTGATGTTCTGCTTCATTTTTTTGTCCATTGTATAAATAGATTTGCGCGAGTTTAACTAAATTAAATTGTGATGGATTGAGCTCAACAAACTTATGCATTTGTTCTAAATGCTCTTGGGTAAACTTTTGCTTTGGATCTATTGCAACCCACTCTGCATGATATTGCATCTCTGTCAAAACCCAATATTTATGCTCTAACTTAAAACTTTGATCATTTGGATTTTCCATTTTTGCCATTCGATTTAATGCAACAATTTTTGCTTTGGACTGATCTGCAAGCACATTAACATATTCTGTCCATACCAAATAAAGCCCTAGAGCATAAGCTATCACAATAAAATAACTCAATAGATTGGATACATTTACCGTTTTTAATTTTTTGAATTCGGAAAGTATAATTCCCAATAAAAATCCAACAGGCAGAAGGAAGTAAGAATATTGTAACGGATATTCTAACATAGCATGAATAAGCACCACACCTATCATTAACAATGCGTATATTGATGTCTTTGTTCTAGATTTAATAGATAATAAGAGGATTAAATAAGCAAAATAAATGACAATAATCCCACCAATAATGAGACCACACCATGTCAATATGTCCAAAATAATATTATGTGTACTTGAATACCAATAAGAAAAGCTTACTCTGTCTATATTTTGAATCAAGCTTAGACTTGTTTGATCCCATCCATAGCCAAAAACAGGTCGTTGCAATATCATTTCAATTGCTTGTTTCCATAGATCAAGGCGTTCATGCTGAGTTGTAGCTCTTGTCATAACATCCATTGTTTCTACAGTTTTTAAACCCAATAGTTTTTCGCTTAGATTAGATATTTTATCTTGTAAAACAATGCAAAGAATTAAGAAAACAGAGCAAATTGGTAAAAAATGATTTTTTAAGTTTAGATCTGCATGTGTTTTTTTGATCAAATAAAATACCACTATAAAAGCAATAGCGATCCAAGAAGTGCGCGATTGAGTCAATGCAATGCTAAACAAAAGAGTCAAAATAAATGAATAAGCCAAGTATGTTTTGATTTTTTTTATTTCTAATAAATAGAGTGTCGCAATAAAGCCCATAAATAAAAATGTTGATAAATGATTAGGCTGACCAAAATTGGCATATGGTCGTACACCTTTCAGTTCTATGACTGGAACATAAATATAAAGATCGAGCCACTGCGATATTGCAAAGACACAGCTGACCATAGCGCCAAACACCGTGGCGTAGCAGAACCAACTCAGAATGTCTTGTTCTTTGGATAAATTGTAGGCATATATAATAAGTGCAAAAAAAACAAAAATATAAAAAAAACTTAAATATGCTGTCGATATAAAATGAATCTGTCCCAACACATACTGAACAAAAGGAATCATCGAGATTAATGCAATGGGTAAGATAATCCGAGGGACTTGAATGCTTTTAATATAAAGACATGCAAGTAAAAAAAAGAATGCACTTAAAAATGCCAAGTATTCACTTACAAAAGATACCCATGAGGTTGCATCGTTTGGAAATAACCAAGCAACCGACGACACCACCAAAGCCAGCAAAATAAATGTTTTTTTAATCATCAATATCCCCATAAAAACCATAAAAAAAAGCCACCAAAAGGCGGCTTTTTTTTAATAAATTAAATTTATTCTTTCACTAGTTTACAAGTTGCACCATTGTTAAGGTCACAACTTACAGTAGCATGGTTACCTTTGTTGATAGTACCTGTAACACCAGAACTGATATCTTCTGGTTTAGTAATTTCAGTACAAGCACCACCTGATGGAGGCTCAGGAATATCAGCAGTTGTTTTATTAGGATCTAAAAATTCAACCAATGCAACATTTGCATATGCTTTAGTTTCACCTAAACACGCTTTGTCAGAAGCATTACGTGTGTAGTTTTGGTAAGCAGGAATCGCAATCGCAGCAAGAATACCGATAATCGCAACAACGATCATTAATTCAATAAGTGTAAAACCTTTTTGAACGTTCATAACATTTCTCCAATATTTTATGTATTTGGCTTTTAGTAGCCTTTATATGTCTGACTGATATGAGATAAATTTAAAAGTTCATAATCAGTTAACTGTTTTGTATTTTATTTTTTCTGTATATATTTACAACATATTTTTATAAGTTTGTTTTTTGTTGTAATTTTAGGTAAAAAAGTGACATTTTTTGTCAGTTTAAATCACAAATTAGTTCAATATTATCGGTTCATTTGTGATTTCATTCTCAATATCGTCAAATTCGTTGTTATAGAACGTATTTAAAATGTCACCTATCTGCTGAACTCCCAAAATCACTGCTTGACGATAATTTTTATTTTTCAATTCAGCCACCATAGCATCACAAATAGCCTGCCATTCTTGTTGTGTGGTTGCCTTATTAATACCTCGATCAATCACAATCTCAACTTTTTGCTCACATAAGTTGAGATACAACAGCACCCCACTGTTTCTCTCGGTGTCCCACACCCCAAGTTCCGCAAAGAGTTGTTGCGCGCGACATCGGGTATTTTGCATATAGGCCTGTGAACTTGGAATATGACCTTCAATCACCACTTGAATTTCACCCACATGCCCATGTTCAGCCTCTGTCACTGCTTGAGCAATGGCAAACTGATCTTGTTTATTAAAATAACGCTTCGATGCAGGCATGTAAAAAAAGTGCTTTAACCAACGTTTAAAGCTAGGCTGAACGTCTTGTTGCAATTTAGGTTGCGTAATAATTTCTGTTGTTTCTGTAGTCGTTACCATGAGCCTGATGCTCCTCCCCCGCCAAAACCACCACCGCCACCACTGTAGCCACCACCACCGCCAAATCCTCCACCACCAGAGCCCCCACGGCCTCCACCAGATAGAAACATTTGAAACAGCAATTGACCAATAGAGGTGATGAGTAATATAAAAATTCCCCCGCCCAAGATCAAACTCATGATCAAACCTGAACCATAAATCATACTTGCAGCAAAAGCAGTGACACCTGCAACAGAAGCACTTAAGCGATTTCCAATGATAAATGAAGCCACAATACCTGCAATCAAAATGAAGAACACTGTACTTAAAGTTCTTTGCTTGGCTTGTTGTTCGTGTATTGCCTGTGCTTGACGTTCTTTTAATTCATCCGCAGCTTTTTGGGCAATTTCAGGATCTAAATTTAAGATGCGTTCAATCTCATTTACCCCTGAAATCAAACCCTGCCCAAATGCATTTTGTTTAAAATACGGTGTAATTTGCTCACGGATAATCCGATTTGCCACAATATCTGGAATTACACCTTCCAAACCATAGCCTGTCGCTATATGCAGTCGGTGATCATTGATTGCAACCGCAATCAGTAAACCATTGTCTTGTTTTGCTGAACCCAGTTTCCACGTTTCAGCAGCACGCATAGCGTAGTCGAAAATGCTTTCCTGACCCGTGGTTGGCACAATAATAATGCCAATTTGCGCCTTGCCTTGATTATTTAAATTTCTGATTTTTTGATCAAGTTGTTGCTTTTCATCCGCAGATAAAATATTGGCCTGATCAATGACTGGCGCATTTAGACTTGGCAATTGGCGAATAGACTCACCCTCTGCCATATCATTTTCAACAGTCGCCGCAGGTACTTGTGGTGTTTGCTCAGCCTTTTGTGCGTTAGGATTGCTTGGCTGATTGACGGATGGAAGAACAGAACCGCCTTGCTGATCTGGCTGTATGATTTTTTTCAAAACCACAGCATCTTCAGCTTCAGCATCATTTGCTACCGCTGTTTCAGCCAATGCATTTTGAACACACAACACTGAGAGTGAAAGCAACCCAGCCAGCATCATCAGATTGAGTTGTTTCAACACCCATGTTTTGAATTCGACAACCATACAAGCACCTACTTCAAACCAAGTGAAATATTCAGAAAATCGACTTTAAACTTAGTTAAATTCGACCGTTGGTGCTTTTTGAGCACCAGCTTCAGCACTGAAATTTTCTTTGGTTTTCATACCAATCACTTTTGCGGTCAACGCTTGAGGGAACTGACGAACATAAGTATTGTAGTCTTGAACTGTTGAAATATAACGGTTACGTGCGACTGCAATACGGTTTTCTGTTCCTTCCAACTGTACTTGTAAGTCTTTGAACTGTTCATTGGCTTTCAAGTCTGGATAGTTTTCAGTCACAGCAAGTAAGCGTGAAAGTGCTCCCGTCATTTGCGATTGTGCTTCTTGGTATTTCTTAAACAATTCTGGATTTTCTAAAACTTCTTTATCAACTTTTAGACCCGCAACATTGGCACGTGCTTCAGTCACTTCTGTGAGTACTTTTTCTTCATGCTTAGCATAGCCTTTCACGACATTGACTAAGTTTGGCACGAGATCGGCACGACGTTGATATTGGTTTTGTACTTCTGACCAAGATGCCACAACAGACTCATCTTTTGCTTGTAGCGTGTTATAGCCACAACCAGACAAAGTTAGGGTACTGGTTAATGCAATTGCAAGTAAGCCTTTTTTCAACATATTCATATACATCGCCTCAAGTATTTATTTGTATTTCTTGATATAGCTCTATCTTAACGACATTTAATGACGATATTGTGTTTTTTCTTTAATAAACAAGAGACAAGATATTAAATTCAAAAATATCAATACACATAAACTTAATTTCAGTGTCAAATCATGCCAAATAATCTTTTGAAAGAATAAATGATCTTGTGTTTAAAGGCATACCACTTCGATGTATTTAAATAATTGACTCTTTTTCTTAAAAAATCAGGATCTGCATAGCCCGACATATCTGCAACATCAAATAAGCTGGTAATGGTCTGTAAATCATTCTGCATTAAATAGGCTTCAATATTTCCCATATTAAAGACGATTTGTGCCGCAATTGGATCCTGATTTACAAAACGTAATCGCTGATCCATCTGTATTTCACTATGCACGAGTATTTTTTCTAAATTATAAGAATGATTTTCAAATTTAATCGTTTTTACTTTTGCTTTTGGTGCAACATCCTTTCCAAAATCTAGTCCAAGTACATCATTTTTTTGAATCCAAGTCTTATCTTTTTGTTGATTTAACTGAGCATCCAAAATTTTGACATGAATCCATTCACTCCCTTGATGAATATTCGGGTCACGCTTCATTCCCTGCTGTATCCAATATTTCGCCTTTACAGAATCACCTTTAAGTTCATATGCCGTCCCTAAATTTGCCGCAGTTTTAGCTAAATTTGGATGTGAGTTTTCGATTGATTTAAAAGTCTGAATTGCTTTGTCGTATTGATGTGCATAGATGAGCAACACTCCATAATCATTTAATTCTTCATGTGTTTTAAATTTTTTAGATCGTTCTTTAATTTTATCTAGCGCCTGTTGTTTAGATAACCCTTCACTACCCAGATCAAAGACATAAGTATTGATACAAGCAGATGCAGAGGAAATATTCATAAACAACAAAAAGGAAATTAATAATGTATTGGTTTTCATATTTTGGATTTATTATGGATAAGTTTTGTCCAATTATAGTTTTAAATCATAAAAAAGCCACCCTCAGGTGGCTTTTTCAAAGATCAATCAATCTTCTTCTTTTTGCTCTGGCAAATCTTTGACCGCCTCAGCAATTAGACCAAACATATAGTTACCATATGCATTGGTTTTATCATAATGGAAACGTAAACGTGGTGTGATGCGTGTCTTAATACGACGGCTCAGCTCGTGACGTAAGAAACCAGATGCTTTATTTAAAACATCCAACGTGTCTTTGTTCGCAGCTTCACTTTGCTCATCACCGAGTTCACGTCCCATAATGGTGACATAAACTTCGGCATAGCCTAAATCAGGGCTAACTTTCACCGCAGAGATGGTCACAAGACCACCTAAGCGTGGATCTTTCAGCTCCTGACGGATCAGTTCAGACAACTCACGTTGTACTGTGTCCGCCATGCGCTTAAGACGTTGACTACCCGCCATTAAAGACTCCGTTTAATCAATTGAACGTCGTATACTTCAATCTTATCAAGTGCTTTGATGTCTTTATAGCCTTTAACTGCAAGACCACATTCCATACCAGCACGAACTTCTTCAACCACTTCTTTATAACGACGAAGAGATTCAAGTTCACCTTGGAACACAACCACGTCATCACGTAATACGCGAATCGGTTTGTTACGATGAAGAACACCCTCAAGAACCATACAGCCTGCAGCCGCACCGAATTTACTTGAGTGGAATACTTCACGAACTTGTGCAACACCAAGAATCGTTTCGCGATGTTCAGGTGCAAGCTTACCGCTCATTGCCGCTTTAACATCATCAATCAATTCATAGATGATTGAGTAGTAACGAATATCGATACCATCAGCATCAGATTTTTGACGGGCAGTAGTATCGGCACGTACGTTGAAACCTAGAAGTACAGCTTCTGAAGATTCAGCAAGCGTTACGTCAGATTCAGTAATCGCACCAACACCAGAACCAATCACACGCACGCCAACTTCGTCTGTAGACAAGCCGTTCAATGCAACTGTAAGTGCTTCCAAAGTACCACGTACGTCAGTTTTAAGAACCACGTTAATTACAGGCACATCTTTCTTGCCCATAGATGCCATCAAGTTCTCTAGACGCATTGCACTTTGACGTTCAAGACGTTGTTCACGTTCACGTGAAAGACGAGCATCAGCAACTTCACGGGCTTTCTTCTCATCATTGACAACAAGAACTTCATCACCTGCCATTGGCGCTTCAGGAAGACCTAAAATTTCAACTGGAATTGAAGGACCTGCAGATTTAATACGTTGACCGTTCTCATCTGTCATCGCACGTACGCGACCATAAGATGCACCAGCAAGGACTAAATCACCAACGTTCAATGTACCGTTTTGAACCAGAATAGACGTTACCGCACCACGGCTATTATCTACACGTGCTTCAATGACTACACCTTGAGCAGCACCTTCTTCAGACGCTTTAAGTTCAAGAAGTTCTGCTTGAATTAAGATCAAATCAAGAAGTTCATCAATACCTTGACCAGAATGCGCTGAAACCATCGCTACTGGAACGTCACCGCCCCATTGTTCAGGTACGATTTCTTTCGTCGTCAATTCATTCAATACGCGATCTGGATCTGCTGACTCTTTGTCCATCTTGTTTATTGCAACAATGATAGGCGTACCCGCAGCACGAGCATGGTCAATTGCTTCAGCAGTTTGTGGCATAACACCATCATCTGCAGCAACAACAAGAACCACGATATCAGTCGCTTTAGCACCACGTGAACGCATTGAAGTAAACGCAGCATGTCCCGGAGTATCAAGGAAAGTGATGATGCCTTTATCCGTTGTTACATGGTAAGCACCAATATGCTGTGTAATACCACCAGCTTCACCCGATGCCACTTTCGTGCGACGAATACGGTCAAGAAGCGATGTTTTACCATGGTCAACGTGACCCATGATTGTTACAACTGGCGCACGTGTTGTTTGTGCTCCACGCGCTTCTTCAGCCGCTACAAGCAAGTTATCTTCAGCTTGTGTATCCGATACAAGAACTGGGTTATGACCCATTTCTTCCACGATCAATGCAGCAATTTCTTGGTCAATGGCTTGGTTTTGAGTAACCAATTCACCCATTTTCATGAGTGATTTAATCACTTCGCGAACTTTAATCGCCATTTTTTGTGCAAGGTCAGCAACCACAATTGTAGAGCCGATTTCAACATCATACACTTGTTTTTTAACTGGTTTTTCAAAACCATGTTTGTTGCCTTGGCTGGTTTTTAAACCACGTTTAGGCTGTTTGCTGAAGCTTTGCTCTTCTTGACCACGACGTCCACCTTTTTTCGGTGCACGTGCAGTTGCTGTATTGGTACCACGTTTGATTTCGCGGTCTTCTTTCGCAAATGAATCTTCGTATGCTTGACCAACCAAACCAGCAGCGAGTGGAGAATCATCAACAACACGAATCGTCGCTGTTGCATCTTCGTTTGAATATTTAGATGCCATTTGACGCATTTGTTCAAGCGTTCGTTGTTGTGCTTCTTCAGCAGCTTTACGACGAGCCGCTTCTTCAACTGCTTTTAATTGTGCAGCTTGAGCTTCACGTGCTTTCTTTTGTTCAGCAGTTTCTGTTGCTTTAACAGTTTGCTTTACAATTGGTTTATTTGTCGATTTACGTTTTACAACCACCGCAGCTTTAGATACTTCTTGCTTTGCAGTTTCTTTGTTTTGAGCTGCACGCATTGCATCCAATGTTGCTTTAGCGTTATTCACGGGTTGTGATTTTTGCTCAGCAGGTGCTGCTTTTACCTCAACTTTAACTTCAGCTTTCGCTTTGTTTTCAGCTGCAGCTTTAGCGAGTGCTTCAGCTTTAATTTGTTCAGGGTCTGGCTTCGTAAATGTATGCTTCTTGCGAACTTCTACATTAATCGTTTTAGCTTTACCTGAAGTACTAGCCACTTTAGCCGTACTTGTAGTTTTACGTTTCAACGTGATTTTTCCTGCGCTGCCGTTGTCTTGTCCATGCACTTTTTTCAAGTGTGAAACTAAACGGTCTTGCTGTTCAACCGAGATTTTGTCTTCTGCCTTCGTTTGCGGCAACCCAGCTTCTCGCACTTGATCTAGTAGTTTTTCAACTGGAAGACCTACGCTGACTGCTAACTCTTTTATTGACTTATCCGTCATGTATTACCTCCTAGTTAAACCATGATTCACGTGCTTTCATGATAAATTGACCTGCTTTTTCAGCACCTAAACCTTCAATATCAGAGATATCGTCAGTCGCTTGATCTGCAAGATCATCTACCGTAATTACACCGCGAGCTGCTAAAGCATGTGCAAACTCAGATGTCATCCCTTCCATTGCGAGAAGTTCAGGACTTGGATCTTGAATATTTTCTTGCTGTTTTAACGCATCAGCTAAAGCAGCTTCTTTGGCACGACTTTGTAGTAACTCAACTAAGTCTGCCTCTAATTCGATTTCATCGAATGTTTCAGCTGGGACATAAGCGATTTCTTCTAAAGAAGTAAAGCCCATTTCCACAAGTGCCATTGCAAGATCTTCTTCAATATCTAAACGACTAACAAACATGTCTAAATATTGTTGAGCTTCATTTTGTTGACGAGCACGATACTCATCTTCAAGCATCATATCGAGTTTAAAACCCGTTAATTCAGATGCTAAACGTACGTTTTGACCTTGAGAGCCAATCGCACGTGCCAATTGATCGCTGGTTGCGAAAATGATATCTGCAGTTTTTGCATCTTCATCAATCACAATACCCGATACATCAGCAGGCTCTAAGGCACTTGCAATGTATTGAGCTGGATCATCTGACCATACAACAACATCAATACGTTCACCGTTCAATTCAGATTGCACTGCTTGGATACGTGTACCACGCATACCAATACATGCACCCACTGGATCAATACGATGGTCGTTTGTTTTCACAGCAATTTTAGCACGAACACCAGGCTGACGAGCAGCAGCTTTAATCTCAATGATTTCTTCAGAAATTTCAGGAATTTCTTTTTTCATTAGAGCGATGAGCATTTCAGGCTTAGCACGTGATAATTGTAATTGTGCGCCACGACCTTCACGGTTTACATTGAATAAAATTGCATTTACACGTTGTTTAGGACGCAAAATTTCTTTTGCAATCATTTCTTCACGTGCAAGATAAGCTTCAGCATTTTCACCTAAGTCAATGATAAAGCCATCTTTGGTTTGCTTTTTCACTTCACCGTAGATCAGTTCGCCAACTTTAGACTCGTAAGCATCAGCAATGAGTGCACGCTCTGCTTCACGAATCTTTTGAACAATCACTTGTTTCGCGATTTGAGCTGCAATACGACCAAATTCGATAGACGGTACTTCAAGCTCACGAATGTCACCGATTGACCACTGTGCTGGGTCAACGTCGCTAATCGCGTCTTGACAAGCTGGCATTTCATGATCTTCATCAGCCACAACAGTCCATTGACGGAATGTACGGTATTCACCAGTTTTACGGTCGATTTCAACACGTAATTGTGCTTCTTCAGAATTTGTGCCTTCGTAGAATTTTTTCTTCGTTGCAGCTACAAGTGCTTGTTCAAGCGCTTCGAAGATCGCTTCACGACTAACACCTTTTTCATTACTAACCGTTTCTGCAACGGTAAGAATTTCACGGCCCATAAGTCACCTACTATTCAAATTCTTTTTCGTTAAAATTAATTTAGTCCTGATAGATCAAATTGGCTTTGTCGATATTGTGACTATCGATTTCAAGCACTTGTTGCTTTTCAACTTCGACCTGAATCAATTCATTTTCTACATCTACAGATACTAATTTCGCTTGAAATTTGCGACGGTTTTCAACCGCAGAAATCAAACGTAGTGCCACTTGCTGACCCACGTATGCTTGCATTTGTTCAAGTTGGAAAAATGGACGATCCCAACCTGGTGATGATACTTCAAGTGCATATTCACCTGAAATAGGATCATGTACATCTAAAATCGCACCGACTTGCTGTGTTACACGTACGCAATCTTGAACACCAACACCACGTCCTAAATCTTCTTCACCCTCAACAAGTTCAGCAGGTTTCGCTGTTTCATCTACAGGTTTGTCAATAAAAATACGTAATAAAGAACGTTTACCTTGAGGTGTGAATTCAATTCCCCAAAGATCAACATTACAGGCTTGCACTGCAGGGGCAATTAACTCTTGGAGTGCTTGTGTTTTATTTGATAACTTCATTTACTCTCATCATTTCTGTGTGATTCAACCGATCATTCGATCGATACAAACTTACTATAGTGATAGCATGATATTTTGACCAAATGATGTCCACACTACACGATAGATAATAAAAAAGGGCGTAATCGCCCCTATTATTGCACAGAAAACCAATGTCCACTGTGCAAAAAGGCCCACCTAGTTGTGAGCCTCTTTTAAGAAACTTGGTAGCGGGAGCTGGATTTGAACCAACGACCTTCGGGTTATGAGCCCGACGAGCTACCAGACTGCTCCATCCCGCATCAACGTGCAAAATTATATCCAAATATGAATCATTTTTCAATCAAAACTCTCATATTTGCTGATTAAGTTGCACCTTAATCAAAATTGGTAGCGGGAGCTGGATTTGAACCAACAACCTTCGCCATATTATGAAGAGTTGAGCCCGACAAGCAAGCCACTAATCAATGAATATAACCACCAATAAAACTTGGTAGCGGGAGCTGGATTTGAACCAACGACCTTCGGGTTATGAGCCCGACGAGCTACCAGACTGCTCCATCCCGCAACAAATGCATTTAGTTTACAAAAAATTTCTTTCTTGTTTTGATAAAGTTGCTTCTTTATCAAATTGGTAGTGGGAGCTGGATTTGAACCAACAACCTTCGCCATATTATGAAGAGTTGAGCCCGACAAGCAAGCCACTAATCAATGAATATAACCACCAATAAAACTTGGTAGCGGGAGCTGGATTTGAACCAACGACCTTCGGGTTATGAGCCCGACGAGCTACCAGACTGCTCCATCCCGCATCAAAAAGCTGCTACACATCAACGACCTGGTTTGTCGTTGGTGCGGAAGGGGGGACTTGAACCCCCACGCCCGAAAGCACTACCACCTCAAGGTAGCGTGTCTACCAATTCCACCACCACCGCAGCTGTGTCGCATTCTAGTAGCATAACCACTAAATTGGAAGGAAAATATTCAATTATTCTGATGTTTTTGGTGCAGTTGTTGAAGTTTCATTCGATTGTTGCTGAACTTGACCTGTTGTGTTGACTGTTTTTAAGCCATAAGCATCAGAAGTTTGTTTTTTTGCAAACACAGCAAGGGTAATACTGGTCACAAAAAACAAAGCAGTCAAAATCGCTGTCACACGTGTTAAGAAGTTTCCAGAACCTGAAGCACCGAAAACAGTCGCCGCACCGCCCCCACCAAATGAAGCACCGGCATCTGCACCTTTACCATGCTGCACAAGAATCAACACAATCATTAAAATCGCTAATATGATATGTACTACCAGCACAAAAGTATGCATGCTGAACTCCTAATTATTTTGTTTGAGCAAATGCATGAGCAATTTGATAAAAAGACTCTGCATTCAATGATGCACCACCAACCAGCGCACCGTTAATATCTGGACAAGCCGCCAACTCTACTGCATTTTCAGGTTTTACACTACCACCATATAAAATTGCCATGCGAGCGCCAGCAGGCGTGATTTGGCTTAAACCTTCACGGATCTTGGCATGCATGTTTTGAGCATCTTCTGGTGAAGCAGTTTTACCTGTGCCAATCGCCCAGATCGGTTCATAAGCTACAGTAATATTGTGCCATTGGTCCGCATTTACAACTGCAGCAATATCACAAATCTGTTGCAATACCACAACTTCAGCCTGACCTTTTTCACGTTGCTCCAAGCTTTCTCCCACACAATAAATAATGTGTAGGCCCGCTGCTAAAGCATTTTTGACTTTTTCAGCAACAACTTGAGCATTATCTGCAAAAATTTCACGGCGTTCAGAATGCCCAATTAATACGTAGTCAATTTGACTGTCTTTTAAAAGATTGGCACTGACTTCACCAGTATAAGCACCTGTTCCAGCAATACGTGAAACATCTTGAGCAACAGTCATCACTTCGACTGATGCATCAGCTAATTGTTGTTGAACCGACAATAAAGCAATAGATATAGGTGCAATACCAATTCTGCAGCGCTCTTTTGAAATATGTTGATCTGCCAAACGTTGCTTCAATTCTTGAATCAATTTTTGAGCGTCAGCTTGCATTGGGTTCATTTTCCAATTGCCTACAACCCAAGGAGTAATTGCCGAACCCGACATACATCTAACCTTACTATCTAAATGCGCACATTCTACACGGATTTTTAATTTTTAAGTATATTTTCGCTAAGATGTTCTTTTGTAAACAATGTTTATGAAGTGCATAAAATGTCAAAAAACCATAAAAACAATCAAACTTTTAGATAAACTCTTCTTTTTATATGAAATCTATTTATATTATGTATTTAAAGTATATTATTTTAGAATGTGAACGTATAATTTTCGTATTCAAATTATAAATGATTTTAAGGCGTATTTGTAATGACCTTACTACAAAGTGGTATTAAATTTTCGGGGTACAATCGACGTCTCGTCGATGAAGGTATTTTAACAGCTGATCAAATGCAATCGGCCATTGAAAGTACCAAAAAAGCTAAAACTAAAATGGTCCCGCATTTGGTTGAACAGCTCAATATCAAACCATTAACACTTGCACAAACGATTGCGCAGGAGTTTGGGGAACCTCTATTTGATCTAGATGCCTACAATACGGACTTAGTTCCAAAAGAAGTTGTCGAAAGTAGCTTGGTCAATAAACACCACATTTTACCTTTGAATATTCGTGGTAGCACCCTCTATGTCGCAATGTGTGATCCAATTGACATGGAAGGTCTTGAAGCCATTCGCCTCAACAGTAAACTCAAAGTCGTTCCAGTTGTTGTTGAATACAACAAATTGGTCAAAATGATTGATAAGATTTTCGCTGAATCAGATAATTTTGATTTCGGTAGCGAAGATTTAGACGTTGATGTTGTTGATGAAGATGCTACTAACAATGATAAAAATGATTCAGAGCCATCGACCGATGACTCCCCTATCGTTAAATACATTAATAAATTATTGGTTGATGCGATTCGCATGGGGGCTTCAGATTTGCACTTTGAACCCTATGAAAAATCATACCGTGTACGTTACCGTGTCGACGGTGTTCTAAGACATATTGCCAATCCACCACTACAAATGGCGAATCGTCTTGCTTCTCGTTTAAAAGTCATGTCACAAATGGACATTTCAGAAAAACGTATGCCACAAGATGGTCGTATTAAATTAAAGCTTTCTAAAACAAAAGCCATCGACTTTCGTGTCAATGCCTTACCAACGCTGTTTGGTGAAAAGCTGGTACTGCGTATTTTAGATCCGTCAAGTGCCATGTTGGGTATTGATGCTTTAGGTTATGAACCAGAACAAAAAGCATTATTTATGGAGGCGCTAGAAAAACCTCAAGGGATGTTACTCATTACGGGTCCTACAGGTTCAGGTAAAACCGTGTCTCTGTATACTGGCTTGAATATTCTCAACACTGAAGACACCAATATTTCAACTGCGGAAGACCCTGTAGAGATTAACTTGGAAGGGATTAATCAGGTCAACGTAAACCCCAAAGTAGGCTTAACCTTCTCTGCCGCGCTAAAAGCATTCCTGCGTCAAGATCCAGATGTGATTATGGTCGGGGAGATTCGTGATTTAGAAACGGCTGAAATTGCGATTAAGGCAGCCCAAACAGGTCATATGGTGATGTCGACGCTACATACCAACAGCGCACCTGAAACATTAACGCGTCTCCGCAATATGGGCGTTCCTTCATTCAACATCGCAACTTCAGTCAATTTAGTCATTGCACAACGTCTGGCACGTCGTTTATGTACACATTGTAAAAGACCTGCCGATGTACCCAAAGAAAGTTTGATTGAGATGGGCTTTACTGAAGAAGATTTGGCCAGCCCAGATTTTCAAATGTTTGAGCCTGTAGGTTGTCCAGAATGTCGGGAAGGATATAAAGGACGTGTGGGGATTTATGAGGTGATGCGGATTACACCTGAAATTTCAAAAATTATTATGCAAGACGGTAATTCCTTAGAAATTGCTGAAGCATCACAGAAAGCAGGTTTTAATGATTTACGTCGTTCAGGATTAGTCAAAGTGATGAGCGGCTTAACTTCTCTACAGGAAGTGAATCGTGTAACCAGTGAATAATTAAAATATTAAATAAGGATAAAATCATGGCCGTAAAGAAAGGGCAAATGATGCCGGTTTATGCTTACGATGGGGTTGATCGTAAAGGGGCTAAAGTTAAAGGTGAAATGCCAGCACGTAATATGCAGTTGGCTAAAGTGACTTTGCGCAAACAAGGGATCACGATTAAATCGATTCGAGAGAAAAAGAAAAACCCTCTCGAGTCATTAATGAAAAAGAAAGTCACAACTTTAGATATCACCATCTTCACACGTCAGCTCGCGACCATGATGAAAGCTGGTGTACCCCTTGTACAAAGCTTTGAAATCGTAGCAGAAGGTTTAGAAAATCCTTCAATGCGAGATGTTGTATTGGGCATTAAAGGGGAAGTTGAAGGCGGTAATACCTTTGCGGGTGCTTTAAAAAAATATCCGCAATATTTTGATAAGCTGTTTTGTTCATTGGTTGAATCTGGTGAACAATCTGGTGCACTTGAGACCATGCTCGATCGTGTGGCGATCTACAAAGAAAAGAGTGAATTACTCAAACAAAAAATTAAGAAGGCACTAAAATATCCAATTTCAGTTATTGTTGTGGCATTCATTGTTACGATTATTTTGATGGTAAAAGTCGTTCCAGTCTTCCAAGAATTATTTAGTTCATTTGGAGCTGACTTACCAGCCTTTACACAATTGGTCGTAAACATGTCGAATTGGACCAAAAAATATTGGTTTGTATTAATTATAGCCATTGTTGCCATTATTTTTACTTTTTTGGAAACAAAGAAACGTAGTAAAAAATTCCGCGACTTGCTTGATAAAGCAGCACTTAAAGCACCTATTTTCGGTGACCTAATCTTTAAAGCGATTATTGCGCGTTATAGCCGTACCTTATCAACCACTTTTGCAGCTGGTGTGCCTTTGATTGATGCTTTAGAGTCAACAGCAGGTGCAACCAATAATGTCGTTTATGAAGAAGCAGTTATGAAGATTCGTGACGATATTGCAACAGGTCAACAACTTCAATTTGCAATGCGTGCTACTAACCTATTCCCCTCTATGGCAGTCCAGATGGTGGCGATCGGTGAAGAATCTGGTGCACTCGATGACATGTTAGATAAAGTTGCAACCTATTATGAAAATGAAGTGGATAACGCAGTCGATGGCTTAACTTCAATGATGGAGCCTTTAATCATGGCAGTACTGGGTGTTTTAGTCGGTGGTCTGGTGATTGCCATGTACCTTCCTATTTTCCAAATGGGTTCCGTGGTCGGTGCTTAAAGCTTAATTATTACCTAAGATAAAGAATTCTTTTATGCATGAACTAACTGCTTTATTTATTGAATACCCAATATATCTCTATATTACAGTCGGTATTATCAGCCTATGTATCGGCAGTTTTCTCAATGTCGTGATTTATCGTACGCCAAAAATGATGGAACAAGAGTGGAAACAAGACTGCCAAATGCTCTTGCATCCAGAACAAGCCATTATTGATGAATCTAAAATTACATTGAGCAAACCAGACTCAAGCTGTCCCAAATGCAAGCAACCGATTCGTTGGTATCAGAATATTCCAGTAATCAGTTGGCTTGCTTTACGTGGTAAATGCGGTTCATGCAAAAATCCGATTAGCATTCGTTATCCTTTGATCGAACTGCTAACTGCTATTTGTTCTTTAATTGTGGTTTGGGTTTACGGTCCTACCTTACAGGCATTTTTTGGTGTCATTTTGACTTGGGTTCTCATCGCATTAACCTTTATCGATTTTGACACTCAACTCCTGCCAGACCGTTATACCTTACCCTTAGCAGCACTGGGTTTAGGCATCAATAGCTATGCTATCTATACCACGCCTACATCAGCTATTTGGGGCTATATTATTGGTTTCTTATGTCTTTGGATTGTCTATTACCTGTTTAAAATCATCACTGGTAAAGAAGGTATGGGCTATGGAGATTTCAAACTCTTAGCGGCATTGGGTGCTTGGATGGGACCCATGCTGTTGCCATTGATCATCTTGCTATCTTCTTGTGTTGGTGCAATGATTGGCATCATCCTGCTCAAGGTTAAAAAAGAAAACCAACCTTTTGCTTTTGGTCCATATATTGCCATTGCAGGATGGATTGCTTTTCTATGGGGCGATCAAATCATGAAAGCCTATTTAGGAGGCTAAATTCAATTGAATCGGTAAGGAATCGACATGACATTCATCTTGGGTCTAACAGGTGGCATTGGAAGTGGAAAATCAGCTGCAAGCCAATGGTTTGAAACCCAAGGAATCACTGTTATCGATGCTGATATTGTGGCACGTGAGATCGTTGAACCTGGTCAACCTGCACTCGCTCAGATTCAAGAATGTTTCGGGGATTGGGTGATTCAGTCCAATGGTGAATTAGACCGACGTGCTTTAAGAGAATACATTTTTAAAGAACCAGAAGCTCGACAACAGTTAGAGGCTATCACCCATCCTGCAATTCGAACATCTATAATTCAACAGCTTTCAGCAGCGACTAGCCCTTATGTCATTTTAGTTTCACCGCTTTTATTTGAAACCAATCAACATCAATTGACACATCGTAACTTACTGATTGATGCATCTGAAGCCTTGCAAATCCAAAGAGCCAGTCACCGTGATGGTCAATCTATTGAGCAAATTCAAAAGATTATTAGTGTGCAAATGCCACGAGAAAAAAAACAGGCATTGGCTGATGATGTAGTTCTCAATGATGGTCATATCGATCATTTATATCATCAGCTTGAAAACTTACATCAGCATTATTTAAACATTGCCAAAGAAAAAAAGCAGTCTTAGATTGACTGCTTTTTTTGTGCTGTTAATTGCTTTTCTAAACTGTCTTTTCTCAACCAGCGCCAAGGCTGCAAAGCTCCTATCCCCATTCCAATCAATCCACACACAATCGCTAGACTCAATGGCTCACCCAATAAAGGTACGGCAATAATTGCCGCAATAAAGGGAGCCAATGTGACAATACTACCTGCTTTAAATGCACCTAATCGTTTAATCGCTTCAACATAAGTAAGCGTGGCAACGATGACCACAAAAATACCGTGAAACATGGTTTGAATGGCCAAATGCTGGATTGTCGGTTCATTTAAATGTTTTGGGAAAAACAGCAAATACAAAGGCACATAAACAATTGCTGACCAAATCGCGACCCCTGCCATGGCATGCCAAGCAGACAGTTTCCACTGTTTAAGAAGAACAGTGAAAATCCCCCACCAAATAGCGCTGATAAAAAACAGTCCATCCCCCAAACTAAAAGCAACACCAGTCGCTTGATACATGAGATAACTCATGGCCAAGATTGAACACAGCATAATGGCAAGACTTGCCCAAATATGCTTATCGAAGGGTTGCTTAAATAACACAAAGGCGGCTATGGCAGTACATAGAGGCAAACAACCATTTAAGAAAATCGCAGCATGTGCAGCTGGTACATAATGAAAGGCGCTGTAGCATGTTAAGCAATATGCGACACCGCCCAGCATGGCTAAAATGAAAGGTTCTTTCTTCCATAAAAAAGCGGTGTCTTTTTTATAAATCAGAATTGGCATCAATATACAGAATGCCAATAAAAATCTGAGTGCAGTAATATCCCAAGGACTGATATGCCAGAGCGCACTTAAACGAGAGCTAATGGTGAAGCCTCCCCAAATACACATGGTGATCGCAACAAATGCGTAACCTTGGTAGCGTGCAGGCATCATGAATTAAATCTCGTTAAGCAATGTTTGAATATCAATGTTTTAACATAAAGTTTCTATTTGAATGTTTATGCTTTGCGTTGACGGCATGCTTCATACAATGCCATACCTGTCGCTACACTCACATTTAAACTTTGCAAATTACCATCCATCGGAATATACACTTTATGGTCACACTGTGATTGTGTGATTGGGCGTAAACCCGTGTCTTCAGCACCCATAATAATCGCAATGGGTCCAGTCAAATCACATTCTTGAATAGGTAAGGCATGTTCGTCAAGCATCGTACCTACAACACGCACATTGAATTCATCTTTGATTTTTGCCAAAGTCCTAGCCAGATTCGTGACTTGAATAAATTTCACTTTTTCAGCACCACCCGCTGCCACTTTACGTGCAGTCGGCGTTAAACTTGCTGAACGGTCACGAGGCACCACAACGGCATGAACACCCATCGCTGCTGCAGTACGAATACATGCACCTAAGTTATGCGGATCAGTAATTTGATCAAGTGCCAACAAAAATACGTCTTTGGTATTTTGGATCAATTTTTCTAGATCATTTTCATTGAGCGTTGGATGTGGACGAACTGCTGCAACAACACCTTGATGGAAAGGTTGTCCTGCCAGTTTTTCTAAACTATCACGACTGGCTTTTTGAATACTAATGCCGAACGGATCAGCCAGTTCGAAAATACGTTTTAAACGCTGGTCTTCACGTCCCTTTAAAGCAAACAAAGTTAAAACACGTTCAGGTTCTAACTCCAATAATGACTCCACAGAATGAATGCCATAATAATATTCGGGCTTCGCCATGAACGACCTCAATTTGCTTAATTTTAAATCAGAAAAGAAAAATCCCGCAAAGCCAACTTTACAGGATTTTATTTAAACATTAGTTTAACCGATTTATAGCCAAATTTCTTTGCCTAATTCAGTCTTAGGTCATTAACCTTCAAAATGACATACATAGTCCAATACGTCATCTGTTTCAATTTTGAACTTACTACCACCTGGTACGTAGAAAGATTGACCTGCACGGAACAACTCATGTTCTTCGTTGTCTGCAATCTTTACACGGCATTCACCTGAAATAATTTCCATACGTTCAGGAACATGCGTTTCAAACGTCAAAGGCTGTTCAGTTGGAAGAATCACCCCTAATGTTTTTTTTGTGCCGTCTTCAAATTGGACAGTATGACTAATACATGTACCACCAAAATAAACATTAGATTTTTTTACAACAGATACATGATCAAATTGTGATTGCATGCGTATTCTCCAAATAATGCGCATTTTATAAATTTTAATGGACGTAGTTTAATTGTGCTGGTTCAACTAATCAATCCGTGTTTTAAGCCAGATAATAATGTCTTTTTGACTATTCTAAATGAATTTTATGACATCTAAATACGACATCTCAACACATCGCCAATACATCCAAAACTTCTGAAGTATAGCAACAAATTATCGTTTTACACCTTTATTCAGATGCTAATCCAGAACTTTTTTATATCGAATGATGCTGATATCCAATTCACTTCTGATTTTTATTGAAAAAGAATATTTTTCATCAAAATAATCACGTCTAATCTGGGATCGTTGTGGTCTCTATGCGAGATTTATGAAGAAATTTGCACAAAACATCTGTTATGGATGCTCAATACTTTGTTATAGCGAATTAAAGTTACACATTTTTATGACTTTTTTCAGTTAAAATGTACATCAATACTTTTAAAATAAAGATGAAGTCTCTTGTGACGAAAACAAAACTTCACTATCTTAGAAAGACACTTTTCGCAGCTTGGATGCGTTTATGCTGACACACTTAAATCTGATTAACTTTGCTTTAGCTGACAATTTAGCCATTGATATTGAACAAGGTTTTAATGTCCTGACAGGTGAAACTGGTGCAGGTAAATCTTTACTTTTAGATGCATTGTCTGCATGTCTAGGTGAAAGAACCGATACCAACTATGTCCGCTATGGCTCAGATAAAGCAGATGTGACAGCCGTCTTTAGCTATCAAGCGCAAAGCCCTGAAGCCGATTGGTTAACAGCACATGAATTGGCGGATGAATCTGGTGAGATTCATTTACGCCGTGTGATTTTTGCCACTGGACGAAGTAAAGCATGGATTAACGGTCGACCAAGCAGCTTATCCGAACTGAAAGAAATTGGACGTTTACTGGTTCAGCTCTATAGTCAACACAGCCAGCAACAATTACTAGAACCCCCTTACCCAAAACATTGGTTAGACCGTTATAGTAATTTTGGTGATCATACACAGGCAGTCAAAGACAGCTACAACACGTGGCAAAAAAATATCCGTCAACATCAAGCTGCTCTCGATGCTCAGACGACACGCTTAAAACGGATTGAAACTTTAGAATCGCAACTTGAAGAACTCGAAGATGTACTACAGGTTGATTATAAAGACATTGAGCAAGAATTTGATCGTTTAAGTCATCATGAGCACATCATGTTGGACTGTGGTTATGCCCTAAATGCCTTAGAAGAATCTGAACAAAATATTAATCAGGAAATCTCTTCCATCATTCGTCGTCTTGAATCACATGCTGGACGTAGCGAGCAACTGTCCACGATTTATAATTCTTTAGTCAATGCACAAAGTGAATTGGATGATGCGAGCTCAAGCTTAAAACAATATATTGATCGTCAAAGTTTTGATCCTGATCGAATGGAAGAACTCAATGCTCAACTGGAAGTTTTCCATCGACTTGCGCGTAAGTATCGTGTTCAACCTGATGAACTAAAACAACAATATGAAACGTGGCAAAATGAGTTACAGCAACTGCATCAGTTAGAAGACCCTGAAGCCTTAGCTGAACAAGTTGAGCAAGCACATCAAGTCTTCATAGAAAAAGCGCAATATCTAGATGATATTCGTCGTGAAGCAGCCACCCCATTAGCAATAAAACTCACTGAACAAGTAAAGCAGTTAGCGCTACCTGAAGCCCATTTCGAATTTAAATTCGAACCCTTAGAACAACCATCTTCTGAAGGCTTTAGCTTTATTCAACTCCTGTTCACTGCCAACAAAGGCATTCCACCACAACCTTTAGGTCGAATCGCATCAGGTGGTGAATTGTCTCGTATAGCCTTAGTGATGCAAGTGATGAATGCAGAAAAAACCGAAGCTGAAGTTTTGGTGTTTGATGAAATTGATGTGGGAATTAGTGGTGGTACGGCGGAGATTGTCGGGCGTTTACTTGCCGGACTTGGTCAACATGTACAAATTCTATGTATCACCCACCAAGCGCAAGTTGCTGCACAGTCTGATCAACATTTGTTGGTGAAAAAATTACAGACCGACCCTGCCAGCAGTACTATTTTTGAATTAGACGAAGATGAGCGGATTCAAGAATTAGCACGCATGACGGGTGGCGTAGAAATTAGTGAAACCACGTTGCAACACGCGAAGCAGTTAAGACAATTGAAGTTTCAGACGACTTAAACTAAGGACGATTTAAGTTTTAATGAACTGATACAGATCACATTGAGCAAGAGCTTATGGGACTGTTCATATTGCAGCCCATGCATTGCGTTATAGGCTCAGACAACATAAATAAAGCAGGAATAGAAGATAGCTATTCTTTTTTCGGCTATTCCTTTTTCGACAATTCCCTTGTCGGCTATTCCTTTGTCATGGTTCAGTGAATCATTTCACAATACCTGAGTAGATAAAACCATTTTGCCTTAAGGTATAACGCAAATATTTATTTTGTGGTTTGCTCTCTTGATTCAACAACATCACATCTACCGTTTTGGGTGTGATTCTAAAAAACTTTGGCAACTTTGAGCGATCAATGTGATTACAGTCGAACTCTACTTCAATCTCATGATTTGTTTTGGATTTAGATTTAAACACATAGGACTTAAGTAGTTGTTTTGAGCCTATCTCTACAGCCCTTAAATGATAAGTCCCATGACAACTGTCACCTTTATAATAACTTTCCACCAGATAAATGGTTTTTTGAGCGATATTTGCTTGGTAAATTTTTAGAATTCTACCTGCTTTAAATGCATCAAGCTTGAGTTGGTTGTCTGTTTGATATTGAACATGGTTAGACCATTGCCCCATGGTTCCACCCCCTGAAACATCAAAAGTGTAAAATTTCAATTTTCGATCGGGTGAATAATCTAGATGGACATAACCTGCATGTTGTAATTTAGAGAATGGATATTGAAAACTTGATGGCATATTTTCGATCTTCAGTCGAATTTCATTTTCAATATCATTGTTCACTTCAAAAAAATTTTGATCTTGATATGTCTGGATCAGTTGGTGTTCAAATTGACTTAGCGATTGAGACTGAGCCACACTCATGTTTGCTGTGCTCAACACCCACCCAATCATCAGAAATTTTATAAGATTGTGTCGCATTTCACATTGACCTGTATGAATATTTTTATCATTGATTTAATATTTAACAAGAATAGAATCTATTCGTACAAAAATAAAAGAATATTTTATAATCAATACATTATAAAAAAATGATTATTCAGCTTTGAAATGCTCTGATCTAGTCAGAATATTCATTTAAACAAATATTCGTTGTTCAAAGTAACTTAGTCTAGTATTTTGATAGATAGCGTATGAAATAAATTTATTATTTTAATAAGGAGAAGCCATTTAGTGAGCAAACAATTTCTGACACATCGCTGTCTTATTGCCCCACCAGATTTGGCAGATGAATTCTTTGCCAATACAGTGGTTTATATTGCTCGACATGATTCAGAAGGCGCTCAAGGCATTATTATTAATCGGCCAACAGGAATTCAAGTCAAAGAATTACTCAACGATTTAGAAATCGAAGCTGACTTTGTTCGACCACACGAAGTATTACAAGGTGGTCCTCTTCGTCCAGAAGCAGGTTTTGTTTTGCACACAGGTCAACCCACTTGGCATGCATCCATTGCGGTAGGTGAAAATCTGTGTATTACCACCAGTAAAGATATTTTAGATGCAATTGCTCATAATGAAGGCGTAGGTTCTTATCAAATTGCGTTAGGCTATACCAGTTGGGGTAAAAACCAACTCGAAGATGAAATGTCACGTGGTGACTGGCTCATCTGCGATTCTGATATGGATTTAATTTTTAACCTACCTTATGACGATCGCTGGGACGCTGCCTATAAAAAAATAGGCATAGATCGTACTTGGTTATCTTCAGAGATTGGACATGCCTGACGCATCACAGCCACAATTGATTATGGCTTTTGATTTTGGAACGCAAAAAACAGGAATGGCTGTGGGGTCATCGATTATTGAAAGTGCCACCCCACTGCCTTTATTGCCCATGAAAGATGGCATCCCGAATTGGGATGAGCTTCTTAGGATCGTGAAACAACATCAACCGAACTTATTTTTAGTCGGCTTACCTTTGAATATGGATGATTCAGAATCTGAATTGTCTACACGTGCACGTAAGTTTGCTCGTCGCTTACGTCACCAAACCAATATTCAAACTTGGATGGTGGATGAACGCCTCACGACCCGTGAAGCTCGTGATGAGTTAGATCATTACCAAGCCCAAGGGCGAGCTAAAAAACTGTCTGCAGATAGTTTAGCCGCCGCACTGTTTATAGAAAGTTGGTATCGCAACCCTCAAGGGATTCAACCTTAACAGGTGGATCATCACAACTATACGTGAGATATCAACAGAGCCTAATAAAAAAGCATCCATAAGTATGCTTTTTTTGAATCGAGGTTGCTATTATTTTTTACCCAGTACACGAACGGTAGCCGTACGACCTGCGACAAAAGCCAACTCATTTTTAGGACGTTCATCAAGCACAATACGGACAGGTACACGTTGTGCTAAACGTACCCAGTTAAATGTTGGGTTAACATTGGCAAGTACCCCGTTGGTAGATGCACGTTCACGGTCTTCAATACCAGGTGCAATACCTTGAACATGGCCTTGAATCACATCAGAATCACCCATTAAACGGATACTGACTTTATCACCAACTTGAATACGATTCAGTTTAGTTTCTTCGAAATATCCTACAACGTAAAGTTTTTTACGATCCAAGATACCTGCAACAGACTGACCCACTTGTACGTAGTTACCAACACGCAATTCAAAGTTTGACAAAGTGCCGTCTTCTGGTGCAACTACTTCAGCACGGTGCTTGTTTAACTCAGCCAAATGTAACTGACTGGTTGCAGCTTTAATTAGTGCTTGCTGTTCAACAATATTCGCTTTGGCTTGTTCAACGGCTGCTACTAATTCGTGATGTTGAGCATGTTCTTCATCACGCGCAGAATTGGCTTGGTCTTGCTCTTGTTTCGAAATCGAACCATCGTTGAATTTAGAATAACGCTCAGCTGTTCGTTCAGCAAACTCACTCGCTACATGTGATTTTTCAACATTTGCTTCGGCTGCAGCCAGTGTCGCTTTAGCCGCTGCTAAAGCAGATTGGGCTTTGGCCAAATCAGATTTTGCATGTTCAACCGCTAAATCTTGACGGGCTAAATCAACCTTGAAAAGCACCTGACCTTTTTTGACCGTTTGGTTATCTTGAACTAGAACTTCAGTCACCAAACCTGCAATATCAGATGAAATTTTCATCACATCACCACGTACTCGGGCATCACGTGTCCAAGGTACAGAGTTGTAATAGTTCCATAAATTAAAGATCGCAAATATTGCAATGAGTGCAGTCACCAGTAAGACCAATGGCCGAATCATTTTACGTGAATCGATAAGTTTCATACTGTTACTCATTCATACTCAAAAATTTACGCGTGGACATGCAACGCATTAGAAACCGCTCCAAACAAACACCCAATGCACCAGCAACAACAGCACAAGGTAAAGACAAAAATTAAACAGCCCTAAGAAGGCATCTGATCCCTGCTCCATCCAACGGTCTGTATAGCGGATGACAAACAGCAGCAATACATATGCAACTAAACCTTGAACCAATAGCGTGGGGATATACACGCCATAAACATTAAATTCACCCATGTTTATACAACTCGAACCTCTTGATTCACAGGTTCATGACCAATTGAACGGTATAAACTGCTACGAATATTGTTTAAGGAGATTTGCAAACGCTGAGAAATGTCAGCATCTGGAAAACTAAGGGACTGTTCTTGGATCAGATTGATCTGATCAATCAAATTGTTTCGTAGCATTTCATGTTCTAAGTGAAGTTGTTTAGAGCGGAAATAATCATCCAATAACTGCTGAAGATGATCTAACTTTTGCGTGAGTGTATTGTCCTGTGGCATTTTGTTCAACAATTCATTGATTCGTGTTAAATCAATCACAGCACTGACTTCGATCAATGCTAAATTAATTTCACGTTTCAATTCAGCAGACTGCACTTGTTTTGTATTCAAAATACCAATTCGATCCAACATACTGCACAGTTGAATTTTAAATTCTAATCCAAATGGCAAATACATTGACTCTCGAACAGACTTGTAATGCAAAGTCAAAATACGTGTTGCTGTAATGTCAGGTGACATCGCTCTCACAAAATAAATCACAATGGCGGCAATGGTTGGACCAATCAAATTCGCTAATGAACCATCTAGTGTTGCAATTTGATCAAGGACATACTTGTTCTGTAAGTTTAATTCCATAATTGAACACATCAACAAGGGCAAAGCCAATGACGACAAAGGTGGATGTGGAAATAAACTTACACAAAAAATAATAAAAGGTGCGAGAACCAAGGCCAATTGCCAAAATTCGGTCACATAAGGCAACACACCAAATGCATAGATAAACACCACGACAGCCGTATAAAACGTAGCGCGAATGAAAATTTTCAATGCTGGAACAGGGTTATCCATCGACGCCATAATACAGACGCAAATAGAGGTTAAAGACGCAACCATATAACCATATTTCCATCCTGTGATAATCCACATCGCACCCGCGATAAAAATCGCCAGAAATGCAGAAATACCACCGCGAACAGCGACACCATAATCGCGATGCAAACTTGGATAAGAAGTACTAAGCGACACAATATGTGGCGGCAAATGCTTTTCACCCTTTTGAATCAAATACCAAATGATTTTGACTGTTTGTACATTTTGAATGAAATGGCGAATATCCATCTTCAAACTATGTAGCATCACCTGCTGTGAAGGTAAGGCACTTTTAAAGACTGCTTCAAAGTCATCATCAAACTGTTGTGGTAACACATTGAGATACTGTTCAGGCAATGTTGTACTTGAAACCAAAAATTGATCGACATCTTTTTGTAAAACTTTTAAAGCTTCACGATAACCCAGATCGATTTCATCTAATTGCGCCAAGCGTTCCGACATTGACACCAGATTGGTGGTCAAAATAGACAGCTGATGCAATAGCTCCTGTAAAGGCTTGGTCGTACCACGAAACTTCGATTTTTCATACCAAAGATGCACAGATAAGGCATGAATTTCAGAGGTATCGTGGTTTACACGTGCCAACAGTTCCATGTAATTGGTTTGATGTGTTTGATCACTTAAGATCACACGAAACAGCGCTTCTGTATCCTGTAAGGTTTTACCTACTCGGCTCTGTAATACAGGTCCTAAATGCACAGGAAAAATCGTTGCGGATACGACCGCACTACACACGACGCCAATCGAGATTTCGATAAAGCGACCCAATGCCATATCAAAAATACTAAACTCGTTAATGTACAAAATGTCGTTAAATGTAATGATGACAACGGTATAACCCGCCAACATAAAGAAATAACTACGTGCTGTACGATCGAGTAAAGAAATATAAAGGCAGAAACCTACCCACGCAGACATGCAGAAGGTAAATAACCACGGCATATGAATCAGTCTGGGTGTCAGTAGCACTGCGACGGCTGAGCCTGTTAAAGTGCCCATAATCCGATAAAAGCTTTTTGATGAAACCATCCCAGAATATGGGTTTGCCAGTAGAAATACGGTTGCCATCGACCAAAGTGGATTTGATAAATCCAACGAAAACGCAATATACAAAGCCATTAGACTGGCAAAGCACGTTTTTGTTGCAAAAATCATGTCCATTTTACGTGGGCGTAATTCTAACAATTGCTTGGTTAACAGCATGGAATCATCTCAGAGCCACAATTTAGGTTTCACCCCAATCACTTTCAACAACGACCAAAAAAACACGATAGGTGCTTTCGACTTATCGTGTGATCTAAGTAATTTAAATTACATGATTAACATGTCATCAGAAATGATCATCATTCAGAATGAATGGGGGAACTTTCTCTACTACCCTTCAAGCTAAAGAAAGCCGATAAATCTTCACCGATACGAGTGAAAGATTCATCAATAGATATTTGATCGAAGCATTTTTTCAAAAAATTATGTAACAGTCAATTAAAATCTCCCATTATGATAATTTATTGTGTTTTGGATAATGATTAACGATAATTTAGTTTAGATTTCTCAATAAAATTCCTCTTACATTAAATATTTCAACGATAAGTCAGTGTCTCTTTGCACTCTCGTCCAATCTGGTTGAATTTTGATATAAACTAGATGTGATTTTAAATTTAATTCCTTTTTAAACGATTGCAGGTAACTATGGCGCTTTCTAGTTTTGGTAAGATTCTCACCGTTTTAGATTTATTTTCGGTAGATCGTCCTATCATAAATGTTGACTTGATTAGCCAAGAGTTAGGACTTTCTACACCCACCAGTTATCGCTATCTCAAAGAACTTGTTTCTGCCGAATTATTACAACGCTTAAGTGGTACATCTGGGGATTACACCTTGGGCTCAAAAATTGCCGTTTTAGATTTTATTTCAAGAACCACCGATCCACTGGTGCAAATTAGCATGCCATTCATGCAGCAAATTGTGGAAAGAACGGAATTCACCTGCTTACTCACCCATTTAAATTATGATTCGTGTATCGACATTCATCACGAATTGTATAAAGACGTCAAACTATCATCTTATGGTCGAGGTTCCCCTCGTCCAGTGTTTACAGGTTCATCGCCAAAAATCATGTTGGCGCATTTACCGAAGCAAAAGTTACTCGATTACTATCACCGCTTTGAATCTGAATTTAGCAGCTATGGTTTTGCCAGTAACGAAGCTGACTTTTTGGCTAGAATGAAGAAAATCAAAAAGCAAGGTTATTATTTTTCCAGTGGTGAACTTGATCCGAATATTGCAGGGCTTTCCATTCCTATCAATTTTTCCAGTAAAGAAGCGCCATTGGCACTGACCTTATTGGCGACTAAGAACCGTTTCGACTTTGTCAATGAAGAGAAGTTGATTGCGATCTTGAAAGAAAATGCTGAACTGATTGAGAAAAAGGTTGCTGAACTGGCACTGCATGAACAAGAGCATTCAATTCAAAATACTCCCTCAGCATAATTTTTTCATTTAGGCTTAGGGTGTGAATGAAATCTCAACAGACCTTATTCTGACGCTGGATAAAAATAACGAAAGGTCAAATTGATTCGAGGTTCAATAATCTTGGTCGATTTGGCAATCGCGTGTTTCCAATACTGCTGTGTTTGACCCCGCATCACAATCAGTTGACCACTGTGTAACAGTAAATCGGCTTTGCTGTCTTTATATTTATGCTTAAATCTAAACTTACGTGTTGCCCCAAGACTAAGTGATGCAATGAGAGTTTCACTTTTTGGTGAAATCAGCGAAGGTTCATCATCACTATGCCAACCGACTGCTTGATGACCATTTTCATATAAATTTGCCAAACAGGAATTAAACTGGTGTCCTGTGATTTGCTCTACTTGATACTTTAATTTCAGTAAATACGGATGCCAAATATGTGCTTGCTTGGCCATGCCTGAATAATGATATTGATAATGCTCATCGCCATACCAAACCACTTTACGATCAGTTTTAAAATATTGACCATGTAAAATCACTTCATCGTGTTGCCAAGCCAAATGCTGAAGAAAATATTGAAAATACGCCTCTGCCTGATCTACATCTAAAATCAGACCATAGTCCTGAACACTGCCATCACAAGGCAATATATTATCGCAGGCTTCAGGGGCAAACAATTCAAGATTCATAAAACAAAATTGATCAACAATGGAACTATATTTTAAAGGATTTCAAACACTCACCATCAAAAACATTGTATATGCTTGTGACAAAATTTATTCAAGCTTAGACTATTGAAAAATCAAGGAATAAAAATAACCAGTTATGAATTTATGGCTTTTGTTTCAAAAAATACGTCCTTTTGTTCGTCCTTATCGATTGTTGGTCATTGCCACACTTATTTTGACCTTGATTGGTTCTTTAACTGCTCAGGTCAATGCACTTACCCTGCAATATGCTGTAGATAGTATCAATAAACTCGTTGAAGCCGGTAAAGGGCTGTCTGACGGTTGGCATATCCTCATCACCATTACCGCAATTTTACTGGGCAAAGAAATATTGAATGCCTTTGTACAATTTGGGCAAAAATTCTATGGCGAGAAGCTTCGCATCATGGTGTCGCAAGATTTAGCTCAAGGTATCATTGAAAAGTTCCTCACCTATCGTCTGGCTTTTTTTAACGAAGACAACAACCAAGCTGGAAAACTGCAAACCCGTATTGACCGTGGAATTGGCTCGCTGACCCGACTGGTTCAAATCTTTTTTATCGATATTTTACCGTTATTCACTAGTGCCTTCGTTGCACTTGGTTTGATGTACTATGCCAATGTTTATGTTGGTTTGGTGGCGACCATTATTGTGCCGATTTACTTTTGGCTGACTTACAAGCAGGCACAAAAACTGGGTGGATGGCGTCGTAATCTACGTGATGGACGTGAAAAAAAGAGTCAAGGCATTCTGGGTATCATCAATTCCATTACGGTGATCAAATCCTTTAACCGTGAATCGATTGAATCCACAAAACAACTCAAACTGCAAAAAGAACTGACTGACAACCAAATGCAAACCCGTCAAATCAGTTTCTTATTTGATGGTTTAAAAACCTTTATTGAGCAGATTGGTATTGTACTGATTATTATCCTCACGGCGTATTTCGTGCTAGATGGCCAAATGAGTATTGGCATGATCATGTATCACGTGTTGTTATTTAATAACGTTTCAGCACCGATTCGCTCGCTCCATCGTATTTATGATGAAGTGAATGATGCCATGATCTATTCCGAAAGCTTCTTTAAAATTTTAGAAGCCGATGATCAAATTGAACCCTGTGGATCATTAAAACCCGAAATCAAAGGCAAATTTAACTTAAAAAATGTCGATTTCTATTACCCAAATGGTCATCACGCTTTAAAAAATATCAACATGGAAATTCGTCCCAACAAGATTACCGCCTTGGTTGGATTGTCTGGTGCGGGGAAATCGACACTCATCAGTTTATTGGATAAATTCTATGATCCACAAAGTGGTGTCATTGAACTCGATGGGGTCAATATCAATGACATTGATACCCAATATTTGCGTGATCATATCGGACTGGTTTTACAGAAAAATCATATTTTCCAAGGCACCATTTTAGACAATATCCGCTATGGCAAAATGGATGCCAGTGAAGATGAAGTCATTCAAGCTGCGCAAAAGGCATCGATTCATGAACAGATTTTGAAAATGCCTGAAGGCTATCAATCTGATGCCTTACAACTCTCTGGTGGTCAACAGCAACGTATAGCTTTGGCACGAATGTTCCTGAAAAATCCACCGATTATTTTCTTGGATGAGCCGACTGCCAGCCTTGATGCAATAGCCTCTGAACAAATCAAACAAAGTTTGGATGAAATTAAGCAAGGGCGTACGGTGATTATGATTTCACACAGTCTTTCACAAATTATTGACGCCGATTACACCTATGTGATGAAAGATGGTGCGATTGCGGAACACGGCGAACATGATCAGCTTTATCATCAAGATGGCGTGTATAAGGAGATTTTCGATGCGATGGCGAAAAGCTTAAATATTGAAAAAATTGCCCGTACCTTTGAAGATGATGCCGAAGAAGAAACGCATAGCTAAGTCTCTTTTTTTATTTTAGTCTTTAAAATGATCGAGAACATCAGCAACATGTTCTCGATATTCTTCTGAATAGGAAATCTCTAAACAGCGCATCAAATACGCTTGCATTGGTGAATTTTTATAGCCACCTAAATGCTCTTCAAGCTGTCGGTCTATATAGGCTCGTACGTGTTGTTGCGCATCAATACCATGCTGACCCAATTGAAAATATCCTCCCATCGCGATACCTGCTTCCTCACGATAGTGTTCTGCCTTGGATAGACAATATGCGATACCATAGTTGTGCAAATATTCTTGAGCTGACTTTTGATGATGATCCATATCATCGGATTCGCTGGCATATGTAGTCATACAGATGAAAAATGCCAAAAACGCTACATATTGGGAAATAGGCATCTCAATCATCCTGTCAATGATCAGATAATTTTCGAGATTAATCTCGCCTCTAAAAGCAAGGTTTCATTGCCCTCTGCATCTAACTCCAGCAAATGCTGACCATTGGAATACAGAATACGCCCATCTTTTAATGCAAAACTCATGACACCTTTTTTCACTGTGACCTGCTCACCAGAAGGCGTCAATTTTATAAGCTTCCATGTTTCAGGAATCACACCAGGGAATTTCTCTCCTGCCTGCTTATTTTTTTCTAAGGTTTGTTGTGCCTTAATGAGATTTCCCTCAACAAAAAGTTCCTCTTCTGTTTTTTGACGGGCTTTGGCAGGATTTGCACCCGAAGTCCGCTTTAAAGATTCCCCTGTATAACGCTGCGTAAAGAAGTCTAGCCAACCGACAATCGCTTTAATGATCTTTACAGGTGCCAGTAATATATTTTTCAAGAAACTAAAGAAATCTTCTTTGTAAAACGCACTATTATAAGGTCGTTGAATAAAAAACAAATTGCCTGCACGATCCATCTGAGGCTTGAAAAAATCAAATTTCGGATCTGAAATAATGGTTTCTAGATCTCCATTTGTCATATTCAGCTTATTGATTTCCTTTGGCCCTAGAGTCACATCATACGTATAAGACAAACCACAAGAGTCATAATAAATTTCATCAGTATTGAGTGGATTGAAAATAGGATTCGAATCTAAACTTTCACCTTCAGTAATGAACTGAGTACGGTTAGCATCAAGGGCTAAAATACATAAATGACGTTCAACTTGATATTCTTGGCTTGCCGATAAAACCAAACGACGATTCACTGAATCAATATGCATTGAATCTACAACAAATTCGTTTTTACGCAATACTAAACCTTCAGGATCATTGAGCTGATCAATCGGTTTCATTTGTATGGCTGTTCCACCTTGTAAATGCGCACTATAGACCACATTTTTGTCATCCAAATACACGACATCTGTCAGTGATATATCGGATAAATCAAGTTCAGCCTCTGCGCCATTTAAACCCATAAACTGGGCACCAGCACCTTGAGATTTCCACTGTTTACGTTGCTTGATTTCAGCAAGATTTTTCTTATATTGATCAATTGCTTGACAAGGTATAGAAATCGATTTTGTTTGATCAAAACAATATAACTGTTGTTGGGATAAGTAAAAAATTCGCGACATTCAGGTTTTTCCTATTTTTATCAATATTTTTGTCTTTAATCAGAACACGTGTTAAGTACGATTGAATTTATATTTTTAATCTTATGCCACATTTTATACGTTTCATGCTGTCTTTAAAACCAACAAATAAAAAAGCTTTTACCCGCAGATAAAAGCTTTTTATTTCAAAAGAACCATTAAAATTTTAAGGTTGTTTTAAATATGGCCATGCTGCTTTTAAATAAATGATCATCGACCATAATGTCAAAATCACAGCCGTATACAGCAGTGCATAAGCCAAAAGTTCGAGTGGTTGCCAGTTTAGCAAGAACACAGAAATCGCAATCATTTGAAAGGCAGTTTTATATTTACCTACAGTCGATACTGCAACATTTGTTCGTGCACCCAATTCTGCCATCCACTCACGCAAAGCCGAAACGGTAATTTCACGTGAAATGATCACAATTGCAGCAAATGCCATTGAAATGCTGGGTTGCCATTGCACTAAAACAATCAATGCAGCTGCAACCATCAATTTATCTGCAACTGGATCTAAAAAACGACCAAAAGCAGACGTTTGATTGAGTGTTCTTGCTAAATACCCATCAAACCAATCCGTTACAGCAGCAATAATAAAAATGGCTGTTAAAATCATATGACGCGTCATACTACCCGTATGACCGCCCACACCAATCGCTGGTGGCCAGTAAGCAATAATTAAAAATACTGGAATTAACGCAATACGAGCTAGCGTCAAGATATTTGGAATATTCAGGATTCGACCTGTTGACATAGACACCGCCAGTTTGTCCCCTATTGCTTACACAGCAATATATAACTTGAGCTTTAATATTTGAATAAGGCTACTTTAAACGATTCAAGGTCGACTGTCGACTAGCCAAAAATAGTCACTGTTTGCCTTGAAATGGCTATGAGTCGGTTATTCTTATCCCAAACATGAGCATATTCAGTTGCATACCCATGTGCTGCATGATCTGTAAAGACTTTGTATTTAAACCAATCTAAACGCCTATAATCGATCTCTTCTAATAAAGTCACATGCCAAGTCAGTGAACTTCCCGGTGCAGGCACTTTCATGATAGAGAATGCACCTGCTGGCCAAATGTCTAAAAGCATAAGAAAATCTTTTGCTTTCATGGCTGAATTGTCATATTGCGATGCATCAAATCTAAACCATCCACCAAAATCAGGGTCTGCACTTCCTGAACAGGGATAGCCACCTTCCGCCCATGCCAACTGAAAGTTTTGATAGCACTGCGGCATCATTTTATTGTGCTCAACAATAAATAAATCTTCAACAGGAGGGTAATCTGGCGCTGGACGTTCTTGATTTACCACCAGTTTAGATTCACGTTCTAAGCCAAAGCTCGCCATTAAAATACTAAGTACTGCATCATCTTGCCAAAGGCGGGCTTCAACCGTAGTCACAGACTTACCTTGACGGAGTATTTCAACAGTCAATTTCACTGGTTTTTCTTGGACTGGTCCAACAAAGGTCACACTAACACTGAGTAATCGTTTAGCAGGATCATTCACTGCAAGTACAGCTTTGTGCAACATCATGGCTGTGCTTAAGCCCCCGTAAATGGTACGCCCTTGTAACCATCCTTTAGGAATATCGACCCATTCTTGATGTTCAATATCATGAAATAATTGTTCTAATGACATGATCTACTCTGATTTTTTAATATGCATAGATCATGAAGGGTTTTTAGATAGGGATAAATGATCGATGACTCATGGGTCAATGATCATTTTGGCAACTCCAATAAACAACACATGTTCAATATAAAAATATTGCTCCTTCTTTTCTAAAGAAGCAAAGAACAATAATGAATATTCTCGGTTAAATAAAGAATCATTCATGTAGCACTTTATAGATGGTTCGCGCCATGACATCACCTAAGCCGGGTACCAGTTTTAAATCATTTTCTGAAGCTTTAAGTACACCTTGAATCCCACCAAAATGTGTTAGCAAATCACGGCGGCGTTTAGGACCTAAGCCCGGTATAGCTTCTAGTACTGACTGCCCACGGCGTTTATCGCGTTTCGCTCGATGTTTAGTAATTGCAAAACGGTGTGCTTCATCTCGTACTTGTTGAATCAGATGTAAGGCCTTATGGTCTTCAGGCAGTTGAATTTTGGTGCCATCAGTAAAGTGTAAGGTTTCTAAACCGGGTTTGCGCCCTTCGCCTTTAGAGACTCCGACCATAAAGGCATCCAGACCCAAATCATTCATAACGTCCATTGCCATATGTAATTGACCTTTACCGCCGTCAATGAGCAACAGATCGGGAAGCATGGCCTTTTTATAACGGCGGGTTAATGCTTGACGCATGGCGGCATAATCATCGCCACCCGTGATATCTTCAATGGCAAATTGGCGATAATCTCGTTTCCGAATACCTCCACTGTCAAAGACCACACAAGAGGCTATGGTCGCTTCCCCCATGGTATGAGAAATATCAAAACATTCGATCCGATCAATCGGACGACCGACCACTTCTTCAAGCTGATGGAAACGCTCATTCAGTTCAAAATGGTTCGCCAACTGTCCTTTAATCGCATGTTGCACATTCATATTGGCGAGTTCGAGCCATTCGGCACGGGTTTCTCGCACCTTGTGTTTAATCTGAACTTTCTTTTCAAACTGCTGATACAAAGCATCTTGTAACTGTTCGGTATCTGGCAATGCCACGTTGATGATTAACTCTGAAGGCACTTCATCGGCAACTTGGAAATAAAAGTTTGCCATAAAGTCAGCGAGCATTTGCCCCAAATCATCCCCTTGCATATCGGGGAAATAACTTTTGCCACCGAGCATTTTGCCATTACGCACATGCATAATCTGCACACAAGTGACCCCAGCCTGATGTGCAATGGCGAGAATATCCGCCTCACCTTTGACTTTATAAATGGCTTGTTGGGTTTGCACATCACGAAGTAATGCCATGCGGTCACGGAAAAATACCGCTTTTTCAAACTCCAAAGCTTCTGCCGCAGCTTCCATTTTGGCAATCAGCTCTTGATTCAACTCTTTGGTATCGCCTTGTAGAAAACGAATCGAGTTATCCACATCTTCTTTATAGTCCTGTGGAGAAATCAAACCGACACAGGGAGCTGAACATCGTTTAATTTGATATTGCAAACACGGTCTTTTGCGTTGTGAAAAATAACTGTTTTCACATTGGCGCACATTAAATAGCTTTTGTAAGACCAACAACGTATCACGGGCGTTATAGGCACTTGGGTAAGGACCAAAAAACTTACCTGCCTGATGTTTGCCCTTGCCTCGACCACTGGCAATACGTGGATAAGGTTTATCTGCGGAAACAAAGATATAGACGTAGGATTTATCATCCCGCAGCATAATGTTATACGGCGGACGATGAAGTTTAATCAGGTTTTGTTCAAGCAATAAGGCTTCGGTTTCCGAGCGTACCACCAAGGTTTCGATGTCATAAATCCGTGCCACCAGAGCTTGTGTTTTAGGATGCTCAATGGTTTTCACAAAATAACTCGACACACGATTTTTCAGATTTTTAGCTTTACCCACATACAGTAGCTCACCCTCTTTACCCAACATACGGTATACACCGGGTAAAGTGGTCATATTGGCTAAGATCTTTTCAATATTTTCTCGTGCGTTTTCGTTCACTGGTTGCCTTGGTCATACTGATACCTGAGTCTTAGCATAATGTGATGGTTATTCATGCATTTTCAAGCAATTTAATGGGTTTATTCGCATCAAAATATTCCAACGATCAAATCATTGCTAAAAGCTATAAATCATTTTGCCAGTTTTTGTTATGCTCAGATGAGCAATCTCTAAAAGCATATAAGAGCGAAACGGATGACCAGCAACCCAGCGATTCATATTGTGAAACCCAGTACATCGACACACTCTGCATCAGAAAAAGATCGTTTGATTGGCAAATCCCGTTTTCATTTCGACCCCGCTCAAGTCATGGATTTACTGCGTGAACGTATAATTGGACAAGACAAAGCATTGGCTGAAATTGAAAAAATGCTGAATGTGGTGAAAGCCGATTTTTCCAGTCCAGATCGTCCCCTCTCTGTGACTTTAATGCTTGGCCCTACAGGTGTTGGAAAAACTGAAACTGTACGTTTAATTTCAGAAGCGATCTATGGTCGTACGGATGCCTTTTGCCGTATCGATATGAATACTTTGGCACAAGAACATTATGCCGCAGCAATTACAGGCGCACCTCCGGGTTATGTCGGTTCAAAAGAAGGTCATAGCCTGTTTGATGAAACCGCCATTGCAGGAACGCATACTCGTCCAGGCATTGTGCTTTTTGATGAATTGGAGAAAGCCTCAACTGAAGTGATTCGAGGACTGATGAATGTCTTAGATACTGGAAAACTCACGCTAACATCAGGAACAAAAACCATCGACTTCACCAATTGCATGATTTTTATGACCAGTAATGTCGGTGCGCAAGCGGCTCAGCAATATTTAGATAAATTGAATTTTCTACCGAAGAGAATGCAAGATTTGTGTCTAAAACGTGTGCCGACCAAAACCATTATTGAAAAAGTCATGCATCGCAAATTTGATCCTGAGTTTTTAAACCGTATTGATCGAACACTGCATTATAAGGCGGTGCAGGATGATGCCTTACCAAGATTGGTTGAGATTGAACTGACTAAATTAAATCAACGCTTACAACATCAAAAACGTAGCGTGCACTTGACCGATGCAGCCAAAGCCCATTTTTACCAAGACCATGATATTCGTTTTGGCGCACGTCATTTGGCGAGAAAAATGCGAACTGAATTAGAGCCGATTATTGCTGTTTATTTTCTACAAAATCCCGATCTAAGTAACCTACAGCTCGATTACTTTGGCAATGAATTTGTCGTAAAATAAGGCATTGATACAAAAGAATAATGAAAAATGTACTATTGGAATCAAGATAACTTTACTGGACTTAAACACATTTACGATCATTTTAAAAATGATGCATATTTTGCTTTATATGCAGAATATTGTCATTTTAGAGAATCAGGATTAAGAAAAGTTGCTTTTCAAAAGCTCAAACAGTTTATTCAACACTGTGAAAGCTTAGATATGAAGGTTCAGCAACATATCGTGATCACGTTAATTGAGCTGATTTACAATCACAGTGCTATACATCAACTTATTTCAGATCCCTTAAAGCATTATTTGATCAAAGTATTCTCAGAATGGCAAGCAACTGAGCCTCATGATGTTTTGACTTACCAATGGTTGGGTTATTTGTGTTACGAAATAGAATATTACCAAAAGGCATTAGAGCTGGATCCGAATAACCAATTTTGTTTAATCAAACTGGCACAATTTCATTTAGATAAAATTGATTGGCAGACGCATCACTTGCATGAATCTTTTTTGATTGGCGAACTTGAACACGCTTATGAACATTTAGGCCTTGCTCAATCTTTATTAGAAAAAATTAAACCATCAGACCAAAAACAGAAACTTGAAATTGATTATCGCTACTATGACACTTTACTACATACTTGGGAAAACTATAAAAACAACAATGCTAAAATTTCATTTAGTGATTGGTGTGATCAATATCAAATTGATTTTCATGAATATATGACTTTTTATTATTCAAAATAGATTCACTATCAATAAGTCTCTTTTGAACGTCATATCTTCAATGATCTTAGCTATAAATAAATTCTTAAGAGAATCATATATAACGATAAATTTTAACTTTTATAAGAAGTCTAATTTAAAATAAACTTACTGTATAAAAGGTTCCATTAACCATTTTATCACTTTTTGTTTTTCTGTTTTTTTCCTTAATCCAGTAATTTTGATGCTTTCCCAATCAAAGCAATAACCTGATTTTTCTAAAATTTTCAACCAAACAGGAAATTTAAGTACTCCAAAATCAGAAAAAATAGGAAGTTCGAAATCATTTTTTAAATAATGATACGCAAGGCGTTCATGATAAAGATGGTTGAATTGCTTATGAGATAAACTCACTTCCCAATTAAATTGGTGATCATCTTGTAATTCTAAATACGCATATCCTGCATTTTCTGCAAGATCGATCCAAATCGTCACTCCCCAATCATTCATAGGCAAGTCGATATCTAAGTGCGTTTTCCACGCAAAACTTTCACTACTTCTACGTTTTTCATTTATATTTTCAACGAGTTGATTAACTAGGGAACGAGCATCTAATGAAAATATATCTTCACCGTATTGATTTATCATTTTTTCACAAAACAAACAAAAGATTCTGGAATCACTTGATTGGAAAACTGCATATTGTTGATTTAATAGTTTTTCCAAGAAAATGGCTTGATGTGCAGGATTAAACAATGCAAGCAATCCCATCGCCCAAACTTTTAAGCCAATAATGTGATTATCGAGACAATAAAATTCATGTTTACTCATATAATCTAAATATTCTAAAGCATATTTTGAAAAATCTTGATTTTCTTTAAAAAAATCTAATTTTTTAAAATATCCTCTTATAGAGGTAAAGTTATTGAATCTATTGTAAAGCTTACTCAACGCATGATATTCAGAATACGAGTTTTCTTTTTTATCTATTGAAAACTGATCAAAACCATAAATGAATAATTTTTCTAATGCTTTTAATTGCGAATAATCATCACTAATTTCACTAAGTGATTTGCGATAAGCTTCTACGCATAAAGCATAGTTTTTCTGTGTGACTTTGGCTAAAGGGTCTAAGTTTTCTCGATTATTTTTAGTCATTATTTTTCTCTTTAAAAAATTAGAAAACGCCTTTTCAGGCGCTTTTAAATTTAGAACAGTTTTTGAAAGAAAGCGATGATTTGTGGCATATACGGACGAATAAAAATCAGGAAGAAAATGCCCAACATCAAGAACCACTTTAAGAAATAATACAGTGGGCGATTGGATGCTTTGAGTGCCTTCGCTTTAATACGGATTTTATACACATAACCAAAGACTTTGTTTAAACCACCCGTCTGATCACCTGCTTCATTCGGTGAGCTTGCAGCCGTCATCACATTTTTACCAAACCAATGATTAAAACGTTGCATGATTTTTGATTTTAAAGGACGTTCTACATCGGCAAAGAAAATAATACGGTTTTGCTCTGTAGTATTTTCAGCATAGTGAATATAAGTTTCATCAAACACCACACTTTCCCCATCACGCCAAGAATATTTCTTTCCATCGACATCAATAAAACAACGATCATCATTCGGTGTCATGAGACCTAAGTGATAACGTAATGATCCTGCATAGGGATCCCGATGACGAACCAAACGGCTATTTGGCGCAAGCTCAGTAAACATGGCTGCTTTAATACTAGGTAAGGTTTTTAACAATGCTGTTGTTTTTGGACAAAGTTCTGCCGCAGATGGATGTGCCGAGTCATACCATTTCAGATAAAATCGTTTCCAACCTGTTTTAAAAAATGAGTTAAATCCTAGGTCATCATAAGTGCTCGATGCCTTAATGCCACCTTGAGCATACAAAGCTTGAGCTTCATCACGAATCATTTCCCAATGTTCATCAAGCACTTTTAAATCTTGAAATGCTTGCGTTTCGATATAAGGCTGATTTGGTACTTTAGAGAACAAATACATCAAAAAATTGATGGGAGCAAGGAGTGTTGAATGGTCAAAAAATTGACGGTAAAACGAATGTCTAACTTTACCACGATGCTGAATATATACTGCCGAAACTACAAATATCGCTAAAACAATCCACTTAAACATGTCGGAACTCTAAATTTCAGACGTTTATAAGCCGCTATAAACGAGTTAAATTAAAAAGACTATGTAGAAAATTTTAGCAAAAAATGTCTTAAAAATAAGCTACCCACAGGCTTAAAGTCGATTATTTAATGAATAAATTCGTTAGAAAAACCATGAATAATAGACCAATTGACTTTGGTGACAAAAAAATCTCTTTGGTCTAGCTTGTAATTGCACCTATTTTTCCCCTATAACTGAATATCGGATTTTATAGAATCTCAATTGAAACAAAAACTTCATTAAAATTTTATCCGATACAAGATTCTCAATATTGCGATTGCTTTTGGTCATCGAGAAAAAAATAGATGACCCTTGCGTCACGGCTTGATACAACTTGTTATGTTCTTTTTGGATATAGTTATCGTAAGATTAGCGAAGCATTAGTGTGCGCGGGAAATGCGTACTCGCTTCACAACATCAACTTAGAAGTCCTCCAAAAAAAGGAGATCAGGGCATGATCCACGCTGGCAATGCCATTACCGTCCAAATGCTTTCGGACGGAATTGCAGAATTCCGCTTTGACTTACAAGGTGAGTCGGTTAATAAATTCAACCGTGCAACGATTGAAGACTTTAAAGCTGCAATTGAGGCTGTAAAAGCTGACAATTCTGTAAAAGGTTTAATCGTAACATCGGGCAAATCAACATTTATTGTTGGTGCAGATATTACTGAATTCGGTGAAAACTTCACTCAAGGTGAAAAGGCGATTGTAGATTGGGCAATGCCTGTTCATGACATCTTCAATGCGTTCGAAGATTTAGAAATCCCTAAAGTTGCTGCGATCAATGGTATTGCATTGGGCGGTGGCTTTGAAATGTGTATGGTTTGTGACTACCGTGTGATGTCAGAAGCTGCAGTTGTTGGTCTACCAGAAGTGAAGCTTGGGATCATCCCTGGTTTCGGTGGTACGGTTCGTTTAAGTCGTGTCATTGGTATCGACAATGCGGTTGAATGGATTGCGACATCTGCAAACAAAAAACCTGCTGCTGCATTAAAAGATGGTGCTGTAGATGCAGTTGTTCCTGCTGACAAACTCAATGATGCAGCGATTGACCTTGTAAAACAAGCAATCTCTGGTCGTTTGGACTGGAAAGCAAAACGTCAAGAAAAATTAGAGCCTGTTAAACTCGACATGCTTGAACAAATGATGGCGTTTAACTCATCTAAAGGTGTGGTTCTTGCGAAAGCAAATCCAGCGCAATATCCTGCGCCAAAATTATTGCTTGATTCGATGCAAGCAGGTGCAAGTTTAGACCGTGCTGGCGCACTTCGCCAAGAAGCTGAACACTTTGCAAAAGCTGCGATTACACCACAATCTGGTGCATTGATCGGTTTATTCTTAAACGATCAAGTGGTGAAGAAAACCACCAAGAAATATGAAAAAGGTGCTCATCCTGTCAACCAAGCTGCTGTACTTGGTGCAGGCATCATGGGTGGTGGTATTGCTTACCAAGCGGCAAGCAAAGGCACACCAATTATCATGAAAGATATTGGTAACCCTCAATTGGCATTGGGTATGTCTGAAGCGAACACCTTGTTGACCAAACAAGTTGAACGCAAAAAGATGAAGCCTGCGCAAATGGGTGAAACACTTGCTCGTATCCGTCCTACTTTAAGCTATGACGAATTTAGAGAAGTAGACATCGTGATTGAAGCGGTGACTGAAAATCCTAAGATCAAAGAAGCGGTTCTTGCGGACACTGAAAAAGCAGTTCGTGACAATACGATCATTGCATCGAACACATCGACCATTTCAATCACACGTTTAGCGAAAGCATTACAACGTCCTGAGAACTTTGTCGGTATGCACTTCTTTAACCCAGTTCACATGATGCCATTGGTAGAAGTGATTCGTGGTGAAAAGACTTCTGATGAAGCGATTGCAACCACTGTTGTTCTTGCTCAAAAAATGGGTAAAACACCAATCGTTGTAAACGACTGCCCAGGATTCTTGGTCAACCGTGTATTGTTCCCTTACTTCGGTGCGTTCGACCTTCTACTTAAAGATGGTGCGGATTTCCAACAAATCGATAAAGTCATGGAACGTTTCGGCTGGCCGATGGGTCCTGCTTACTTGATGGACGTTGTGGGTATTGATACTGGCGTTCACGGTGCAGAAGTGATGGCTGAAGGTTTCCCTGACCGTATGAAGCCTGATTACAAAGGTTCTATTCAAACCATGTATGAAGCAAAACGTTTGGGTCAAAAGAACGACGTTGGTTTCTACAAGTATGTCTTGGACAAAAAAGGCAAGAAAGCCAAAACTGTTGATCCAACAGCTTATGACGTGATTGCTCCAGTTGTAACTGGCGAAAAACGCGAATTTGATGCTCAAGAAATCATTGATCGTATGATGCTTGCATTCTGTAACGAGACTGTTCGTTGCTTAGAAGACAACATCGTAGCGACTGCTGCTGAAGCAGATATGGCAATGATTATGGGTGTTGGCTTCCCTCCATTCCGTGGTGGTCCAGCGCGTTATATCGACCAAACAGGTGTTGCTGAATACGTTGCGCTTTGCAACAAATATGCACACTTAGGTAAAGCATACGAAGCGCCACAATTGTTGAAAGACATGGCTGCTAACAACAAAAAATTCTACGGTTAAGGAGCAACGTGAATGGCTAATTTAAATCCACGTGACGTTGTCATCGTTGATGGCGTACGTTCAGCAATGGGTAAAACCAAAAACGGTATGTTCCGTAACGTCCGTGCCGACAATTTATCTGCTGAACTCGTTCGTGCATTGGTTGCTCGTAACCAGTTTGATACGAATGAAGTTGAAGATGTCATCTGGGGTTGTGTAAACCAAACTCTAGAGCAAGGAATGAACATTGGTCGTAACATTGTGTTATTGGCCGATTTACCAAAAACTGTTGCAGGTCAAACGGTAAACCGTCTTTGTGGTTCGTCTATGCAAGCAATTCATACTGCTGCGGCGCAAATTGCGACCAACCAAGGTGATGTGTTCATCATCGGTGGTGTTGAGCATATGGGTCACGTTGGCATGATGCATGGTATTGATCTCAACCCGCAAGCGTCTAAGCATTATGCTAAAGCATCTAACATGATGGGCTTAACGGCTGAAATGCTCGGTCGTATGAACGGTATTACCCGTGAAGAGCAAGATGCGTTTGGTGTTGAATCTCACCGTCGTGCTTGGGCTGCAACTGAAGCAGGTCGTTTCAAAAACGAAATCATTGGCGTTGAAGGTCATGATGCTGAAGGTAAACTGCAACTTTGCGATATCGATGAAGTGATTCGTCCAGATGCTAACCTTGAAGCATTTAAAGCTTTACGTCCTGTGTTTGATCCTAAAGGTGGTTCAGTAACTGCTGCAACATCATCTGCTTTGTCTGATGGTGCTTCTGCAATGCTCTTGATGTCTGCTGAACGTGCTCAAGCTTTAGGTCTTAAGCCACGTGCTGTGATTCGCTCTATGGCGGTTGCAGGTTGTGATGCTGCGATCATGGGTTATGGTCCTGTACCTGCAACTCAAAAAGCGCTTAAACGTGCTGGCTTAACGATTAATGACATTCAAACGATCGAGTTAAATGAAGCGTTTGCTGCTCAGGGTCTTTCAGTTATGAAAGGTTTGGGCATCTATGACAAGCAAGACATCATTAACTTGAACGGTGGTGCAATTGCACTGGGTCACCCATTGGGTTGTTCAGGTGCGCGTATCACAACAACCTTGTTGAATGTGATGGAACAACAAGATACTCAAATTGGTCTTGCGACCATGTGTATTGGTTTGGGTCAAGGTATTGCAACAATCATCGAACGTGTTTAATTCTTAAATACTTCGATAAAAAGAAACCCCGCTTATTGCGGGGTTTTTTATTAAATTTCAATAATATATTGCTAAAAATAGGTATTTTTTATATATTTAAAATGCTCATGTAAATGTACATGAGGAAGGTAATTTGTTGTCAAGTATTCATGAGCCGAATCCTCAGTCAAAGATGATCGCCAAAAAGAAGCATGGGGAGAAATAAAAAGCAACTTCAAATAGACTACAACAATCACATAAATCCTTCATTAGCACTCAGACAAGCGGTTTAGCCACCTCAAACACATAACAATCACGACCTGCGTCTTTCGCCTCATACAAACACTTATCTGCCAGCTGAATCAGCGCTTCATAAGTCTCTAAATTAAAACGCTCAAATACCGTTGCCCCAATACTGACTGTAATCACCATTTCACGTCCATTTAAACGAAACGGCATTTCATGACAACGAGCCAAAATCGCATCACACATTTGCCGACATTCTGCTTCGGTGCCATGCGGTATCACCAATAAAAACTCTTCACCGCCCCATCGGGTCAATGCACTGCCCTGCACAGGACAGCAATGTCTAACAATATTGGTAATATGTTGAATGGCGAGGTCACCTACATGATGTCCATACACATCATTCACATTTTTAAATTTGTCGATATCCAGCAGCAGAATAAAACCCTGATGAAACTGTGGATCTTTTAAAACTTTTTCACGTACAAAACGACGGTTTTTCAAACCTGTTAGTTCATCTCGAAACATCATCCGTTCAAAAGCTAAATTTAAACGTCTATTCTTCAGATAAATCTCACAAATAAACAATGAAATAATCAAATAACAACTCAGTGCCAAACGATACGCACTTAAACGCGAAAGCATATGTGTATGATCTGCACTCCAATATTCTCCAGCCAAAGGAATCGACAAATACATACTACAAATCAGCGTTAATGTTCCTAGCAATAGACTAACTTCACGAATTTGATATTTCAAAGCGAAATAACACATCAAAAATGGGAAGATAAAACAGGCATAGAAAATCGGATCGGTTGAAATCAGATATTGGAAAATAAGCGCCAGTGCCACCAAAGCATAATCTTTAAAAAGAATATTCTTGGCATGATGAGCACCATACAAAATACAAAAAACGCTTAAGCCCGTTGTAAACTGCTCTAAGAAATAATCCAAAAACTCATAGCTGTTTAGTCCCAAATCGAAGACCAACATAAACAACAAGCCACCAAAGATCGTACTGATCAAATTTGGAAGCGTAGTGATAATGGTTTGGACGTATTTGAGTTGCAGTATGCGAGCTTTCAACCAATAAAAAAGCAACGTAAAGCTCAAGACTTGAGTGGCACAAATCAGGCTTAAGAGTATTTTAGTATTTAAGGTTTTAATCGGATCAAAGAGAACTGACGCTAAAAAAATGATGCTAAATGTATAAATAAACGTGAATAAGGGATGATTCACTTCTTTTCTAAATTGAATGAGGTAATACGCTATTACAGGATTTACCACCCATATAGGGCTAACCATCCAGTCATGAGTATATGAAATAGATAAGGCACATAGCGCAAATATGATTAACCATAATAACGTAAGTTTTTTCATTCAATATTGAGTCTGTGTATTGGACAAATGAAGCGCAAAGATTTTTTAACCATGCCGTAATTTTTTATTATATAGCCAATTTTATATTTTGCTCATTTTTAATACATGTATTAATTCATTTTATTTCACACAAATAATAAAAATCGAAACGCAGCGCATGTTTTCTATATCTAAAAAATTTCCCTACATCAATTGCAATGAGGAATTTGCACGCATAGATTGCTATAGGCATTTTTACCAATGAGATAAGTATTTACAAAGCGCTTTGCTCAATGATTGTGTCAATTTGATCGCTATTTGCATAAAAGTATCTTCATGCTCGGATATAGAGTGAAAATTTTTCTTGATCTTATTACAAAATCATACTATTGATTATACTTAACCTAATGATCAATATGATCATTTTTTATTTAAAGATAAAAATGAAAATCCATTGCATTCAAGTACAACACCATAATTATTGAATGTAAACTTAAATAAAGCATGAGTATATGAAAAATAAAAATCAGATTTTTTTGTTATTTGTGATGTTGATGGTTATCGGTATGATGACAGGATATTTTATCAATATCGCCAAACAGTATGCTTTGCCTTTCTTTAGCAATACCTTCAGTGATGCGTTGTATTATTTTATTATTCTTATAGCTTTTATACTGGCGCTATTGATTACTGATCATTTTTTTCTAACACGCCATTCATCTGCACCCAAATTCCATCAACAACAAAATAATCAGCGCATCATGCGCTTTGTCAATCTGGGGATCGCTTTTATCACCTTCTCAGGATTATTTTATTTATTCTATCTGGCAAATCATCATGCTATTCAAGGCGTGTATTTCAAAACCAATGAATTGATGGGTAAACCCGTAATTAAAGAATTTGGCGTCAAATTTGAACCCACTAAAAATCCAACCTATAAACAAAAGATCAATATCGGAACAGCTCAACGCGTACATTACATCATGGATTCCAGCGCCTACTTAATTCATATCACGCTGTATGATAATCAGCGCGAATATCCACTAGACGCTTATTGTTCAATAGATGAAATGCCACCTAAATTGAAACAGCCCATTATTCGCATACGCGGATTTCACTCATTTTTGGGTTTTCATTGTGAAAAATCACAGTGCAATTTAAGTGATTTTTTTGAAAATGCTTCACAGGATGTGCTTTACCCTGAACAGTTTGCAAATTGCGACGTGATTCAAAAGCACATGCCTGAAGTGTTATAAAATTTTAAAAAATTGCTATAAATTTACTTTTTTATAATTCCATTTTAAAGAATTCTTATCTGGTTTATTGATCAAAATTTTTGATCATTTTTTTTAATTCTTTCATGTTAAATTTCATAAAAAAACAATATAAATTTGAACCGTTTTAATCTCCATTTAAAATGGATTTTTAAACAAAAAACATAATCAATAACATTAAAAAGAAGCCTGATGCATTTTGAATAGATGATGTTTTGTCCTATAAATTGGAACGTTGCTCTATATTTTTTATACATCATAATCACGGAATTATAATCGACACATTTCGCCAAAAAATAATGACATGCATATCCCATGTTTAAGGATTAATCAGCAAATTATAATCCTGTTATAAGTTTGTAAATATAGTTGATATTTCCAACAAATAAATCGATTTAAAATGATAATTTTCAAATTATTATATTAAACGGCGTACCATATTCACTTCAAATGTTTCATCTCGTTTTTAGGAATAACTCATGAAAGCTCTTCAAACTGCTATCGCAATTGCTTTAGTTGCAGGAACTACTTCGGCAATGGCAACAACAACTGTTGAAGCAAATGAAGTTAATCAAATGGCAAATTTGGCTGTTGCAACGCAAGTTAACTCAGCTGAAGCTGTTGCAAATGTGAAAGCAAATGCAACTGCTGTTGAAAAAGCAGTGATGAGCCAAGCGGCTGAAGTTAAACAAACTGCTGTAAATGCTGTAGCACAAGCAAAAGACATCACCGCAACTCAAACTGCAGCAATCAAACAAACTGCGGTAGCAACTGCTAACACTGTAAACGAAACTGCTGTTGAAAAGGTTGCTGAAGTTAAAGATGCTTTAAATACGCAAACTGCTGAAGCAAAAGAGTCTGTAGAGACTAAAGTGGCTGAAGTTAAAGACGCAGCTGCAATTGAAGCACCAGAAGCTTGCGCTAAAAAAGTTGAAGCAGAAGTGGTAACAAAAGCAGAGAAAAAAGGTTTCTTCTCTTGGTTTAAAAAGAAAGCTTAAGTCTCAAATTTGAGTAATTGAAACTCAAAGCTTGATGAGTGAAATGTATCACTGAATCATAAAATATTCAGATACATTTCATATAACAAAAAATCCTCGCCAATCGCGAGGATTTTTTATATAAGAATGTCGATAAAAAATCAAAACTGTACCAATAATGAAAATTCGATATCTTTTTTTGTCTGTGTCATTGCTTTGCATTACACAATCAAGTTTTTCAGCAATGGAAGACTTATCTGAAATCACGCCTTTAGCCAAGTCACAATTGTCCGACAAAATTTTGAGTCCAGATGAAATCAATCATGGTGCAGATGAAACACAAAAGACTTATATCGCTTGTTTGTCTCAAACCAATGAAAAGGTTCAAGAACACTTCCCCAATGCAAATCAAGATATCCTGATGGGTATTTTGGCAAGCAACTGCTCTTCCCCTGAAGATTTATTTAATATTTATAATATTTTATTGGCATCTTCCAATGATCAAACGCCCATGTCAGAGTTACAAGCTGCGAGCTATTTAGAAAACTCCTATAAAACCTATGGACGTGAAATTTCCAACAGCACCATTCGTCTAAAAATTCTAAAGCTGTTAAATATTATCCAAAATTAATTCATCATATGGATTGAGTATCTTAAAAACTTGATGAGATTTTAAAACTTAGAATTCCATACAGCTAACTAGACCTTAGTGTTGTAAATTTCATCAGACAATCAACCATCTACAACTTAAAACAGAGCGTTTTATTTTTTGTACTTTAAATCTTTCTCAATCGCCTTCACTATATAAGGCAGATAAATTTGATAGATAGAGAATTCCCATGCGTGTAGATGTTTGGTCAGATGTGGTTTGTCCATTTTGCTATATTGGTAAAAAACGTTTAGAAAAAGCTGCTGCTGAATCTGGTGTTGAACTTGAAATTTTCTGGCATAGTTTTCAACTTGATCCAGATGCACCAATAAGCCAAGAAACCTCAAATTCAGAACGTTTGGCCCAGAAATATAATCGTAGTATTGCTGAAGTTGAAGAAATGCAACGCAACATTGCTGAAATGGCTAAACAAGAAGGAATCGAGTTCAATTGGGAAAAAGCCAATTCTGGCAATACTTTCAATGCACATCGAATTATTCATTTGGCTCAAAGTCAAGGCTTGGGAAATGAGGCTGAAGAAGCATTTTTCTATAGCTATATGACCCAAGGTTTAGCCATTGGTGAGCGTGAAACGATTGAAGACGTGGCCGCTCGTATTGGTTTAAATCCAGTTCAAGTCGATGATGTACTTGATTCTGATGAATTTGCAGATTTCGTCAAATACGATGAAGAAGTTGCGCGTGATCAGCTTAAAGTGACTGGCGTACCTTTCTTTGTCTTTGATCAGCGTGTTGCGCTTGCTGGTGCACAACCTGTTCAAGTGTTCCAAGATGTGATTGCAAAAGCCATTGCAAACAGTGAAGCCAAAGCAGACGACGCTACACAGGACGATGCTGCCGTATGTAATGATGAATCTTGTGAAGTTCCAAAAAGCTAAATGAAAAAACCCACTTCAAAGTGGGTTTTTAATCTTTGATTGATTGATTGATTGATTGAGGATATATGCCTGAACACAACCAAGATCTGTATAAAATTTAAACATAAATAGAATGCTGTGTTCCAAAAATTGAACTTATCAATTGTTCTTCCTTTACATATAATACTTGTCGAAGCGAGTATTCTCCCTGCTACATGATTTTTTTGAAATTCGCGCGCTGTAGTTTTCTTTTTAAATATTTGATTTTATAAATATTTAATGCAAACCGCCATTGAGTCTAATGGCGGTTTTTTTTGGGCTAAAATCGATGATTGCGAATCAGTCAGTTTAAAATTTGAGCTATGCTTATGCATACTTTTTAAAATTACGCAAAGACCTTCTAATTTAACAGCCCTCGTACACAGCTGAAGTGTATTGAGGTTTAGGCTAAATGACGCAATACTTTTCTTATCAATTTTTAAATGTTTCTCTAGGCTTTATATGTATAGGTTTTCTTATATGTATATGTTTTTAAAATGATCATTTTATACAAAATATAAGTCTCTAAACTTATATATTCTTCAAGTGTTAAATTCACAGTCTTATGTATTCTCAATCGTTCAGATTTTGAAATACATGCATTGATTCAACTTAAACACAATGAGGTCATGATATGGCAAATACAGCAGATCTAAAAAATGATGTAAGTGCGCAATATGTCGCAAGTGACGAAACTACACCTCAAAAGAAATCTAGATTTTCACCCACAGTGAAAGGCGTATTGATTGGTGCTGTTGCGGGGAGCATTTTACCCGTATTTGGTACTTTCAGCGGTGCAATTATTGGGGGTATTTCTGGAAAGATTTATGAAAAACGTTGCAAAACTCAGACAGCTTAACTGAACAGCTTGTCTATTGAGATTTTTTATTGATGAACCAACAGCAACTTTTATAACAACGAGCACTTTAGCTTTATTGCATACAGTTAAAGTGCTTTTTGTTAGATGTAACCCAACTTATTGATATTACTTTTATTATTTTAAAACAGAGATAAAGAATTACAAATAAAAACACTTTTTTTAGAATAAATGCACAATACAGCGCACTTTTTTGATACAACATTGATATATAGAAGATATATAGAAAACATCTTGATCTAGAAAGAGTAGAGCCTTCGTAATTTGAACATGGATGATGTGTAGTTATTAAAATTTAGAATAAGAATTAAGTTTATGAACACAATTTATAAGAAATCTCGCTATCTCCCACCCCTATTTATGCTCTTGTGTAGTATTCAATCGAGTGTTGTCTTTGCTAAATCTGAATCAGAAACTCAATTACAACTACCATCCTATGATGATCATTCATCTAGAATACTTGCTGAAAATGAACAAGATAAAAAATCTGTTCATGAAAATGAATACAACCAAGAATATCACTGGCTTAACTTTATTCCTCGGGTTATTGACTCGACTCCAACGTTATTACCCGATCAATCTAATTCTAAGATTGTGCCTGAAACAGCGCAGACTGAAAATATGACCTGGATGGATCGATCTCAAAAATCCATACGAAATTGGGCAGATCGAACAGCACATAAAATTGATGGCTGGTTTGGTAAAACCAATCCAGATAAACCTGCATCAGCCAAGCTCCGTGTGATTATCGATAACGATTGGGATAAACATGATGGCTACGAAGTTAAACCCCGTATTCGAGGCTCTATTAAGCTACCGACTTTAGAACAAAAACTAAGTGTCGTGTTTGGTGATGACTCTCTGGATAACGAAAGTCGACATAATGTCGCCATTACCAACGAAAACCCTGCAGGTGTTGCAAATAAAAAATTTGATTCAAAACAAATTCGCGATGACAACAGCTCAATTGCATTGCGTTGGTCAGAATTTTCCAAAAAACTACCTTTCGACTTAGATGCCGATCTAGGCTTACGTTCTGGAGACGATTTGTATGCTCGTCTGAAAGCAACCAAAGAGTGGCAACTTCCCAACGATTTTTCAGTGTATGCCGAACAAATTTACCGTTATGGTATCGACAGTAAAAATTATTTGAGAACCAACTTAGAACTCACCCACGCTCGCCCTAACGAAGCATTTTTTTCCAATCAATTGTATTTGACCTATGCCGATGAACAAGATGAAGATCTGACTTGGGATAACCGTACCTATAGACAGCATCAATTTTTTGAGGGAAATCGTTTTAACTATGGGATTTATACAGGTGGCTATTATGATAATGATGATCTGCGCCTAAACAGCTGGGGACCTTTCATTTCTTGGCGCCAACCGCTGTGGCGTGAATGGTTCTATGTCCAAGGCGACTTAAACTATTTCAATGACCAGCGTGAAGACAGATCGCATTACCCACGGGCTTTAATTCGTTTAGAAGCGCTTTTTTAAACTCATAACCTAAATGATGTATGAATATCTAGAGCACTAAGCCTATAAATTTATAAAAATTTTAATAATAATAACTTCGATTGAAGTGATATTGTTTTAATTAATGAATGTAATTTTATATGGCTCACATGAAAAAAAAGCCCATCATCATAATGGGCTTTGCACATTCCATGCTTAAGATTATTTATAAACAATCACATGGTCATTGCGAATCATACGTTTCTTTTTAACAACCGCAGTCTGAGTAGATTCAACCTTTGGCTGGGTATAAGCAACATGATCATTACGTACAACACGTTTGCTATCCGTTAGCGGGTTAATGTCATAGTCCAATTTTGACATATTCACAGACACTCGATCATTGCGTGCAATCTTATTGGTCGTTGTATCTGCCATTGCGGATGACATACATACACTTAGAACAATAGAACTGACAACAATCGAAAGCAAACTTCTCATTTCACTACATTCCGAACATTTATCAGTCTTTATTATATGCTTATTAGTAAAACAAAAATGGAACAAATGGTCAAAAGTTATACGGTAATTCTTATTGTAAACATTGGAATTTTTAATGAAAAAACCTCCCGAAGGAGGTTTAATCGTATAGACTAATTGATCAATGCATTATTTTAACAACAAGCTATTGATACGTTTCAAGTAGGCTGCTGGATCTTCTGGAGTTCCACCTTCAGCAATCACAGCTTGGTCAAAAATGACATTGGCCAAATCATCAAACTGTTCAGAGCTTTCAAGCTTTTTCACTAAAGCGTGTTCAGGGTTAATCTCTAGAACAGGTTTGCTTTCAGGTACAGCTTGCCCTGCTTGTTTTAACATACGAATCAACTGTGGCGAAAGCTCACCTTCCCCAGTCACTAAACACGCTGGAGAGTCAACCAAACGTGTAGTCACACGAACTTCTTTAGTTTTGTCTTTTAATGATTCAGTAAGCTTATCGACCACCGGTTTAAACTGTTCCGCGGCAGCTTCCAATGCTTTCTTCTCTTCAGCATCTTGCAAATCGCCTAAATCGACAGCGCCCTTAGACACATTTTGCATTGGCGTACCATCAAATGAATGTACAAATTCCATTGCCCATTCATCTACGCGATCCGTCATTAAAATAACTTCAATGCCCTTTTTCTTAAACAATTCAAGTTGAGGCGAGTTTTTCGCAGCAGCTAAGCTATCAGCAGTCACATAGTAAATCGCTTTTTGCCCTTCTTTCATATTGGCTTTATAGGCTTCTAAAGAAGTGCTCACTTCATCATTGGCTGATGTCGCAAAACGAAGAAGTTTTAAGATACGATCGCGATTCGACATATCTTCGCCAAGACCTTCTTTTAACACTGCACCAAACTCAGCGTAGAAAGTTTTGAATTTTTCTTGGTCCGCTGCATCTTCAGATTTTGCTAAAGCGTCAAGGGTTGTTAACACTCGGCGAGTGTTACCTTCACGAATGGTTTTAACATCACGGCTTTCTTGCAACAATTCACGACTGACATTCAATGGCAAATCTGCACTATCCACCACACCTTGAACAAAGCGTAAATAATTTGGAATCAAATTATCTGCATCATCCATAATGAACACACGTTTCACATATAACTTGATACCAGCTTTGGCTTCACGTGTGAAAATGTTGTGTGGTGCTTTACTTGGGATATAAAGCAATTGAGTATATTCAGTGCTTCCTTCAACACGGTTATGTGCCCAAGCCAATGGTGCATCGAAATCATGGGTTAAATTTTTATAAAATTCGGTGTACTGCTCTTCCGTAATTTCTGATTTATTGCGTGTCCACAACGCACTTGCAGAGTTAATGGCTTCCCATTCATCAGTCGTCACATATTGACCGGGCTTTGCTTCCTCACCTTCTGCTGCTTCTTCTTGTTGCCAAACTTCTTTTTGCATTTCAATTGGCAAACTAATGTGATCAGAGTATTTATTAATAATCTGCTTCACTTTATAAGATTGCAAATAGTCTAGAGCATCTTCTCTTAAGTGCAGAATGATATCTGTTCCACGTGAAGCCTTTTCAATCTGTTCAACTTCAAAGTCACCCGTACCACCACTGATCCAACGTACCCCTTCAGATGCATCAGCGCCTGCACGACGTGATTCAACCGTAATTTTATCTGCTACGATAAAGCCAGAATAAAAACCGACCCCAAACTGACCAATCAACTGTGCATCTGCTTTTTGATCCCCAGACAACTTAGACATAAAGTCTTTGGTACCCGACTTAGCAATGGTACCTAAGTTATCAATCGCCTCTTGTTGGCTTAGACCAATGCCGTTATCTGAAATCGTAATGGTTTTATTGTCTTTATTTAAGGTAACTCGAACATGAAGTTCTGGATCGTTTTCGTAATATTCAGGATGATTAATGCCTTCAAAACGCAATTTGTCACATGCATCTGACGCATTTGAAATCAGCTCTCTTAAGAAAATTTCTGGGTTCGAATAAAGTGAATGCGTTACCAAATGTAATAATTGAGCTACTTCTGCTTGGAAACTATGCTTTTGTGTATTCTCACTCATAAATCACTCCTTCAATTTAGTGCAACAATTTTCTTTGAATGCATTATGAATGGTGCGTCTTAGAAATTTTTCAATAGAAAATTTTAAAAAAAAATTAAAATGGTCCTAGCGCATAAATTCTTTGCATATGCTGATCCAGCTTTTGCTGACGTTCTTGATAACGTTGACTTAAACATGTAATTTTTGCACCACACAGATTTCGCTGTTTTAACCATGCAGCTTGTTCATCTTGAATTGCACCACGTGTTCCCATAGGCACGAGATGACGAATAATGTTGTATGTCGTGCTCATTTTAACATCCGCATCATTCAAACTTAGGGTTTTACAAACCTGCTTTTCCGTCGAAGTTTTTGCACTTTTACAGTTAAAACTGGCTGCTTGCGCATGAATATTAAATCCAAACATGCAAATAAAAATGGTAAAAATCATTCTACTCATAGCATTCATATGCAAAACTCTTTTTTAGAATATTGAATTTTAAAAAATTTAAATCACATTTAGTTTAAACATTAGTTTCTTATTTTAATGTTTATTTTCTAGATAATATTGAAAGTAAAATTTTTGGATTATAAAACTACTCCAAATAATAAAACCCATCATTTGATGGGTTTTAGGTAACGATTAATTATTTACAATCAACTTAGAATTTATAACTATAACCAATCGTATAAACGAGTGGATCGATATCTAAATCGAATTTTTGCCCACCAGCTGCTGGTGTAAGCGTCACTTTAGGACTTAAATCAGCATAACGTACGTCAAAGAATACACCCCAGTTTTTAGCATCAGCAGGTTGGTAGTTAAAACCTAATTGACCAGCAACACCAAACTCTTCTTTTACATCTTTCGCTACACCTTCCTCATCCCAAGCAATAAATGCTGTACCACCCACACCAATATACGGCGTGAAGCGTGTTGAATTTTTCAGATGATATTTTAAAGTTACTGTTGGTGGTAAGTGTTTAATGGTTGCAACTGAATTACCATCAAGTAATACATCATGACGAATTGGCGTTGCCAATAATAATTCCGCAGAAAAATTATCATTAAAGAAATATTCAACAGATGGTGTAAATGCAAATTCATTATCTGCTTTTACAATAGAAGCACCTAAATTTGAATCCTCAGTTGGTGACAATAAAGAGGCACCAACTTTAACTTGAAACTGACCAGCCATTGCAGAGGCAGACATCCCCAATAATGAAATAATTGCAATTTGTTTTAACATATTATACGACCCTCGACTTATTTTTAGACATATTAATATTAGATTATATATAGATGCAATAGATATTATTTGCATTTTTATGAAATATTTACAACTATATAATTAATAAATGAATTTATTAATTCTTATCAATTAGGTTGGTTTTAAATACCAACCTAATTAATATACTTTATTATTTTATTTATTATTAGAATAATTTTTCATATATATTAAACTTTTAGTTTACAAAACCATCGCTGCAATCCAACCAAACACGATTAGTGGGATGTTGTAGTGGACAAAAGTCGGAATGACACTATCTTTCATGTGATCGTGCTGTCCATCCATATTTAAACCTGAAGTTGGACCTAAAGTGGAGTCGGATGCAGGAGATCCAGCATCACCCAATGCCGCCGCAGTTCCAATAATTGCGATGGTCGCTGTAGGACTGAAACCAAATTGAATGCATAATGGGACATAGATAATGGCAAGAATAGGCACAGTAGAAAATGAAGAACCAATGCCCAGCGTAATCAACAAGCCAATGATCAACATCAAAAATGCCGCCAAAGCTTTGCTGTTTCCAATCCATTCCACTGATGCTTGAACCAAAGCAGGCACTTGATTGGTCGCTTCAATGACTGCTGCAAAACCTTGTGCAGAAATCATAATGAAACCGACCAAGGCCATCATTCGCATACCACTAATGATGACATCATCTGCTTCTTTCCATTTAAAGATGCCTGCACAACTTAAAATCGCAACACCCACTAAACCAGCCAAAATCATTGAGTCTGAATAGAGCTGCACGCTCAATGTCGCCAGTACAGCAAATGCCGCCATATACAGCGTGAATTTGGCAATTTGTGGCGCTGCATCTTGATCCGGATTGACCATCTCACCAGAAATGCTTTGTACAGGTTTCTCTATTTGAATATCTTGATATTCACGTGGTTTACGATATGAAATAAAGACAGCGATCAATAAACCTACAAACATACCAAACACAGGTATTGCCATGGCATGTGGAATATCAGCATAGTTAATTTGGAGCCCATACGGCTTACCAAAGGTATTGATGTTTTGACCTAAGATATCATTGAGAAAGATGGCCCCAAAACCGACTGGAATCAGCATATAGGTTGCACATAAGCCAAATGTCAGTAGACATGCAACTAAACGACGATCTAGTTTTAAATGGTTAAAGACAGTAAGTAATGGCGGAATCAAAACAGGAATAAAGGCAATATGAACAGGAATCACGTTTTGTGATGCCACCGCAGCTAAAGCAATGGTTGCAAAAATAATGTATTTGACTTTATTTTGCGATTTCTGATCGGCATCTCCTTTCAAAGCTTTGATCAGTTTATATGCCAAAAGATCGGGTAAGCCTGAGCGGGCTAAAGCCAATGCAAATGCACCCAACACACCATAAGCGAGCGCGATTTTGGCACCGCCACCGAGTCCATTGTTAAAGGCCTCAAGCGTACCTTGAAGACCTAGACCTGCCAATAATCCACCAGTGACTGCACCAATAATCAGCGCAAAAACAACAGGAACACGGGCTAAAGATAGTCCGAACATGACTACGATAGCAGCGATAATTGCAATCATAAGAGTATGAGATTTTGAAAAAAACGCATTTTAACAGAGATTAATCTTTAAAATGACTTCACTGATCTAATTATTTTTTATTCAAAATCTCATTTTTTGTTTTATTTAGACATTCTTTCTAAATAATCAAGCGTTATGCTTCAAGGCATATGCCTTAATATAACTTGCGATTTCTTCAGGTCGACTGAGCACCGCCCAGTGGTTCGCATCGACATCTACACGCTCAAAATTCGATGCCCATTTCGGAATTTCATCAATCAGTTCTGGGCTCACAAATTTGTCTCGCTTAAGCACTACGGCTTGAACTGGACATACCGCATGACGCTGGCGTGGCATACTTAAACGTGGAATAAAATTGGCACGATACAGCGCAACACCGTGTTCCCCATCTGCAGAAATATTTTGATTGAGTGGCAAACCTTTCTGACCTTCCATTTGAGCTAAAACTTTCGCCCAACGTTCTGGATTAAATAAGTGCCAAACTGTCGGAGCCAAGATTGGAAGCTGAAAAGCAACAATGTACCAAGACTTAAATAACTGCTTAAAGAATTTCGATTTTTGATGTTTAAATTGTTCTCGCATCCAAAAAGCCGCATGGTCTAAACATGGACCCGAAATGGTGGTATAGGACAAAATACGCCCTTTGAACTTAGGTTCAGTCACCGATTCCCATGTTTGAATCGAGCCCCAGTCATGCGCAGCCAAATGGAACGGTCGATTTGCCAGTAGTTTATTCACGACGCACTCAAGGTCAAGTGACAGGCGTGGTAAAGCATAAGCGCGGATTTTCTTTGGGATGGTCGATTGACCAGCACCACGAACATCGTAAGTCACAATATAAAAGTCTGAGATTAAATTCGAAATAATGGGTTCCCACACTTCCTGATTATCTGGATAACCATGCACCAATACCAAAGCTGGTTTTGATTCATCACCCCATGTTTTAGCATAGAGTTGTTGTTGATCTTGGGTAGCAATCCAGTGAGTATTCGCACGCATTTCATCACCATTATTATTTATATTGTTGACCATTTATTCATCATTGTTGGCACTAAGATCAATGCCAGAGCATTTATAGTACTTTAGTATGATGTCACAGCTATTAAAAAAACAATTGACCTAAATGAGCTTTTTAAAAAAACTAGCGACAATTCCAATACTCTCAAAATATATGATTAACCACTTTGCGCCTTATAAAGGTGCAGGGATTGAGGTTGAAAAATTCGATATGGACAAGTTCCATATTCGTGTCAAGATGCCACTTACTCGTAACAATAAGAACATCGTAGGTGTTCACTTTGGTGGTAGCTTATATTCAATGGTGGACCCATTTTATATGAGCCTACTGATGTATCACTTAGGTTCAGAATATATTGTTTGGGACAAAGCTGCATCGATTGAGTTTTTGACCCCAGGACGTAGTACGGTTTATGCCGATATTCGTATAGATGCGCATGAAGTTAAAACCATCAAAGAATTAGCAGATAACTACGCGCCTATTTATCGTAACTATAATGTCAGCATTATTGATGAATCGGGTTTACGTATCGCTGAAGTATTTAAAACGGTTTATATCCGACGGAAAAAACCCCATGCAAATCGTTTAAAATAGCGATTTAAAATAAAAAAAAGGCGCCTCTTAAAGAAGCGCCTTTTCAATGTATGACATTAACGATTTTTATATTCAATCGCAGAGCCAGCACCGCCACCAAGTGCTCCACCTACAGCAGCACCGACATTACCACCGAAGATCCCTTTACCTAGCGCAGAACCAACAGCACCACCTACACCACTATACGTTGCATTACGGTTTGAACCATTTTGGACTTTACTACCCGCAGCTGCGCCAGCACCGCCACCAATTGCAGAACCCACTCCGCCACCGACATGATTACCCAAACCGCCACCAACAGCACCACCAAGGGCTGCTGCACCTATACGCTGATCTTTAGTTGACATATTTTCACAACCAGCAAGGAAAAAACCAGACAATGTTGCAACGGCTAAAACAGTTGTAAATTTTTTCATGGCATCACACCTTTCTCAGAATTTATTTAAGCATAGCCTTACTACAAGGAGTGAATAAAAGCTTATTGTTAAGAATTGGGTGTAATTTGCTTTAATTTGTAAAAATAGTGTCCAATATTTTTTTCACAATCAACATAATGGTCTTAGTTAATCATTATTGATCTTCACTAAAAACCACTACATCTTTAATTTGCACACCATTTTCATGCACAACTGCATGTGTGACTTTTTCATTCGCTTCTGGGTTTCTGATTTGTTCCAACTTGAGTTGGCGCTGAACTGGCGCTTCACCTCGACGAAACTCAACTCCAGCCGCATCAATATGTTTACTTTCTGCTATCACATCATGATCTTGTTTAACGGTCGTTTTCACTTCAATTTTTGAAGTTGGTACAATAACACCACCCTGCTGAACCACGGGAATTGACATTTTTTTGTCTGAAAATTCCTTTTCATTGTCTTGTAAAACCACTTCACGCGCGATAATATCTTGTCCTTTGTTGCTCACTTCGAAAATAGTTGCTTCTACAGTCCGTACTGGTTGTTGGCCTTCAACTCTTCTAATAATTTGGGTTTTGAGCACTGGAACAACAGCTTTATCATCGACAATAATCGTATTTGGCATAGGTTGAGCCACGACTGCCATTGAACCCAGTACCAGTAAAGCGCTCATCGATATTTGTATGCTCTTATGCATTTTCCACTTTCCCCATTCAAGTTAATTTTTAGACACGAATTATTTTCTTTTTCCACTATATTGAAAATTAGTCTTTAAATAAAGTATTCATTTTTCAAAAAGTTAAACATAAAAAAAGCCACCCGAAGGTGGCTTTTTTATCAAGGATTAAACTTAGAATTGATCTTCGTTTAACGCTTGTGAGAATGCTTGGTCAACTTCAGAGAAGTCATTTACAAGCTCAAACTCAGCAGCTTCTGCTTCTTGACGACGACGTTCTAAGTGGTAAGCCAAACCTGTACCCGCTGGGATCAAGCGACCTACAACCACGTTTTCTTTCAAGCCACGTAACTCATCTTCTTTACCTGTTACAGCCGCTTCAGTTAACACACGAGTGGTTTCCTGGAACGATGCAGCAGAGATGAACGAGTCAGTAGAAAGCGATGCTTTCGTGATACCCATCAATTGACGTTCAAACTTCGCAGGGAATTTGTTCTGAGCAAGCAATGCTTGGTTTTCTCCAACAACGCGGATGTAATCCACTTGTTCGCCTTTGATGAAGCTTGAATCACCACCATCAGTGATTTCAACTTTACGCAACATTTGACGTACGATAACTTCAATGTGCTTATCGTTGATTTTTACACCTTGGAGACGGTATACGTCTTGAACTTCGTTCACGATGTAGTTTGTAAGTGCAACTTCGCCTTTCAAACGTAAGATGTCATGTGGATTTTGTGGACCGTCAGAAACAGTTTCACCACGGTTCACATGCTCACCTTCGAACACGTTAATGCTACGCCATTTTGGAATAAGCTCTTCATAGATCTCAGAGCCATCATCAGGTGTAATCACTAAACGGTTCTTACCTTTCGTCTCTTTACCGAAGCTTACAACACCAGACACTTCTGCCAAGATTGCATGTTCTTTCGGCTTACGCGCTTCGAACAAGTCAGCTACGCGTGGAAGACCACCGGTAATATCACGTGTACGTGAAGTTTCTTGTGGTACACGACCGATGACATCACCCACACCAATTGTTTCGCCATCACGGACGGTCACAATTGTGCTTTGTGGTAAGAAGTAGAACTGTTCACCACCATCAACTGTGTCTAACACAATTGCTGGACGTAAATCTTTACCAGAAGCAGGACGAGCTGTTACAGGCAAGATTTCAACAGTGGTCATACCTGTTGCATCATCAGTTTTCGATGTTGCAGTTACACCATCAGCGATTTGGCTGAAACGTGCTTTACCAGCAACTTCTGTTACCAATGGATGTGTATGCGGATCCCAAGTTGCCACAATACCGCCAGCTTCTACAGTTTCGCCATCTTTAATTAAGATAGACGCACCGTAAGGAAGTTTGTAACGTTCGCGCTCACGACCGATGTCATCAGCAATACCGATTTCACCAGAACGAGAAACAGACACCAAGTGACCTTTCGCGTGTTGTACAGTTTTCACATTGTGGAAACGTACTGTACCTTTATTACGTACTTGAACGCTGTTTGCAGCAGAAGTTCGGCTTGCAGCACCACCCACGTGGAACGTACGCATGGTTAACTGTGTACCTGGCTCACCAATTGATTGAGCAGCCATTACACCCACAGATTCACCTGGGTTCACCAAGTGACCGCGAGCAAGGTCACGACCGTAACATTTCGCACAAACACCGAAAGTAGACGCACAGTTAACAACTGAACGAACTTTCACTTCATCGACACCTTGCTCTTCTAAATAGTTTGCAAGTTTTTCGTCGATTAATGTGTTACGAGGAAGGATGACATCATCCGAACCTGGTTTCTTCGCATCTTCAGCAAGTACACGACCCAATACTCGAGTACCTAAGTTCTCGATGACATCGCCACCTTGAATGAACGGAGTCATCACAAGACCGTCTAAAGTACCGCAATCAGGCTCAGTAATCACTAAATCCTGCGCTACGTCTACAAGACGACGAGTCAAGTAACCAGAGTTCGCAGTTTTCAATGCTGTATCGGCCAAACCTTTACGCGCACCGTGTGTTGAGATGAAGTACTGAAGTACTGTCAAACCTTCACGGAAGTTTGCTTTAATTGGTGTTTCAATGATCGAGCCATCTGGCTTAGCCATCAAACCACGCATACCTGCAAGCTGACGAATCTGAGCTGCCGAACCACGGGCACCCGAGTCAGACATCATATAGATCGAGTTGAATGATTTTTGCTTCTCATCTTCACCCTGTTTGTTTTTAACAGTTGTGAAAGATAAGTTATCCATCATCGCTTTCGCTACTTGGTCGTTGGTACGCGCCCAAATATCGACAACTTTGTTATAACGTTCACCAGCAGTTACGAAACCTTGTTCGAATTGTTGTTCGATTTCACGAACTTCAACTTCTGCTTTTTCGATGATTGAGTATTTTGCAGGTGGAATAAGCATGTCTTCCATACCCACAGAAACACCTGAGCGAGTCGCTTGACGGAAGCCCAAATACATCAATTGGTCAGCAAAAATAACCGTATCTTTAAGACCTAACTTACGATAGCAAGAGTTGATGATCTTAGAGATGTTTTTCTTGGTCATTTCAACGTTAATTTGTTGGAAATCCATACCTTCAGGTACAACTTCCCAAAGCAAACAACGACCAGGAGTTGTGTCAACAATAATGGTTTGTTGTTCACGGTTACCGTTATCATCGATTACAGTTTGGTGTACACGTGCTTTTACGCGAGCGTGTAAGTCAACTTGACCTGTTGCAAGTGCACGGTTTACTTCATCAGTATCTGCGAACACCATGCCTTCACCTTTGGCATTGATCGCATCACGAGTGATGTAGTAAAGACCCAATACAACGTCTTGAGACGGTACGATGATTGGTTCACCGTTCGCTGGAGACAAGATGTTGTTTGTAGACATCATTAACGCACGAGCTTCTAATTGAGCTTCAAGTGTTAATGGTACGTGTACCGCCATTTGGTCACCATCGAAGTCGGCGTTGAACGCAGCACATACGAGTGGGTGAAGACGAATTGCTTTACCTTCAATTAAGGTCGGTTCAAATGCTTGAAGACCCAAACGGTGAAGTGTTGGTGCACGGTTCAACATCACTGGATGTTGACGAATCACAGATGCAAGAACGTCCCAAACTTCTGGTGTTTCACGCTCAACCATTTTCTTCGCAGCTTTAATGGTTGTTGCTTGACCAGATGCTTGTAGTTTCGCAAAGATAAACGGCTTGAATAATTCAAGTGCCATTTTCTTCGGAAGACCACATTGGTGAAGACGCAAAGTAGGACCTACAGTAATTACCGAACGACCAGAGTAGTCAACACGCTTACCAAGTAAGTTTTGACGGAAACGACCTTGTTTACCTTTGATCATGTCTGCCAAAGATTTAAGAGGACGTTTATTCGAACCTGTAATTGCACGACCACGACGACCGTTATCAAGCAATGCATCTACAGACTCTTGTAACATACGTTTTTCGTTACGTACGATGATGTCTGGAGCAGCAAGGTCAAGAAGACGTTTCAAACGATTGTTACGGTTGATCACACGACGGTAAAGGTCGTTCAAATCAGAAGTCGCGAAACGACCACCTTCAAGTGGTACAAGCGGACGAAGGTCTGGTGGAAGAACTGGAAGTACAGTTAACACCATCCATTCTGGTTTGTTGTTTGAATCGTTGAATGCTTCCATCAACTTCAAACGTTTAGATGCTTTTTTAAGCTTCGTTTCTGAAGTTGTTTGTGGAATTTCTTCACGAAGGCGTGCGATTTCAGCTTCAAGATCGATGTCTTTTAACAAGTCTTGAACTGCTTCTGCACCCATTTTCGCGCTGAATTCATCACCGTGTTCTTCTAACGCTGTGAAGTATTCTTCATCGTTAAGAAGTTGGTATTTCTCAAGCGGAGTCATACCTGGATCTGTTACAACGTAAGATTCGAAATACAATACACGTTCGATATCACGTAACGTCATGTCTAAAAGAAGACCGATACGAGATGGTAATGATTTTAAGAACCAAATATGTGCAACTGGCGAAGCCAATTCGATGTGACCCATACGCTCACGACGAACTTTCGCAGTTGTTACTTCAACGCCACATTTTTCACAAATGACGCCTTTGTATTTCATACGCTTGTATTTACCACACAAGCATTCGTAATCTTTTACTGGACCAAAGATTTTGGCACAGAAAAGACCGTCACGTTCTGGTTTGAACGTACGGTAGTTAATGGTTTCTGGCTTTTTAACTTCACCATGAGACCATGATTTGATCATTTCTGGTGACGCAAGACCAATACGGATACGATCAAATTCAACTGGTGCATGACCATCTGAATCCGTCTTTTTGCGCATGATATCGAGCAAATCTTTCAATTTTTTTCTCCGTGTGTTGTGGAGATTTTCACTTCACAACTGGGTCACAAATATTGTTTTTTAACTGAATTGGTAATCTCCCCTAACCCCTCTTTAAAAAAGAGGGGAAAGCCTCCCCCTTTATTAAAGGGGGATTGAGGGGGATTTAGTCACCATTTTTCAGTTCAATGTTGATACCTAAAGAACGGATCTCTTTAGTCAATACGTTGAACGATTCAGGCATACCCGGATCCATATAATGGTTACCATCTACAATGTTCTTGTAGATACGAGTACGGCCTTCAACGTCATCCGACTTAACAGTAAGCATCTCTTGAAGCGTGTAAGCTGCGCCATATGCTTCAAGTGCCCAGACCTCCATCTCACCGAAACGCTGACCACCGAATTGAGCTTTACCACCCAATGGCTGTTGCGTTACAAGAGAGTAAGAACCAGTAGAACGCGCATGCATCTTGTCATCAACCAAGTGGTTCAGTTTCAACATGTACATGTAACCTACAGTTACAGGACGGTCAAAACGTTCACCTGTACGACCGTCATACAATACTGTTTGACCCGTACGTGAGATGCCACCAAGTTCTAATAAATCTTTAATTTGTGATTCTTCAGCACCATCGAATACAGGTGTTGCTAGTGGAACACCCTTACGAAGATTACCTGAAAGTACCAAGATCTCTTCGTCAGTTAAGCTATCAAGATCTTCTTGCTCGCCACCAACTTTGTTGTAAATCTTGTCTAAGAATTCACGAAGCTCAAGTACAGTACGTTGCTCTTTCATCATCTTATCGATTTGATCGCCAAGACCTTTCGCAGCCATACCCAAGTGAGTTTCTAGAATCTGACCCACGTTCATACGTGAAGGTACACCCAATGGGTTCAATACGATATCAACAGGTACACCGTTTGCATCGTGCGGCATGTCTTCTACAGGTAAGATGTTTGATACAACACCTTTGTTACCGTGACGACCCGCCATCTTATCACCCGGTTGGATGCGACGTTTTACAGCCAAGTAAACTTTAACAACTTTCAATACGCCAGTTGTAAGCTCATCACCTGTAGAAAGTTTGCGTTTTTTCTCAGCAAATTTCTCATCAATTTCAAGGCTCTTCTCTTTCAAGAACACTTGAATTTGAGTCAAACGTTCAGCGATGCCTTCGTCAGATGGTTGAATATCTAACAAATCAACAAGTTCTAAACCAGACAACATATCTTCATTGAGTTTGTCGCCACGTTTAGTCGTACCGCCACCGTTCGATTCTTGACCTTTCAACAAGCGAACAATACGTTCACGCGCTGCTTCTTCAAAGATTTTGTATTCTTCTTTCAAGTCTTTACGGTAAGCATCAAGTTGAGCTTTCTCAATTGCTTGAGCACGTTCATCTTTTTCAATGCCGTCACGGGTAAATACTTGAACGTCAATTACAGTACCTTTTACAGATGAAGATACACGTAACGATGAGTCTTTCACGTCAGCCGCTTTTTCACCGAAGATTGCACGAAGCAATTTTTCTTCTGGTGTTAATTGCGTTTCACCTTTAGGGGTTACTTTACCAACAAGGATATCGCCCGCAGTAACTTCAGCACCGATATAAACGATACCTGATTCATCAAGTTTCGATAATGCTGCTTCACCTACGTTTGGAATATCTGCAGTGATTTCTTCAGGCCCAAGCTTCGTATCACGTGCTACACAAGAAAGTTCTTGAATATGAATAGACGTTAAACGATCTTCTTGAAGAACACGTTCAGAAAGTAAGATCGAGTCCTCATAGTTGTAACCGTTCCAAGTCATGAACGCTACACGCATGTTTTGACCCAGTGCCAATTCACCGCCATCAGTCGATGGACCATCAGCCAATACGTCACCACGACCTACTTTGTCGCCTAACTGTACAAGTACTTTTTGGTTGATACATGTGTTTTGGTTTGAACGTGTGTATTTGATCAAGTTGTAGATATCTACACCTGCTTCACCCGCGATCATTTCGTCTTCATTTACACGAATAACCACACGAGAAGCATCAACAAACTCAATACGTCCGCCACGTTTCGCGATCACACACACACCAGAGTCATGTGCTACGTTCGCTTCCATACCCGTACCAACAAGAGGCTTGTCAGCGATCAATGTAGGAACAGCCTGACGTTGCATGTTTGAACCCATCAATGCACGGTTGGCATCATCGTGTTCAAGGAATGGAATAAGTGATGCAGCAACAGATACAACCTGCTGAGCTGATACGTCCATATGCGTCACTTTTTCAGGAGGCATACGAACGAAGTCACCTTGATGACGTACTGATACGAATTCTTCAGTTAAGTTACCGTCTTTATCGATACCAGAATCGGCCTGTGCAATCACAGTACCAACTTCTTCAATCGCAGATAGGTATTCAACTTCATCTGTTACACGACCATCAACCACTTTACGGTATGGTGTTTCTAAGAAACCGAAGTTATTACACTTCGCGTAAACAGAAAGCGAGTTGATCAAACCAATGTTTGGACCTTCAGGCGTTTCAATTGGACATACACGACCGTAGTGAGTTTGATGTACGTCACGTACTTCGAAGCCCGCACGTTCACGTGTCAAACCACCAGGCCCAAGAGCTGATACACGACGTTTATGTGTAATTTCAGACAATGGGTTGTTTTGATCCATGAACTGTGACAACTGGCTTGAACCAAAGAATTCTTTGATTGCAGCAGCAACTGGTTTCGCATTGATTAAATCTTGCGGAGACAAGTTGTCAGTTTCAGCTTGGCTTAAACGTTCTTTAACAGCACGTTCAACACGAACAAGACCTACACGGAATTGGTTTTCAGTCATTTCACCAACTGAACGAACACGACGGTTACCCAAGTGATCGATATCATCGACTTCACCTTTACCGTTACGAATTTCCACCAATGTTTTAAGCACATCGATAATATCGTCGTTCGAAAGAATACCTTCAACTTCACGTGACTTCTGATCCGTACCCACTTCGTAAGGACGACCCAAACGACGGTTGAACTTCATACGACCTACTGGAGATAAGTCATAACGTTCTGGAGAGAAGAACAAGTTGTTGAATAAGTTTTCAGCAGCTTCTTTTGTTGGTGGCTCACCCGGACGCATTACTTTGTAGATTTCTACAAGCGCTTCTTCACGACCTGAAGTTGTGTCAGCACGTAGAGAATCAGCTACAAATGATCCGTGATCGATGTCATTGGTGTAAAGGATGTTAAATTCTTTAACTCCACCCTCAGCCAATTTCACCATGATTTCATGACTAAGCACTGTATTTGCTGGAATTACATCGCCATCACGTAAAGTAATGTCTTGTGCTGTAATACGCTCATACAAGTATTCATCAGGAACTGAAAGCTTAGTTAAGCCAGCAGCTTCCATTTGACGCACGTGACGTGCATTAATACGTTTGCCTTGTTCAACAATCGCTTTACCGTCAGCATCAAGAATATCAAATTGTGCCATTTCACCACGCAGGCGTTCAGGCACTAAGTCAATTTGATAACTACCCATGTCGAGGTATACAGGAACTTTCTCATAGAACATGTCTAAGATTTGTTCGTTACTGTAGCCTAACGCACGTAGTACAACAGTCGCTAATAATTTACGACGACGGTCAATACGAACATATACAAGGTCTTTTGCATCGAATTCGAAATCTAACCATGAACCACGGTAAGGAATGATACGTGCAGAATAAAGCACTTTACCGCTTGAGTGAGTTTTACCCTTATCATGGTCAAAGAACACACCTGGTGAACGGTGTAATTGAGATACAATTACACGCTCAGTACCGTTGATTACAAAGGTACCATTCTGTGTCATGAGTGGCATTTCACCCATATACACTTCTTGCTCACGTACGTCTTTGATTGTTTTCGTTTCACGATCTTTAATGATCAAACGAATTTTAACGCGCATTGGTGCAGCATAAGTTGATCCACGAAGAATACACTCACGTACATCAAACTCTGGCTTACCAAGGCTATACTCAACGAATTCTAAAGCAGCATTCCCAGAATAACTTTCGATAGGAAAAACTGAACGAAATGCAGCTTGGAGACCGATATCTTCGCGGTTTTTTGGTGTTTTGCCGTCTTGAAGGAACGTTCTGTACGAGTCGACTTGAATAGCGAGCAAGTACGGAGCGTCCATCACTTGGGGCAATTTACCAAAATTCTTACGGATCCGTTTCTTTTCGGTATATGAGTATGCCATCTGGAGTCCTCGGAAAGTAAACTAAACCCGCCTGCAGAACGGGTTCAGAAGGAATTACGCAGGTCGATATGACCACCACTTTGTTCAAATGCTGCAATTTTAAGTGGTATTAAAACGCTTAACAATATTTTCTAAATTTGAAAAATATTGGTAAGCATTTGATTTATAAATATATTTTTATAAAACGGTGATTTTTAAAGCAACTAATGCAAAATCGAGCCGATTATTGTAACGCAAAAAGGCTGATGACCCAAGAGCCATCAGCCAATTTTTGGAGTCAAATTAAAATTTGACTCCTACAGAAATTACTTAACAGTAACTGTAGCACCAGTTTCTTCAAGTTTTTTCTTAAGTTCTTCAGCTTCTTCTTTAGAAACGCCTTCTTTAAGAACTGAAGGAGCGCCTTCAACCATGTCTTTAGCTTCTTTCAAGCCAAGACCAGTGATTTCACGAACTGCTTTAATTACAGCTACTTTGTTAGCACCGAAAGAAGTCAACTCAACGTTGAATTCTGATTGCTCTTCAGCAGCAGCAGCAGCAGCTGGACCAGCAGCTACAGCTACAGCAGCAGCAGATACGTTGAATTTTTCTTCGAAAGCAGAAATAAGTTCAACAAGTTCAAGAACAGTTTTTTCAGCAACTGCGTTTAAAATTTCTTCGTTAGTTAAAGCCATGAGAGTAACTCCAAATGGGTATTGAATGGTGTGGAAATAAGTTTCTGCTTAAGCAGCTTCTGACTCGTTTTTCTCTTGAAGCGCTGTAAGTAAGCGACCCAATTTCGAAATAGGAGCTTGAAGAACGTTTGCAAGCATAGTAAGCGCTTTTTCTTGGTTCGGAAGATTCGCGATAACGCTAACTTCAGCACCTTGATAAACTTTGCCATCAAATGCAGCAGCTTTAAGTTCAAACGCTTTGTTAGTTTTAGCAAATTCTTCGAACAAACGAGCAGCAGCACCCATGTCGTCTTCAGAAGTTGAGAAAGCTAAGATTGTTGGGCCAACAAGGTTGTCGCTCAAGATATTGAATTGAGTATCTTGAAGAGCACGTTTAGCCAAAGTGTTACGTACAATACGTGTATGAACACCTAGTTTACGAGCTTCAACACGAAGAGCAGTTAACTGCTCAACTGTTAAACCTTGGTAGTCAGCAACAACAGCAGCAAACGCTGTAGAAGCAACTTCAGCTACTTCAGCAACGATTTGTTTTTTGCCTTCGATAAGAAGAGCCATTGTAAAACCTCCTAAAGGTGATTTATGCACTCAAAAATGAGCGCACTCCCAATTCGCAAGTCCATTTCTGAACTTACACGCGGAGGAGGAACAAATCACACCACCGCGTCTACTCGGACTGGACTTTTAAGAAGAAAATGTCGCAACACTTTCCTCGCCCGAGGTCTTTGACGCTGATAAACGAAAAATTTATCAATTCAAAGTTTGCCTGAGGGGCGATCAGCAAAGCATAGCTTTGCCGACACGCAAGACGAGAAGCTATGCTTCGAGTGAAGCCTATTTCCTATCTTGCGTAAAAATCAAAGCAGCGCTTTGATTTTTACTCAGGGCTTTAAAATTCTTTTTCTAAGTCAAACTTAGTTAGAAACGTTTGCTACATCAACAACAAGACCAGGGCCCATAGTAGAGCTCAAAGTGATCTTTTTGATATAAACACCTTTAGAAGTCGCAGGTTTTGCTTTCTTAAGGTCAGCTACAAGAGCTTCAACGTTTTGACGAACAGCTTCAGCAGAGAAACCTACTTGACCGATCGCAGCATGGATGATACCTGCTTTGTCTACACGGTAACGTGCTTGACCAGCTTTAGCGTTTTTAACAGCGCCAGCTACGTCAGGAGTTACAGTACCCACTTTAGGGTTTGGCATTAAGCCACGTGGACCAAGAATCGTACCTAATTTACCAACAACGCGCATTGCATCTGGAGCAGCAATTACCACGTCGAAGTCAAGGTTACCCGCTTGGATGCTTTCAGCAAGATCATCAAAACCAACGATGTCAGCGCCTTCAGCTTTAGCAGCTTCAGCAGCAGCACCTTGAGCAAACACAGCTACACGTACAGTTTTACCAGTACCTGCAGGAAGTGTAGTCGCGCCACGAACAACTTGGTCAGATTTACGAGGGTCAACACCTAGGTTTACTGCAACATCCAAAGATTCTTTGAATTTAGCAGCAGGAAGGCTTGTCAACACTTGTACAGCTTCTTCCAAAGTATAAACTTTGTTTGCTTCTACAGCGGCAGCAATCGCTTTTTGACGTTTAGTTAATTTAGCCATGTCTTAAAGCTCCACTTCCAAGCCCATAGAACGCGCAGAACCAGCAATGGTACGTACACGTGCGTCTAAATCAGCACCAGTCAAATCTGGTTCTTTAGTAGTCGCAATTTCTTCCAATTGAGCACGAGTCAACTTACCAACTTTAGTTTTGTTTGGTACAGCAGAACCCTTTTGGATACCAGCAGCTTTCTTAAGAAGAATCGCAGCAGGTGGAGTTTTCATGATGAATGTGAACGACTTGTCGTTGTACACAGTAATCACTACAGGAATTGGTAGACCAGCTTCAACTTTTTGTGTTGCAGCATTGAATTCTTTACAGAATGCCATGATGTTAACACCACGTTGACCTAGTGCAGGACCAATCGGTGGAGATGGATTTGCTTTACCAGCTGGAACTTGCAGCTTGATATAGCCGTCAATCTTCTTAGCCATTGTCTATTACCTCTGGGTACGAACGCCGCTAGGCTCCCCAACTATTTTAAGTAACGATAATACCGTTACAACAACAATGCCCGATCCATTACAAATCGGGCGTTTTGAACAAACTCAAATTACATTGATTTTTCGACTTGACGAAATTCCAATTCAACCTGAGTCGGTCTGTTAAATACATTGATTGTCAACGTTAAACGTGACTTCTCGTACTGAACCTCTTCCACAACACCCTTAAAGTCTGTGAATGGGCCATCAGTCACCAGTAATTCTTCGCCTGGTTCAAACATCGTCTTAGGACGTGGTGCTTCACCAGTATTGCGTACACGAGCAAGAATCGCATCAGCTTCTTTTTGCGTAATTGGGGCAGGCTTTTCTGCTGTACCACCAATAAAACCGAGTACTTTTGGACATTCTTTAACAATGTGCCAAGTATCGTCATTCATTTCCATTTCAACTAATACATAGCCTGGAAAGAATTTACGCTCTGACTTACGTTTCTTACCATCCTTCATTTCTACCACTTCTTCGGTAGGAACAAGAACTTCACCAAAGCTATCGGCAACAGCGCTACGCTGGATTCGATCATTAAGCGAACGCATCACTTGTTTTTCATAACCTGAGTAGGCATGAATAATGTACCAACGTTTCATAGCTCTTTTACCCGATAATAAACTTCATAAACCAACCAATAATATAGTCAAAACACCATAAGATAATGGCTGTGACTACAACAACAAGTAAAACTTGCCATGATGTGGTTACTGTTTCTTGCTTTGTCGGCCAAACAACTCGACGCAGTTCAACGCGTGAATCTTTCAACAAACGAACAAAGCCTTTGCCTTGATGGGTGGCGTATAATAAACCTAAAGCCACAACGATACAAGCCAAAATTACCCCGATACGAACCCAAATATTGTTCGCAGGAGGCCAATACGCTGGAAGATATTGATTTACCATGAGCGCACCAGCAAATAAAGCCAATGCAAAAATCCATAAAATCACGTCAACTGGTGAACCAGAATTGACAACTTCAGCAGAACTGTTTCTTTGGGGAATTGGCGCTTCGCTTAATACGTTACGCGGTTTATCATTCGACATTTTTGTACTCGTCGTAGCATTCGCGACTTATTATATGACCAGTTTAGCCAGCATCAAGCTTTTTATTAAAAAAATTTGGCAGGTCAGGAGGGACTCGAACCCCCAACATTCGGTTTTGGAGACCGACGCTCTACCAATTGAACTACTGACCTATAAACAAATTGAGAGCCGAAACCCTCAATTTGAATCGTATTATATATTATGCAGTTACTTTAGCAACTACACCAGCACCAACTGTACGACCACCTTCACGGATCGCAAAACGTAGACCTGGGTCCATTGCGATTGGGTGGATTAATTCTACTGACATTTCAACGTTGTCACCAGGCATAACCATTTCAACGCCTTCTTTCAATTGAATCGCGCCAGTTACATCAGTTGTACGGAAGTAGAACTGTGGACGGTAACCGTTAAGGAATGGAGTATGACGACCACCTTCTTCTTTAGAAAGTACGTATACTTCTGCATCGAATTTAGTGTGCGGGTTGATTGTACCTGGTTTAGCAAGTACTTGACCACGCTGTACGTCTTCACGCTTAGTACCACGTAGAAGAACACCACAGTTCTCGCCTGCACGACCTTCGTCAAGCAATTTACGGAACATTTCTACGCCAGTTACAGTTGTTTTAACTGTGTCTTTGATACCAACGATTTCAACTTCTTCGCCTACTTTCACGATACCTGATTCAACACGGCCAGTTACTACTGTACCACGACCAGAGATAGAGAATACGTCTTCGATTGGCATTAAGAATGCTTTGTCGATTGCACGCTCTGGTTCTGGAATGTAAGAATCAAGTGCAGAAACTAATTCGATTACTGCAGACTCGCCATATTGACCTTGGTCACCATTAAGCGCAGCTAAAGCTGAACCACGGATGATTGGAGTGTCATCACCAGGGAAGTCATAAGTAGAAAGAAGTTCACGAACTTCCATTTCTACCAATTCAAGAAGCTCTTCATCATCAACAAGGTCACACTTGTTAAGGAACACAAGGATGTATGGTACACCTACTTGGCGAGAAAGAAGGATGTGTTCACGAGTTTGTGGCATTGGACCATCAGTCGCAGCACATACAAGGATCGCACCATCCATCTGAGCAGCACCAGTGATCATGTTTTTAACATAATCGGCGTGTCCTGGGCAGTCTACGTGAGCGTAGTGACGAGTTGGAGAATCGTATTCTACGTGTGAAGTATTAATTGTAATACCACGCGCTTTTTCTTCTGGTGCAGAGTCGATTGCTGCGTAATCTTTCGCTTCACCGCCGTAAGTTTTTGCACAGATAGTTGCAATAGCAGCAGTTAAAGTTGTTTTACCATGGTCAACGTGACCAATTGTGCCCACGTTAACGTGTGGCTTATTACGTTCAAACTTAGCCTTAGCCATGAGAATATTCCTCGTTTACGTCGAACACGGTTTTATAATACAACGCAGTATCGACATGCTGTCAAAAAATCAAACACCAAATACTTGAAAAGCAGACTAAATAGCCTGCTTCTGAAAACTTTTGCGATAAAATCGCTAAACTGTATATCTGGAGCTCTTATCGAGATTTGAACTCGAGACCTCTCCCTTACCAAGGGAGTGCTCTACCACTGAGCTATAAGAGCATTAAATTCTTCGATGGAGCGGGAGACGAGGGTCGAACTCGCGACATGCAGCTTGGAAGGCTGCCGCTCTACCAACTGAGCTACTCCCGCATATTGGTACAACCACAAAACTATCGAAGTTTTAAATTGGTGGTGAGGGAAGGATTCGAACCTTCGAAACTTTCGTAGCGGAGTTACAGTCCGCCCCCTTTGACCGCTCGGGAACCTCACCAATACACTTACTTCAGTGTCGCTCTTTTACTCATGAACTCAAACCTCTAAGATGGTGCCGGCACACGGATTCGAACTGTGGACCTACTGATTACAAGTCAGTTGCTCTACCAACTGAGCTATGCCGGCGTTTCTTAGTGTTTCGTACGTTTCGTATCGGAACGGTGTGCAGTTTAGCAAAACTTTGAATCCGTGCAAGTGTTTTTTTAAAAAAAACTCTCAAAAACTCACAAAATCAATCCGTTTGACGATAATTCAACCGCTTTGATCACTGCGCGAGCTTTTATTTGGGTTTCATTCCACTCAGATTCAGGGTTTGAGTCCACAACCAAGCCCGCTCCAGCCTGCACAAACACTTGATTTTCACGGATGACGCAAGTTCGAATCGCAATAGACATGTCCATTTCGCCATGCCAGCCTAAATAACCAACAGCACCACCAAAAATTCCACGTTTTACAGGTTCAACTTCGTCAATAATTTCCATGGCACGGATTTTTGGCGCACCAGAAAGTGTACCCGCTGGAAAAGTTGCTTTAAAAACATCCAAAGCATCAACACCATCCAGCACTTCACCTTGCACATTGGACACAATATGCATGACATGCGAATAGCGTTCGATCACCATTTGATCAGTGACTTGAACTTTACCAATTTTAGACACACGCCCAACATCATTACGACCTAAATCAATCAACATGAGATGCTCTGCAATCTCTTTCTCATCAGAAAGCAGGTCTTTTTCGAGTGCCAAATCTTCTTCTTTGGTTTTACCACGCGGACGAGTGCCAGCAAGTGGACGCACAGTGGCAATGCCATTTTCCAAACGAGATAGAATTTCAGGTGAAGATCCCACAATATGAAACGGCGTACCATCTGACAGAGTTTGACCTTGCACTAAGAATAAGTAAGGTGATGGATTTAAATGACGCAATGCACGATAGACCTGCAATGGATCACCATCAAAATCAGAAACCATGCGATGCCCAGGTACAACCTGCATCACATCCCCTGCCCGAATGTATTCTTTGACCGTCTCAATTGACTCTAAGAACTTCTTTTTCCCTGTAAGCGATTTGAAATCAGGTGCAGTGTGTTTTTTTGCTTGCAAACTTACGGGTGTTGCCAATAACGCTTCGATATCATCTAACTGTGATTGTGCTTTTGCATAAGCATCTGAGTCTTGCGTATCAGCATGCACAATAATAAACAGTGTGTCTTTTAGATTATCAAAGACAATCACCGTTTTAGACAGCATAAGCCACAAATCTGGTAATCCCACAGGATCATCAGTCGGCACGTTCTTTAAACGTGGCTCTATATAACGAACAGAGTCATAACCCAGATACCCAACCAAACCACCTGTAAAACTTGGTAGGTCGGGTAGATCTTGCTTGGAAGGGACTTTGAACTGTGCCTGAAAATCACGAATATATTGAAATGGATCAGCGCATGCTTGTGTTGTGACCGTTCCATCAACTGTTTGTACAGTTAACTGTCCTGCATTACAGGAAAACACAGTCGACTCGCCTAATCCAATGATCGAATAACGCGCCCAATTTTCCCCACCTTCAACAGACTCAAATAAATAGGCTTGGCTGTGATCTTTTAAACGTGCAAAAACAGACAACGGTGTATCTGTATCTGCTAAACGCTGACGATATACAGGAATAAGGTTATAGCCTTGAGCTTGCAGCTGTTGAAATTGGTTTTCTGTCGTCATGAGGAATTCTCTTTTAATTTCCGATTGTGCTAAGTTTTAAAATAATGAATACAAACTTAGCGACGCCATCGAAAAACGCGTTGTCTATCCATCCCTCTTCCTTTCTTCAAATAAATGACATCTTAGTTGAGTAACACTATTAAATTATCAACCACTTGTTGTGGCTGACAGAGTTTGATGTCTTCGCCATGATTATAGCCATAGCTGACCACAATACAATCAATACCTGCACGGCGTGCAGCTTCAACATCATTACTAGAGTCACCCACCATGAGTGTTTGTTCGAGCGTTACCTTAAAATATTCAACACAATGCAAAAGTGGTTTTGGATCAGGTTTTCTGACTTCGAAACGATCCCCTCCAATGACATCTGCAAAATAATGTGACATGCCTAAAATCTCTAAAATTTTTCGGGCTGGTTGTTCTGGCTTATTGGTTACGCAAACCAACGTCTTTCCTTGCGCTTTACCCCAGTCTAAAAATTCGATAATGCCATCAAATGGTCGAGTATCTACACATGGATCTGCATTGTAAATGCGTAAAAAAGTATCGAGTAACAATTGATGCTGTGCAGGGTCAACTTGCCCAGTGATATGTTGCAAAACACTATGACAAAACAGTGATGTACCCTTCCCTATCCAAACTCGAACCTGCTCTTCAGTCACTAAAGGCAAATTTAACTCAGTCAGACTCAAATTCATTGCACGGTATAAATCAAATGCAGAATCAACCAAGGTTCCATCAAGATCAAATAAAATCAGCTGGCGTTGATCCAAATGTGCAATATTCATTTATTTTCCTTTTATCTACATCCAAAATCTACATATAAGTACATAAAAGGCATGCGATTGCATGCCTTGAAAATCAATTTAAAACATCAATCACAACTTATTTAAAAATAAGCCAAGCAATAATTGCCACAATAATTAAAGCAATCAATGAAAATAAGCCCACTGATGCATTCTTTTGTGTTTCAAGCTCTTTTTCTGCACATGTTGCTGGAATTTCAACTTCACACGATTCAGGTTGTTTCAATGCAGACTTCACATCTACACCTTCAGGGATGGGTGCTGGCTTTGGAATACCTACATTTTGTGGCATACCGTCTTTTGCCAATTGAACAGAACGATCACGCTCTTTTAAATCAGGCATCCCTTGCTCAAGCATTTTTTCAGCGACTGTTTTTTCTTGCACTGGCTCTTGAGCAGTTTCAGACACAGCAATTGCTTCAGAAGGCTGTTGAATAGGGTCAGAATCAATTGTTGAAACAGGGGGTATCGCAGTTGCTGCTTCAATTTCTTCAACTGTTTTAGCAGGCTGGAGTACTGAAAATTTTTGACCTGCAAATTGTAAAATATCACTATCCTTCAACAAGGTATCGTGCTCAATACGCACATCATTCACAAAAGTGCCGTTTGAAGACTTCAAATCTTGCACCCAAAGCCCTTGATCTTTTAACAATAATGCAGCATGGCGACGAGAAACATCAGCAAATGGCAATAAAATATCTGCATCTTGATGACGACCAATCAACATATCTCGATCAATACTGAATTCTTTGTCTGTCAATTCACCGTTAATTGATTGTATTTTCCAAGTCATGATGATCTACTCATTTTGATTTGGGATTTATATTACCATGTCAAAATGATTATGGCATGTCCAAGACTTAAGGTGATGTTTGGCGAATGGTCGTTGTTGTCACCGTATTTTTGGTTTTGTGCACATCTGTGCGCGGTTGAAAATTTGCTTGTGGTGCAGGTGGCTCTATTGCAACAGGTGTCTCAATTTGACGGTTCTGCTGCACAACAGGCTTTTCAGGCACTTTATACACTGTGGGTTGCTCAGGTGCTTTCAAAGATGAAGTGATTGGTAAGCGTGGTTGATACACATCTTCAACATCATGTGGCAGTTTTGCAAAGCTTCCGTCTTTATCCATCGCCAATTGCAAACTATACAGACGGTCATACTTCTGCTGCGCTAAACGACGTACATCTTTACTATCACCAACGATGGTCGGATGAATAAAGACCAAGAGATTTCGTTTTTCATTGGATTTGTTGTTTGACCTGAACAAGCGACCCAACCCAGGAATTGCACCTAAACCTGGTACAGATTCACGACTCATTGAACTGTTGTCTGAGATTAAACCGCCTAAAACTACGGTTTGCCCATGATCAGCCAATACAGATGTTTTAATGGCACGCTTACTGGTGACGAGATCCGATGCCTGACCTTTGTTCTCCTCAACTGCCGAAACTTCTTGCTCGACCTCTAAGCGAATCGTACCACCCTCACCCACATGCGGTATGACTTTTAACGTGACACCCACATCTTTACGCTCAACAGAGGTATAAGGGTTGTTATTCCCCCCTGCTGTCGAAAGTGAACCCGTTACAAAGGGTACGTTTTGACCGACCACAATATACGCTTCTTCATTATCTAAAGTGACAATAGAAGGCGTAGAAAGCAGATTAGATTTGGTGTTGCTCTTCAATGCTTGGATCAGTGCGCCATACACTTTACGTGAACCATTTGCCCCTTCTTTATAATCACCCAGCAATAACGATGAACCGACACCATTTTTACTGGATGCTAATGCGCCACCTAGGCCTGCGGTTCCTCCAGACAAGTAACCTGCTGCAAGATTGGCCAGCCCCGCGCCAACATTGGAAAAGTTCACCAATCCAATACCGCTTGATATATCACCTAATGCCCATTGCACACCCAATTGATCAGCATCATTTCCTGCCACTTCGATAATCGCAGCTTCAATTAATACTTGCTCTCGACGCACATCCAGTTGTTGAATTGCAGACTC